>JBNJEM010000602.1:0-4895 GCA_051745935.1 Planctomycetota bacterium
CGGATCTCGTAGATGCTGGCGTCCGTCGCGTACATTTGCACGCAGACGTCGTCACAGCGCACCTCCCCCTCCAGCAACCCGCGCAAATCAGCCTGGATCCGCTCTCGTTCTTGGTCCATGGGCGGTCGTGTTCGATACAAACGGGTCCAAAAAAACGCAAGGAAACCCCGTGACTTCCCCGCTCCCCAAGACGTTCCGGAAGCGGATGCGAGGTTCTATCACCGGCTGTGGAATGAACGAGGGAACGGACCGACGCCGCCGCCGAGATCCGCCGGCCCCAGGGAAACAACGGCGCTCGTTTCACACACTTCACCACCCCATCATACGCTCTCGGACCAGCAACGGGACAGGAGGCTTGTCGGGAGGCAGCGTTTCGCGACTCGGCCGCCGAGCACCCTCTCTGGCCTTCCCCAACAAGACGCGTCCTTTCTTTCCGCCTTTCCCTTCGGGGGCGCCTGTTGCACAAACACGCGAGGCCATGACATGGCCTCGCCGTCACGGCACGCCCCCCATGCCACTCCTTCATCGCTGCCCGCCATAAATCAGCTGCATCAGTTCCGAACGAGTGGAAAGATTCGACCGAAAAACCCCTTTCAGGGCAGAGGTTACACAAAGGCTGCCAGGCTTGCGAACCCCGCGAATCGTCATGCATGTGTGCGTCGCTTCCATGATCACGGCCACTCCCCGCGCCCCGAGCTCCGATACGAGTAAGCCGGCAATCTCCTCCGTCATCCGCTCCTGTACCTGAGGACGCCGCGACACGGCTTCCACGATTCGCGCCAGTTTGCTCAATCCCACGACCCGCCCGGCCGGCACGTAGCCGATATGCGCCTTTCCCATGAAAGGCATTAAATGATGTTCGCACACACTGCAAAAACTAATGTCGCGCACGAGGACGATTTCGTCGTATTTTTCGGTGAAAAACTTGCCCAAGTACTGCTTCGGATCAATATGCAAACCACCAAACAATTCGGCATACATGCGAGCAACCCGTGCCGGTGTCTCCGCCAACCCCTCGCGATCCGGATCGTCCCCCACCGCGGCCAGGATTTCGCGAACGGCGCGTTCGATGCGAGGTTGGTCGACTTCCGTCATCGGTGAATCCGGATCATTCTCAAATACCATGATTTTCTCGGTTTTTGGGCCCGGCATGACCGCGCCGGAAGAAGCCCCCCCCCTCACCGTTCAATCGGGATCTTGACCTGCCAAACGGGCGTATTCATTCTGTAGTCCGATTCGCAAAACGTGGAAACCGCGTCGCGGCATGACGGAAGTACCGGTATCGGCTAAGTCTAGAGGCGTACTTGCGTATCGTCAACCTGAATGAAATCCGTCAGAGCGGTCAGCCAGCACCACGCGACACCCCCACACGCTTGAGATAAGCAATGTGAAACATACGGAATATGACCGTTGAAGGGGAGCGAAGGGGGGCGTCGGCCCGCCGAACCGTTCGGGCACTCACCCCTGTCCCCACCTCGATGCTGTAACTGGCCGGTGTGTAGCGGCGAGCGTGAACCACCACGGGACCAGCCCGTGGCATCCATGCGGGCCTTGCGTGTCCAGGCCGTGTAGCGGTCCCCGTGAACGGCTACCTGTTCCCGTAGCATCACACGCAAGTTTCCATTGCCGCTGCTCACCCAGGTTCGCACGCTCGCTCACAAAGCTTATACTACGGGACTTGCAGAACGCCGCTTCAGTACTCAGACTGAAAACCAAAGGGACAACTCCCACGGGCTTGTCCCGTGGACCACTAGGTTTGGCTGCGTTGGAGTCAATCAGGCAGGATCAATACTTCATGGCTTCTTCAACATCCGCGAAGTCCCACGCGGTCACCGTAATTCACGCGCTGCGGAACGATTACCCACACGTCACCTGTGCCTTGGAACACGAAACACCGTTCCAGCTCCTTGTTGCCACGATTCTGTCCGCACAATGCACGGACCAACGCGTCAACGTGGTAACGCGGGATTTGTTCGCTCAGTACCGATCGGCGGCGGATTTGGCGGCCGTGACAACGGCGGAATTGGAGAGCGTAATCCAAAGCACCGGCTTCTACCGGAACAAGGCCAAGAGTATCAAAGCGTGTTGCCAACAGTTGGTCGATCAGTATGATGGCAGGGTACCGGAAAGTTTGGAGGCGCTGGTGGCATTGCCAGGGGTGGGACGGAAAACGGCGAACGTGGTGCTGGGAACTGCCTTCGGTATTGCCACTGGCGTCGTCGTCGACACTCACGTGGGGCGAATCTCTCGTCGGTTGGGACTAACGGGAGAAACAAGCGCGGCAAGGGTTGAACGAGATCTGATGGATCTCCTGCCCGAAGTGGAGTGGATTGATTTTTCTCACCGCATGATCCATCACGGTCGCCGGGTTTGCAAAGCCCGCAAACCGGCGTGCGACACCTGTTGCATGGTTGGTTTTTGTCCCAGAATTGGAGTCGCCGCGTGACACCGGACCTGGCGAGTATCCGGCCGCCGCGTCGTGGAATGTTTGGAGAAGCTGGCAGGGAAAACACGCGAGCAACTCGGCGCCGGCGGTTCGGAAGTGGTCCAGACCCTGCTTTGCCGCCGCCGGCCGGGACCTTCCAGTGGAAAAGGTGCCCCGCGCAGTCCGTTCTCCCATTGCTCGGACTCGCGGCGGAGAATGCCTGTCGCGATCGGTCGGGGAGCGCGGGAGAATCTTGAAATCACTGCTGCATGAGGGGAGTTACGAACCATGATCCTGTCGGGAGAATTGATCCGTGAGAGGATCGGCAAGGATATTGTCATTGATCCGTTTGACCCTGCAAACCTCAATCCCAATAGCTATAATCTAACGCTCCATGACGAGCTGTTGACCTACGAGGAAGTCGTGCTGGACATGCGAAAGAGCAATCGCGTGCGCCGGATAGCCATCCCCGACGCCGGTCTGGTACTTAATCCCAACCAGCTTTATTTGGGCCGGACGGTGGAGCGGACGGAGACGCACAATCTGGTCCCCATGATCGAAGGCCGCTCGTCCATCGGTCGTCTCGGTTTATTCGTTCACGTGACCGCTGGATTTGGCGACGTGGGCTTCTGCGGCTACTGGACCCTGGAAATGTTCGCCGTGCAACCGGTTCGCATCTATCGTGGCGTACCGATTTGCCAGATCTTTTATCATCAAATCGCGGGCGATATCGAGGAGTATGCCAGCGAGAAATACCAGCACAATCGCGACATCCAACCAAGCTTGTTGTTCAAGGAATTGAACCCGCATGCCAAGCAGGACGAGACGCCTCAGCTCACGTTGGATTTCGGGACCGAACGCTTTGAGTAAACGTGGGCTCTCTCTTTCGCTACATCACCGCGAAATAGTTCTCGACGGCGAAATCGATCGCTTCACGCGTCAGTTCCGGCGCGCATCTCGCGAATCGAGCATGGTTGCGAACTTGTAGCAGCAGGTCGCGGGGCTGGCAGCAACGGAAGGCACGGTCCACCGGTCGATAGTGGGTCTCGATCAAGTAATCAATCACCTCATCCTTGTACTCCACGCCGTAACTGGGACACATGGACTGAAACAATTGGCGAAACTCCGCCTCACTCGGATCAGTCACTTCGATCTTGTAGGGGATTCGGCGGAGAAAGGCATCGTCAACCAGATCACGGGGTTCCAGGTTGGTCGAGAAAATAATCAACTGATCGAAAGGAACTTGAACCTTTTTCCCGTTTGCCATATTGAGAAAGTCGTATCGCTTTTCCAACGGAACAATCCAGCGGTTGAGTAGCTCGTCCGTGCTCATGCTTTGGCGACCAAAGTCATCGATGACAAGCGTGCCGCAATTACTCTTCAATTGCACGGGGGCTTCACTGGTCCCGGTGGATCGGTTTTGAGTCACTTCCAAGTTATCCATGGTCAACTCACCACCGACCACGATGGTGGGTCGGCGAATCCGCACCCAACGGTCGTCCACGCCTTTGTTATTGAGCAGTCCGTCCGATCGCTCGTACTCCACCTCTTCATGATTCATCGGGTCGAATAACCGCATGATCTCCCCGTCCACGCTCAGCGCCCGAGGAATCCAAATCGATTGACCGAAGGCATCCGTCACGCGTTCCGCAATACTCGTTTTTCCGTTACCGGGCGGGCCGAACAAGAATAGTCCCCTTCCCGAACAAACCGCCGGCCCCAGCCGGGACATCATCTTGGGATTGATTTGTAAATCATTAAAAGCGCCCAATAAATCTTCCTTGGTGGGATGCTGTCCGTCCAGCGACTGCGCCCGCACCGATTCAATATAGGAAGTCAACGTGACCGGAGCAGCACCGAAATACGTGCAATGTTCCGAGTGGCGTCGAGCACGCTCGCGACCGAGATCCGTCAGCTGGTACAAATAGTCATTCATGGCGGCGGAGCTGCGGTAAACGACCAGTTGATCAGCCTTCATTTGTCGCAACAGCTCATCAAGCATCACAAATGGCAATCGAATATGGGCGGCAATGTCGCGCCCCACGAGGTCGCCACGAGAGAGCATCAGCTTGAGAATCAACGATTCGACTTCGCTTTTTGACAGTCCGGCGTCTTGTAGCGACCCGGGCTCCCGCGGGATAAACGCGTCCTGCTTTTGCCCAGCTTCGCCGCCCGCCCCCGTCTCCCCGTTCCCCCCATCCTGAGCTTCCGTCAACGTGTTGATCCGCTGCAGTAATCCGTTCAACTTCTCGTCACTCTCCTCGTCGACGCCCCGTTCGTGTGCCGGACCGGTAGCAGCCAGCGACTCCCAAGGATCGTGATCCGAGGTTTCGCCATTGTTCCTTCCAACTAGTCGTGACAGAATGTCGGGTTCGGAGGACATAGGCAGCCAAGCTCTCTTCGGAAATGCTGATAAACGTTTTACAGCCGGATCATGAATTACAGCCGGAAACAAAACCGTGTTTTCCGC
>JBNJEM010000603.1:0-4889 GCA_051745935.1 Planctomycetota bacterium
GGCGTGGTAGCGGCCGTGGACGTTACCGAAGGCGTAGACCGAAAGATCCTCGCCCGTGCTCATGTGGACGTTGACGGCGCCTTCGCTGGCGACGAAGCCTCCCAAGCCGGCGGACAACGCCCCGTGGACATCGTCCAGGGCAACGATGCCCGCATATTCTCCAGCCGAGACGGCAAAAATGTCCCACTCCCCTTTCCCCTTCCGATGCGGTATCATGCTCACTATGATACCAGCGGTCTGGGCCATGTCTACCAACAGCGTTATCAGAGCTTTCCGATTCAAGATGACGAACACTTCTTTGTTGTCTGTCGGTATGTCGAGCGAAACGCGTCGCGAGCTGGCCTTGTCGCCAGAGCAGAGGATTGGCGCTGGGGATCACGATGGTGTTGGCTTTAATCGACGGAACCCGAGCCGACACTACTTTCGTCCTGGCCGATTCCGCGCCTACCGAACTGGGTGGCTCGTGTCAACGAACCGCTTGCACAAGAAGAGCTGGACGCCGTAAGGCTATGCGCAGAGCGTGGCCGTCCATTGGGAGACGCGGGCTGGGTGGATTCGATCGCACGAAGGCTCAATTTAGAATCAATGATGCTTCCGCGTGGCCGTCAAAGAGTCCGACCATTGTCCCAAGAGGCAATCAAAGAGGCCTGACCCATTTGATTTCGCCATTTGATTTCGTTGACGAGAGTGTGGCGGCGATCAATACTCTCTGGCCTTGAGTCGCCCAGCTTGTGAACCGAGGCTGTGCGCTCGGCAACTGGATCGATCCCAGCCTGCGGCAGTGACAGAAATGTTTTGAGACGATCGCAGAGGGGGAACGCTGATGACGCGAGTTACTCGACGGACGTTTCTGGCCGGCGGCACTGCCGTGGGACTTGCCAGCACGTTGACCGATCTTACCCAGAAGGCAACCCATGCGGAGGAGCCGTTGGTCAAGGGCACGCCGGCCGCAGATCACCTTGGCTGGAGAGTTGGTGTCTCGACCTACACATACCGTGGTGTGTCGCTGTTCGAAGCGTTGGAAAGGATCGCGCGCGTCGGTCTATCGTATGCCGAGCTGTTCACGTGGCAGTCCCTTAGCCCTCAGCATCCAGACGCCAAGCCCAATCCACAGTTGTCGAAGACTTTGCGGACCAGCCTCAAGCAGAAGGCATCTGACTGTGGAGTTCGATTGATTGGCTGTTATGGTGATTTGGGTAACGCGGAATCAGCCCAGGCACTGTTCGAGTTCGCGGCGGAGATGGGAATTGAGGTGATTGTGAGCGAGCCTCCCAAAGCGATGCTCGACACGGTCGAACAACTCACGCAGGAGTACAAGATTGACTTCGCGTTGCACAATCATCCTCAGCCTTCTCATTACTGGAACCCGGAAGTCGGGGTGGCGGCGCTTGAAGGTCGTTCCGAGAGAATGGGATTTTGTTGTGACACGGGGCACTGGTGTCGCTCGGGCCTGGAGCCGGTTGAAATGCTTAAACTGGTTGGGCCGCGCGTCAAGACTTTCCATCTCAAAGACCTGGATCAGTTTGGATCTGGTCAGGCTCAGGACGTGATTTGGGGGCAAGGGAAAGGCCGCATTGAGGAAATTCTCATCGAAGTAAAACGCCAGGAACTAAAACCATATTTTGGAATCGAATGGGAACGATCGGCGGACAGCGAACCGTCGATTCATGCTGCATCGGTGGCGTTTTTGGAGAAAGTCGCCAGCAAGCTGGCGGAAAGATGAAGCTAATTCCACGTAGGACCGAAGACCATGACCATCAACACGCGATTGACTCGACGCCGATTCCTTGATGCAACGTTGGCAAGTGCTGGTGGCGTATTGCTAGGCGGCGGCAGGCCGCTGTTGGCCGACGCGACGGTGACGCCGGGGGAAGCGTCTTCCACAGATCACTTCTGGTATCGTCTGCAGCCAGACGGGCCCTATATTTACTCGCAGAGCGATGATAAGGCTTTTGGCTTCTCGAACGACAGCGTGATGCTGTCGGAAGACAATGGCCATAGCTGGCCGCACCGCGCGGAGTTTCCAGACGCACAAAACGTCAAATTCAGCCATGTCTTTCGGAACGGAAATGTTCTGTTCTGTACGCGTCGAAAGATCTACCTCAGCACGGACAATCTGAAGACTTATTGCGAGATCACGCTAAAGAACCGGGATGGCACGGACTATGTGCTTCACACGCCCCAGAATCCCAATCAGCCTGGTTGGTACTTTCTGAGTCTGACCGGTGTTAACTCGTGGGAGGTGGACGATCGCGAGATGCTGGTGTGGGGCAACTACTGCAATGTTGACGGGGGTGCGACGCCTCCGAACATTTACTATTCAGCCGATAATGGCGAGTCCGTGAAGATTGCCTATGCCTTTGGGCAAAATCCATACCACCGTGACAATGGGGCGCCCGGCGGAGGTGGGACGGGCACTTTACTGGGCGATTCAGACAATCCAGTCTTTTGCCGTCATATTCACTGCGTCACCTATAACCCCTTGGAGGAGGCGTTTTATGCCTGCACTGGCGATCACGATCGCGCCGAAGGTTACGAGTGTCATTGGCTGAGGGGGACTTACAATGCGGCTCAGGATCGATGGTCTTGGGAGGTGATCGTATCGAATCGGTTGAACTCACGCTACAAGTCGGGCGGCATCAATTTTGTGGATGGTCAGCTGTATTTCATTAGCGATGCGAATGGACCCAAGCCACATGACCGGGGTATCTTTCGGTGCGATCCTGCTGACATTGGCAATCCTGCCGCCCACACGATGCTGTTTGATCCCAAATACGAATGCGCGAACATGATCATTCAAGACAATGTGATTCTCGCGGGCCAATATGCCCCGGCGTCACCATTCACCGCGGGGTTGATGATATCGCCGGATTTGGGGAAGACCTGGGCGGAGTACGATTTAAAAGAGCTCGGGCCCCGCTCGCCGCTCCGTTTTCAGCGAAAGAACGGCGATGGTTGGTTTCGCGTGGATATGAGAAAAGGATGGATTGATCGCAGTGACGTGTTGTTTATCAAGCCAAAGACAATCTAGCTTAGGACCCGTCCAGGAATAACTGGCCGATTTACGGCGAGCTGTGGCGGCGACTGGACGGCGTCAGGCTGCATCGACGCATAGACCACGCCTGCTTCGCCTTCCTTGCCAGTGTTGTCCTCGCCGCGCCAAAATCCGCCACTTATTCCTGAACGAGTCCTTAGGGGGTAGCGACCAGACATGCTGGGATGATCAGGTCACGTGCCGCGCCGATCAATTCCCCCGTGGCGACAGCTAGGTAGGGCAGTCCCCCGATCACCGTATCATCCAACGATAGACCGTCGGTTTCCCGGATCGCTTGCCGGGCAACAGTGACCGCCGCAGACCGGTTCCGTTGACCTTTAGGCGTTAGTGTCGCCAGAAGACTACTTTGTTGGTCTGCGCCCAGTAGCACGTTTTCGAACCGGCGTAGTGATTCCTCGCGTTCGACTCCGGCCTCGACAGCACGCTCCACCGCATCCGCACCGGTTAGAACGGACGCGAAGAGGTCTTCCACATCCAATCGCTCGATCCGCTCCGCCAAGGACGCTAATTCGGGGCTATACAGCTTGCACTCCGGCGCGATTAAAATGAGCGTGTCGTCGGAGCCGAATCGCTCGATAAACTCGTCGAAGTCCCGCCGGGCCGCTGAGTCCTCAGGGAGCCAGGAGAAAACGTTCGAGATATCGGTCTGCACCCGGGGTAAACCTGCCGCCACGACGGCGGAGGCGGGAGCAGACACTCTGATTTTCGGTGTGAATTTGCGGGGTTTGTCAAGGATTCTGGCACGGGGAAGGCAAGCGAAAAGGCCAGTGCACGGAAGAACCGTGGCAACCGCGAGGGCATCGCGTCACCAGAGCGAGGGGAAGCACGCGGAAAGCAAGCAGCTGAACCGATACGTGGCCCGAACAGCGCGCACTGCGACAACAGGCTGGCGTCGGCGTCAAAAAATGACGAGGTTGCGTCAGCGTCGTTGCCAGAGCAACGCGTTCAGCCAGCCACGGACCGGTTCGTACAACCGTGGCAATGACCGGCCGGAACGCGAGCCGGGAGAGGTTGGCTACTTGAACACCCGGCGGCTGGCCGACGCGCCCTTCAGGGGCGCAAAACCAGACACCCAAAACTAGACCGTGATTTCCAGCGGGGGGTGCGCGAGCTTCGGCGAGCATTCGGAGAAGTCGATGGCCAATCGAATGGACCATGTACGGCGGGCGAAGCAATGGCACCGGACGGTAGGGAATGAAATGGACGAGATCGTGCGGGCCGAATGAAGCAGGTCACGCAACATGAGCGTTGCGCGGCCCGTACCGCGAAACGAGAAAGGGCCAGAAGGGCCAGCCCCTAAAATGGCCCCCAAAATGGATCCATTCACGCGGGCGGATCCGAGGTTGGACCACCTCCAACCAGTCGACTGGTTGTTACACCGGGACACACGCGCCTCGCTCGACATGGGTTCTGCTAATACAAGATAAAATGACAGTTCTGCAGTGTGCCAGCTTCTTCGAGCTCTGAATACGGACCAAGGAATCGTCGCGCGGCCATGTCGCCATAGTCGAAACTCATCTCGCCGTCCGATGGCGTCGCCATGTCCATGAGTGCATGTGTCATTTGTTGCCTTTCTAACTGTTCAGAAACATCCAGTGGGTTCAACCCCATCCTTTGCAATCGTAGGGGAGATCCAACCCTCCCTTGGTTCTATTGCCCGACGTCCGAAGATAATCCTGCTCAGTCCGGGGCCGCCCAACACCTCGGGTGATTCACCGTTGCACGGTATGCGTGGTGACCGCCTGTCTCGTCCGTCTTGTACAGCCGAAAACTTCATCGACCACATCGCCCGAACGCAATGGGCACGCTTCGAAGTGCCCGCCCTCGAGTTACG
>JBNJEM010000604.1:0-4875 GCA_051745935.1 Planctomycetota bacterium
CATCACAGTGTAACATTCCCGGGCTCGATTCGCACGTTGACTGAAGAAGGAGTGGCTTTGCGGCATTTGTTGCGCGTCCTCGTTTCAAACACTCGACATCTCCCCACCCACGCCCTGACGATTCATCAGCGGTGCTCCCGGTGCCGTGATCGGCCCGAAGATGGCAGTACGGATCCACGGATGAAGAAACGGAAGACGCCGCGCGGCTTTTTTCACGCGTGAGCCCCGTCCGCCGTGTTCCCTTTGGTCCTTTCGGTCCCCGAAGTCCTCGATTCGACGCCGGCAAGGATGCAAGGTGCAACAAAATGGGCTCTTAGACAGTTAGGGGCGAAATATATTTCAGGCGGTTGATTTTTTCCGGATGGAAAGCTGCCCGACGCAAGCCGTCCTCCCGTTGGTCGGACTCGCGGCGGAGAAAGTCATCCGCGACCGGTATAAGCGTTTAAGTTGGACCGCATGGCTTCGACTCGGTAACCGTTCGCGGGTCGGGAGTAAAACAACCGCTAATCAACGCCGGTAACTGCAAGTAGACAGCCTTCAGAGAGTACATGGTTCACCGGTATTGCCCCGTATTCTGCCCAACTTCATCATTCGAAATTCCTTGCTCGATATTCGATATTCCCTCCGCGCTCCGGACTCATCAGAGAGACGATACGTAGCCGTTCAAGGCCTCCGGCCGTGAACGGCTACTCGACTCGTCGGGGTTGCGACGCGGAAAACGCTCAACAGCCCAACACGCTCCGGCCCCCACGAGTTGAGCTCGTGGGGGTCCCGGAAACGGATTGACGCGGGCGCGGTAGCTTGCCATCTGGTTCACCCACGAGGCAGAGATGTCAAACCCTAATGAAGAACTTGTGGCCGTACATCCAGCAAATGATCAGCCAGAAGACAATGAATGCCGCGGTTGGCCAAACGATTGGCGCGTACATTCCCTGGGCCAAAAAGTCAACGCCCACCAGATCCTCAAGACGCTGCAGCGTTCCGGTGAAGTGAATTTTGACGGTTTCGGTCGCCCACGGGCGGAGCAACTGTGCCATCAGGTACATGGCGATCGAGTTCACGCCGATGACGGCCAACGGGAAAGCGAGCCAGCGGAGCCGACAAAGGTCGAACACCAGGTAGAACGCCGCCAGCATCCAAATGACCCAAGCTCCACTGAACAGCACCCACGATGGCGTCCAGATGCGTTTCACGATTGGACAGACGTACAGCCCCGCCAGGACCGCCAGCCCCATGCAGACGGCTCCCCCGATCACCAGAAACAGGAACTTCTGCCACCATCGTTTCTCGCTTTGCAACAACTGCCCGCAGAAGATGCCTAGCAATATGGTGCCAATGGAAGGGACGAAGTTGAGCGTCAGGTAGCCGCCTGGATTGTACTCGAATTCGTCACCTTGCGGACGTGGAAACTGGTTCAAAAACCACACGTCGAAATTGTAGCCGGCGTTCGCATTCTTGGACCAGGGCGCGAACCGACCGGTCAAGATCATTTCATCATCGGTGGCCCCCACTGCCGCATAGTCATAATCCTCCGGCGGCGTGTAGCTGTAAAAGAATCCCCAATATCCAACCAGAATCACGACCAGCGCCAGTAATTGAACCCAAAACCTTCGTCCCAAGAGTATATATGCGAACAGGTAGCCGAGCCCAATTTGCGCCAATACGTTGAAGAACTCCCACATGGTTTGAGAAGCGCCGGTGGAGCGGAGGAACACACCGAGCAAAACCAAAACGATGGCGCGCTTGAGCGCGTGCGAGATGCGTCTTCCCAATCCTTGCCCTTCCGCCTCGCGCCGCGCATAAGAATAGGGCATCGCCACGCCCACCATGAACATGAATGCAGGCTGAATCAGGTCCCAGAAAGCAACGCCAATCCCCGGCACGGCAGCCAAATCAAACTGGCTGATCCACGCCGGATGCGTGAAGTGAAATCCGATCTGCTGCCAGAGATCATAGTCAAGCTGGTTCCAGACCGCGGCATCGGCTGGCAACTGAGTCAGTTTATAAATACCGAATCCCCCCGCCGCCAAGACCATCATGATAAAACCGCGATAGGCGTCCAGGGAAACAAGACGCCGCGGGCCCTCGGCCTCTTCAGTGGAAGTCCGCTCCCGCGAATCTCGTCGTTGCAGGCCCTGCAACGTTCGGGGTTGACGAGAACTTCTCGGCGGCCTTCCCGCGCCACGTCCCTCCGTGGACGACTGGGAACTTTGGGCCGAGGAAGCGCGTTGGGGTTGGGACGATGGTTGCTGAGAATTAGATGCTGTGTTCACGAGTCAGGCTCCATGGTACGTTAGGTCCTGCCGCGCCGCGTCTTCTCCCGAACACGGGGAATCGCCACGTCCGATGACCCCGACGCGACCCGCAGGCGGACGCGATGCATCACCCGTCCGCCGTTGATCCCCGAAATACGTCGCCCCATTCATGGCCGCGCTGAAGGAAAAAGAATACTCCTGCCGTTAAGTGGGTCACGCGACAAGGAACAGATGCGGTACGACAAATACAGTACAAACGAATATGATGCGAACTCTGAATTCCACGCGAATCCAGTTGTATTTCAGGCGGTTGGATTTTTCCGGGTGGAAAGCCGCCCGACGCCAGCCGTCCTCCCGTTGGTGGGACTCGCGGCGGAGAAAGTCATCCGCGACCGGTGTAATCCGTTACAGCAAACATGGCGCTTCCCGGAACAGGCCCCCCCCTCAAAGTAAAAAGCCCTGACCGAACCATTTCGTTTTTCCGCCAACAAAGGCGTGTTGGAAGCGGCCGCTGAGTCTCGTTACCAGCTGAGAAACAGGATGAGCATTGGCCCGTCTGAAGACCGCCCTCGGACAAGCCTGTCCCGCTCAAACAGTTCAAAACACCTGCATATTGTAGCAATACAATATACGGGAATTCCGCTCGGCAATGGAACAGGAAAACGGGACGAAGATGCAAAAAGTCACCAAAAACCAGACCGCAATAACCCGTCCGAGGGGTATGCCTGCGGGGCTGGAGCCTGGGGGTTCGCGGAATCTCCGGCTCCGAATCTCCTAGCCGAAGCCCCGAGCTTGGCACCTGGCGAAGGGCGAGGAACACAGGACGCCTTTGTCCCGTGTTCGTCCCTCGCCCATGAGGGCGACGCGCGGCGTTTGACCTAGCGCCGACGTCGGGCGGCGCGTGAGTCGATGGAATGCCAAAGCGCTCTATGGCTGCGAGACAGGCACGAGTTTTTCTCCCTCGAGCAGCGTGGCGGTATCCTGGCGGATCCGGTGCCGCGCTTCCTCCGTGCTGCCGCTATGGAATGCCTGCACGGTGCCGTCCTTTCCAATCAGGACGGTCATCGGGAGCTGGCCGAAGAGATACTTGTCCAAAGCCTTGGTTTCAGGGTCCAACAAGACGGATCCGGTGTACTTGTATTCTTTCACGCACTTCTTGACCTGCGCCAACGTCTCACCGAGATTGATGGCCCATACGACGGCTCCTTTTTTCTCCGCTTCAGCGACGAATTCGTTGAGGCTATTCATCCTGTTGGTACTGGGGGCGCACCAGCTGGCCCAAAAAATGAGTACCATGACTTTCTTGCCCCGATACTCCGCCAGTCGCCTGGTTGCGCCGTTCGTGTCGTTGAGTTCCAGGAGTGGCGCCGGTTTTCCGAGCAATTGCCGGATATCTCCATCGCGTAGTGCAGCCAACAGATTATCCACACCGCGTGCGTCCGGGGGGATATCCACGGTAAACGTCGCGGCCGGCAGTGGTCCCCCAACGTTCCACTTGAACTTGCTAGTCGTAACCAATTGAACCGTCTTCCGCTCATTGATGGGGATCTTTTCAGTGGTTGCCAGTTGTACCAGCATGGGGATCTTTTCCGTGGTAAACCAGACATCCATGACCCGCTTGTCAACCAAATCCAGCTTCATGTGGGTCACTTCCCGTCCATCCAGCATCTCCTTGCCCACCAGATGAATATCCGATATCCGAGCAATTAGTTGAGCACGCATTTGGGGACGGATCAGCAATTCCACGCCCGAGCCGGACAAGGTCTGCAAGGTTAAACTATCGTGTTGCAGATCATCGTGCGTCGCGGACGCTGGCTTTTGGCTGTAGTAGTTCGCCGGTTTGTGGAGCCGAATAACCTGCCGACCGTCACTCACGCAGATGTATTGAGCTTTGCCTCGTTCCGCCGAGCCGGCTTCAATTCGATATTCTCCCCCCTTTTGCACGGCCACGTGGTAGAGATTGGTACCCTCTGATTGCCTTCCGTCACCGCTGTACGTCCAGTCGCTCGTGCCATCCACCGAAAAGGCCCCCGCATCATACAAGTGCTGTTCAAAGGCGCGCACGGTTTCATCGAACGTCCTCTCCGCGTCGCTCAATTGAACCCGCGGCGTCGCCATGGGCCCCGTCTCCGATTGGGCCTGGAGATCGGCCGCCCCCAAGGATAACGCCAGGGCCCACGGAGCAAGTGACTTCAATAATGATCTCATTCATTTTCCTCCCGACAACGAACCAAATGTGCTGACAGTGTTTCACCGGTTTCCGTGGCCGCTTATCCACTCAAAGTGCAAACGGAAATGGATGCCACGGGCGTGCCCCCTGGAGCATCATGTTCTTTTCTACTGGAGCGATGGGCATAAACTCGAGGATGCCACGGGCTTGCCCCGTGGGACTTGTCCCTTTGGTTTTCAGTCTGAGTTATATTTCAGGCGGTTGGATTTTTCCGGATGGAAAGCTGCCCGGCGCAAGCCGTCCTCCCGTTGGTCGGACTCGCGGCGAAGCAAGTCATCCGCGACCGGCATATCTACTTTAACGTTGCAAAAAGTATATGTAGGACGGGTCTCCAGGCCCGTCTTTTCAAGTAGGAAATCGTACTTGATCTGGTGTCCGCGGATCTCACGA
>JBNJEM010000605.1:0-4873 GCA_051745935.1 Planctomycetota bacterium
GATCTCACGAAATGTGAGATCTTCAAACAACCGCAAAAAGACATTTATGCGCTGTAAAAGACGGGCCTGGAGACCCGTCCTACGCCGTCTTTATGCAAGCGTAGCAAAGAACGTGAATGACCACGGGACAAGCCGCGTGGCATCACACTTTTTTGCAACGCTGGGGTCCACTCTCGACCCTCAGGCCTTGAGCCCCGTCAACTCGTCCACGTCCTCCTCTTCCTGTTCCAGCACGTCCCGCTTGTAGTTGACGATTCGTTGCGCCAGGTCATCCGGCCGCAACGCCTTGGCCAACACGTCCTCGACGGTGACTTGTCCATCCCGCCACAGATTGAACAACGCGTCGTCCATCAGTTGCATCCCGAACTTGGCGCCGGTCTGGATCGCGGAATTGATTCGAAACGTCTTGTTTTCTCGGATCAGGTTGGCCACGCCGGGCGTGACCACCAGTGTTTCGAAGCCCGCGCAGCGGCCGCCACCAATTTTCGGCAACAGGGTTTGAGCCACGATGCCAATCAGCGCCGTGGATAGCTGCGTGCGAATCTGGTCCTGCAGATTTCCCGGAAAGGCGTCAATAATCCGGTTGACCGTGCCCTGGGCACTGTTCGTATGCAAGGTGGCGAACACCACGTGCCCCGTTTCCGCCGCGGTAATGGCTGCTTCAATCGTCTCCAAGTCCCGCATTTCCCCCACCAGAATCACGTCCGGGTCTTGCCGCAACGCGCGGCGGATCGCTTCGGCGAAACCCGGTACGTCCACTCCGACCTCCCGTTGGTTGACCGTCGATTTCTTGTGATAATGATAAAACTCGATCGGGTCCTCGATCGTGATGATGTGGTGATCCACGTTCTCGTTCAGGTAGTTAACGAGACTGGCCAACGTCGTACTCTTTCCCGATCCCGTCGGACCGGTGACCAAGAACAGCCCGCGAGGCCGCATGACCAGCTTCGTCACCACTTCGTTGAGTCCGAGCTGCTCGGGGGTAAGCTTCTCGGTGGGGATCTGGCGCAGCACCATCGCCACATCGCCACGCTGTTTGAAAATCGAGACACGAAACCGAGCCATGTCACCGAAGGCGAAGCCAAAGTCCGACGTGCCCGATTCCTGCAACTCGCGCTGACATCGTTCCGGCGAAATGCTCTTCATCAACGCCACGGTGTCGTCCGAATCCAGGACTTTGGTTTCCAGCCGCCGAAGCCGGCCATGAAGACGAAAAACGGGGGGCTGCCCCACCGTAATATGGATGTCGCTCGCCCCCTGCTTCACGCAGGCGCTCAAAAGCTTATCAATAAGAATTTGCTGAGCCATGTTACACGTCAGTCCTGAAAAGCTGATTCACCGGAATGAAAAGCCGAACCCCTCGCTGGGCCGGAAAGAAACCATCCACCTCGCCTTCGCAAGCACGATCCTCGCGAAATCCTCGGAAAACGCGTCCACTACGCCCTTGCTGAACCCCACGAACAGAGTCCGCTTCCGCCGTTTGAATCCCCATGGATTCTTCCCGCGGATGGCCACCCGCGTCTTCCTCAACCACGGCCGCCGCGAACGCTCGTCCCATGGTTTGCCTCACTTTGGACAGCTGTTGCCTCACTTTGGACAGCGAACGTGTCTCAACCCGTAAAAAGCCGCGACGAAACCGTTCGACCCCCGCTCCAAGGCGGCTTGAAAGCGAGCGCTACGGTTTTTTCCCCGGCTGTAAACCTGAGTTCCAAATCCGGGAGCCGGCGCCTTGTATCAGATGACGTCCTGTATCAGATGAGATCTCGCGCTCCCGGTTACCTGCCTCTTCTCCGCCCCCCCCCGCTCGTCCGTGTTGTCTGCCCCCTGTTGCTTGCCCCCTCATGCTCCCTGCTGATCACCCCCTCATATTGACCCTCATCCCCACGCGTCTCGCTCACCGAACGGGCCCCGCCCGAAATACCGTTCCACTGAACCACCACTCAGCCGCGTCGGCCTCACGCCGTGGCCCCGGTCGCTTGCTATACTGGTCGCGGAGGACTTTGGCCGCCGCGAGTCCGCCCAACGGGAGGACAACTGGCGTCGGGCAGCGTTCCACCCGGACCAACTCCGACCGCGTGAACTCTGTTTGATTGTTCGCCTCGCCCCGCGAGAACTCAAATCCAACCCCGAAAACCCCGGTTTTCCGCCCGGCAACCCACCTCACCAGTCACGTGGGGTACTCGGTCACCCCCCCCCAACGCCCGCTTGTCAGGCCCAGCCGTCGACCCGAGGGCCTTGCCCCCAAAAGCAGTACAACGCGAGGCACGTTTCCTGTTGGTCCAACCAACGCCTCGTGAAACCAAAACGTCCCTCGCCCGCTCCACGCAAGGGGGGCTGACGCGTGCTCCTTCAGTCCTTCTTTTCAGCGAGTCCCTGTAAGGCCATTTCGTCCTGCTCGACCCGTTTGGCGACTCGATAGACTTCCTCCAGCGTGGTCAGGCCCTGCATGGCTTTTCGGATTCCATCGACGTAAAGCGTTGACATTCCTTCCTTTATGGCGACATTTCGGATCTCGGTGGTCGGAGCGGCATCAAAAATCAGCTCGCGGACTTTCGCCGTGATCAGCATGATTTCGAAGATCCCCATGCGGCCGCGATAGCCCTTCTTCTGGCAATAGGAACATCCCTTGCCTCGAGCGAAGGAGGCGTTCTTGGCCATCTCGGGCGTAATCCCCGCATCCTCCAGCACACTCTGAGGGGGGGTATAGCTTTGCTTGCATCGATTGCAGATCACTCGCACCAACCGCTGGGCCAGCACCGAAATCACACTGCTGGCCACCAGATATCCCGGAACCCCCATGTCAACCATGCGTGTCACGGCACTGGGCGCATCGTTCGTATGTAGAGTACTGAAAACCAAGTGTCCAGTTAAAGACGCCTGAATTCCCATGGATGCGGTCTCCACATCCCGCATTTCGCCGACCAGGATGATGTTGGGGGCTTGGCGGAGCATGGAGCGAATAATGCGGGCGAAGTCGAGTCCGATGCTGTGGCGAACCTCGACTTGGTTGATTCCCGACAAGTAGTATTCCACCGGATCTTCGGCCGTGAGGATCTTACGATCCGGTCGGTTGAGCGAGTTGAGGGCGGCGTAGAGGCTGGTGGTTTTACCCGACCCGGTGGGGCCGGTCACCAAAATGATGCCGTTGGGACGGCGGATCAAGGATTGGAATTTCTCGAAATCGCGGTCCGACAGGCCCAGTTGCCGGATGCCGACCTTGATGTTTTCCTTGTCCAGCAGCCGCATCACCACGGATTGACCATGGTTGGTGGGGATGACACTGACTCGCAGGTCAAGCTCCTTGTCGCCCACGGTGACCTTGATCCGCCCATCCTGGGGGCGCCGCCGTTCGGCGATGTCCAATTTGGCGAGGATTTTGACGCGTGAGAGGATCGCCCCCAACAGACGGCGGGGGGGGCTGTCCCGTTCGATCAGCACCCCATCGATTCGGTAGCGAATCCGAATGCTGTTCTCGAACGGCTCGATATGAATGTCGGACGCCCGCAGTTGAACCGCTTCTTGGATCATGAGCTGAACCAAGCGAACCACCGGAGCGCTATTCTCGTCCACGATCTCATCCGACCCCACGTCCGACTCCTCGGTTTCCGTGAAATCGATCGCCGTATCGGTGAACTCCTGCAGCATCGAGTCCGCGCTTTCCCCCTCGACTTGGCCATAGTACCGGTTAATGGCCTCCAGAATGCTCTCGCGAGGGGCCAGGGCCGTTTCGACCTTGCGGTTCAAAATAAAGCGTAGTTTTTCTATGGTTTCAATGTCGAACGGGTCGCACACGGCCACTTTCAACGCGTTATCCTCTTGCGCCAAGGGCACGGCCACGTTCTCGCGAGCGACCGATTCCGGGACCAGCTCCACCACCTCCTCGGGAATCTGGACCTGCGAGAGGTCGACAAACTCCATGTTGTGGAATTCCGCCATGGCCCGCATGATGTCGTCGCCGACCGCGTAATCCAGCTTCACCAGGCAGTCGGCAATGGTCGAGTCCTGCTCTCGAGCCATCTGCTGTGCTTCGTTGAGTTGATCTCGACCGATGATCCCTCGCCGAATCAAAATGTCTCCAAAATCTTCACTAGCCATAGTTCTCATTCCTTGGATCGACTGCGTGCGAACTGCGACAGAGAGCTCAGCGTCTCTCGTACTCCAACCGGAGAGGAGTTGCGGCCAAGCGCAAACGGGTTCCCCACCCCCGAACCGCCTCCTACCAAGAGCCCACCCCGACCTCAAATTCCAACCGGAAAGGGTCTCAAACCCCACGCGGCGGCACGACAAAACAACACAAACCGGGGCGCCGGCTTGATGTGGTTAACCTCGGCTTGAATCGGCCTTTGGCGCATGCACCTGTTTGAAAAGTGAGATGGTGGCCGGTGCGTGCCGCCCCCCGCGCCGCTCAGGCCGGTCGCCTCGGAGACTCGCGGCGCCGACAGTGGCACATACCTAACCTTTATCATCGTCTACAGTCGCGTAACTTGTCAATCGTTCGGCACCTCGGGAGACCACAGAACTTTTGACGCGTCAAAAGCCGCGCTCAAAGTCAAAACTCAAAACCAGACTGTCTTGGTTTCAGCGTGGCTCGGGAATCCTTTCCCGAGCTGAAGCGGCTGACCAGCTTCCCCCTTGCCAGCAGGCTTCACAAGCGCCGGCGAAGGCCGCTACGGCAAGAGCCCGGACACACGATCAATCGGCAAGCCGGTGCAAAACTCAAAACCAGACTGTCTTGGTTTCAGCGTGGCTCGGGAATCCTTTCCCGAGCTAAAGCGGCTGACCAGCTTCCCCCTTGCCAGCAGGCTTCACAAGCGCCGGCGAAGGCCGCTACGGCAAGAGCCCGGACACACGATCAATCGGCAAGCCGGTGCAA
>JBNJEM010000606.1:0-4871 GCA_051745935.1 Planctomycetota bacterium
ATCCGGCACTAGATGTGGGAGACGTCGGCCACAACTTCACTACGCCCGCCGTGAAACCGGGCGACACCGCTCCCTCCGGCTCGACCGGGCTGGTTACCCGAGGGGCGCGCGAACACGGTCAAATTACACCCGTTCGCTTTGCGCCCCCGAATATTGCCGCCCCCGACGTTTTCAATGGTGGCCCTGACGACAGCCAAACCGGTGACGGGGCAGCGCATAAGACGATCGTCACCACGATGAGCGGCGGAAGCGGGGGCTCCGGCGGAAGTGGCGGGTCAATGTACGCTGAAGACGACGCCCCCGGCCTCGGTTGCTGCTCGGGCGGGGCTGTCTTCGAGGATTGCGGCGTGCAAGAGGCTCGCATAATCTACTCCGACGGGACAACCGATGATTACAACCTCCTGGACAACGATAGCGGCGCGAGCGACGTGACGTCCATCGAGTGGGATACCGTCAACAGCGGAGGGAGCAACGATCCGACGATCAGTTTTCACGCGTCGGGCGGCTACTGTACGGGGACCTTCGACCTGACTCCGGCAAGCGGCTTCGTCGGTCAGTACGAGTTGCAGTATCGTTTCACGACCTCCAGCGGCACGTCCAATTGGGCCTTGTTCTATGTTGACGTGCTTGAAACCAGCATCAATCTCGACATCGACGACTTGGAACCAAGTGCGGAGGATACCTCGCCGGGCCAGGTAATGGAGTCCTTCATCGGCAATGACGACGACTATGATGAGATCCCCGACTTCGCCGACGGCTATAATCGAGACGGTACCGCATCGAATGACGACGACAGCATCGACGTCGCTCAGGGAGGTGAGCAATCTCTGTTTACGCCCATTTACATTACCCTGCCTACGATCTATCGATCCGATGCCGAGCTCACCTTCGCCTACTCCGATTCCGATCCGGGAAACGTTACGACGTCAACGTCCACGCTAGATCCGAACACAACGCCGCCGACGACTATCGACCTCTACACCCCCGAATCCGGTAGCTTCCGCATATGGCGAGAGAACGCGAACGAGCCCCGTAGCATCTCCGATTTCATCGAATCGGGTGGCACCGGCTATTCCGCCAAGACGCTCGACAACCTGGACGGCACGGAAGATGGAAGCATCACCCTCTATGTGGAGGGAATCGACCCGGGCGAGGCGACGATCACGGCCCAATTAGACATGAACGCGGACGGCACCACCGATGCGGAGGACTCCGTGACAGCGACCATCGTGAAGCTCGACGTTGATGTCGATAGCGACAATACTGACACGTCGGGCACCAGTCCCGATGGTGTCGACAACACGGCGTTGGAAGACGCATTGGAAGATCGCGATGGAGGCGGCGTCCACAAAGTCGGCAAACGTGTCTTTATCAATTCGGATGACGACAACAAGAATGGCATCGCCGACTACTTGGACGACAGCGGCGACTACTCGGCAGCCGACAATGACCTGGTCAAAGTGGAGCTGGACTATGCCGGTGCGTCCTTGGCCAATCTGGACGGCTTTGAACTCTGGCTCGGCGCTGAGTACGAAGAACGGCAAGTAGACGGAGAGCTTGTCAAAGAAGGCCTGAAACTGTGGGCAAACGACCACAAAGGAGAAATGAGCACCGACCCGGCGGACGTCAGCACCGAATCGACGGACGAAGAGACTTGGTACGTGTACACGTTGGGGGCAGGATGCACAACGCCGCCGCCGAAGGTCTACGCCGAGGGCATTGGTATCGGTGACACCCGCTCCTCCTACCACGTCTACTGGCGTCTGCGCCCCGAGGGCCAGTCCACCCCGTTCCTCGAACGCGACACGGTGGAAATCGAGGTGGAAAAAATGGTCTGGCCCAATCAAGACCCAACAGCAGATTGGGACGCCGACGAAAACACCAACACATGGAATGGTGTTGAATTGGCGGAAGGCTGGTACATAAGCAACTCGTTGTGTCAGATCATAAATGGTACGAACGGCTATATTCGCACTGAGTATCCCAAAGAGACCTCTTCTGGCGTCTGGGAAGGCTCTACCGAACATACAAGTTACGCGAAACTCGACTTGGCGGCGTTGTGCGGCACTGAGGACTGGGAGGACAACGGGGCAACGGTTCGGATTGAGCTCACCTACGAGTTCGAGCAGAGCCCAAATATCACGACAGGCGACTTTGTTGATACGAATTTGGAGAGTCGTTGGCAAGCCAGCTTTTTCCACAATAGCGGCGTCAAGATCGAGAACCGCGTGGAAATCCAGATCTTCGATACGGCAGCCCTTCTCGATGCGATCGACGCCAGCCAAGAAACGCTTGACGGCGGCGGTATCACAATGGAAGGCGATGAGGATGAGATCAACGCACAGGGCTATGTCAAACTCCATTATGGCGATCCACCCAACTACTCCGACGTGTATCCGGCCGATTACGTGAAATGCCTGATCAGCGGCATTCCATATAATGGTGACGACAAAGTTGCTGACGAGACCTACGATACCTACATGGATTGGCTTGAGAGCGCTCCGATGGGTGGTAAGACGATGATCATCGACGTCACCAAGGATCAAAACGACGACTACAACTTCACCGTGACGGTCGTTGACCATTCGAGCAATGTGCAATACCATCTTGAGGGATCTGGTACGTCTGATCCTGGTATGCTTTACCTACAAAGCCACTGGGGAAGCGGCGTAAAGTTCACCAGTGCGAAAGTTAAGGAACTGTCATAGCCGATCATATTGAAGCTGGAGGAGTTATCATGTGTCGTGTTATGCAACGAATAGCCGTGTTCGCAGCGGCGCTTCCGTGCCTACCACTCTTTGAACGGGGGCCATCTGGGCGGTTCGATAATGAACCACCGCGGGTTGTACTGTCGCCTGGCGCAAAGGACCTGGTCGTCGGACCGGGCATGAACGCGGCTGGACGAGACCTGCGGGGTTGCGAGTTCGTGAGCCAGGACCTGACCGGTGCCACGTTCGACGGGTGTATTCTCTATCACGCACGGATTGAACAGTGCAATCTCAAGCGTGCTTCATTTCGCGGCGCGATGTTCCCCGGCTCGTACGTCGACATCAATCCCACTCACGAGGGCGCCGATTTTACGGACGCGACCGTCAATGGGATTTGGCGATCCGGCGCCGATGGTTTTGACTCGTACGGCATGGATCTCACTCCGCAGCAATTGATGTCCACCTGGTCCTACAAGAACAAGGACCTGCATCAATGTGCAATCGATGCTTCCTATCCCTATCCTTCCACGGAAGTTGCAAGCTTTGATTTCCGAGGGGCGGACTTGCGGGAAGCGACGATCCGGGGCGATTGTTCCAAGTGCGACTTCACGGATGCGCGCATTTTCGGGGCACGATTTGCTGCTCGCTCGATTACCTTCGAGCAACTCGCTTCCACTTACGACTTCAAAAGGCGTCGCCTCCGTGTACGTCTTGTTATTAGTAAGAAAACGACCACCCGATCACCGGGAAAATGGGACTTTTCTCGGATTCAGTTGGAGGGATCGGATCTGTCCTATCCTCCGCCGGATGCCGACTTCACCGATGCGAGAATAAAGGGCTGCACAATACGCAACGGTCTTACGAAACAGCAACTCTACTCGACCGCCAGTTATGAGCAAGGAGACCTTTGTGGATTGCGATTGGTGTCAAGTGACTTATCCGGCTGCGATCTTTCGGGCATGAACCTTACCGGCTGTAGGTTCCTTGACTGCAAGTTCGCAGGCACGGACTTTGAGGACGCAGTTATTACTGCTGCGCGTTTCGGCCCATACAACTCGATCGCCGAATCGGGTCGGCTGACCGTCGAGCAAATTAAATCGACCTGGAACTACGAGAACAACCGTATGGAAGGAATCAAGCTGCCGAAGCAGATCGCCGCCGCGTTGGATTTGGGACGGCAGGGAACTCCTGTGACGTTGGAAGAAGCAGAATAGCGCGTCCGACGCGGCCAATCGGGTGGTGGGAACGCTCGACGAGTACGTGTCCGAGGGCCATAACGACATCAGCAGCAACATGGTCAAGCTCCGTAAATACGAGTACACCAGCCACACGGCCGATGATACCGGTAAGACCATCTACCCGACCTCCAAAATCATCGACTACAAGACGGACCAAGATACGATCGAAACCCAGTTCTCCTATACTTATCACGAGTATGATGACGGCGGCGTGACCAAGGAACGCAACCAGGTCCTGCAGAAGACCACCACGCTGCCGAGCGTCTCCTCCACCCAGAACGGCTCGGGCAGCTCGGCCACGCGCACGGAACGCTTTGATGAACACGGCAACCTGGTGTGGCTCAAAGACGAGCGCGGGTTCTTGACGCACTACGAATACGACGTGGACACTGGGGCCCGAGTGCGCATGATCCAAGATGTGGATGTGAGCCAAGTAAGCGATGAGCCGAGCGGCTGGAGCACCCCCACCGGCGGCGGGGCACACCTGGTCACCGACTACACGATCGACGATCTCGGCCGGGTCACCCAAACGCTGGGGCCCGTCCATGACGTGGATGGCACCGACACCCGCACGGCGTCCTGGACGGTGTACAACGAGGACGGCGAGGAGACCCGGCGAGCCAGCGGCCACGCGGTGGAAACTACACCCGGCAGTGGGACTTTTGACGACTACACGATCGTCGGTCCGGTGAGCGTGACCCAGTACGATCACGACGGCCGGGTGCTCGACCAGTTCCAAGCCGAGCCGGACACGACCGCGCCGGCCAACCCGCTGACCAGCATCGCCGGCGAGACCTTCTCGCAGGACGAGTACACCAGTTGGACCGCGAACCAGTATACCAAGACCCGACTGACGGCCACCGCCAGTTACTATGATATTCCCACCGGCACGTCCGACGGGGACAGCGACGGATTCATCGGCACC
>JBNJEM010000607.1:0-4870 GCA_051745935.1 Planctomycetota bacterium
ACCCACGGATGAGGAAAGACGGAGAGAGTACAAGCCGAGTCGCTTGCGTTTCATGCGTTAGCGTACCCGCCGTGTTCCCTGAGGTTTTTTAGGTCTCTTCGAGGTCCTTTCGTCTCAATACCGGCGAAACGAACGGCGCAACAATATGGATGGCAACGACTTGGAGTTTTTCCTCACCCCAGGGCGGCGCTGGTTGAACCGGCCGCAAGCCGGAGGAGCCTTGGACGTCCCGGGGGCGGCGCAGTGAGGTGTGCTGACGACCGCCAAGAGGGGAGCAAGTCGAGGTGTAGAGGTGACGTTGTCGGGCCGAAACAGGGGTCCGGCAGGTGGAATCCGTTATATTTCAGGCGGTTGGATTCTTCCAGGTGGAAAGCTGCCCGACGCAAGCCGTCCTCCCGTTGGTCGGACTCGCGGCAGAGAAAGTCATCCGCGACCGCTATATATTTCAGGCGGTTGGATTCTTCCAGGTGGAAAGCTGCCCGACGCAAGCCGTCCTCCCGTTGGTCGGACTCGCGGCGGAGAAAGTCATCCGCGACCGGTATAATGGGCCGGTAAGCGGGCCGAGCCAATCGCATTCGAGCAGGGGAGCAATCGCAGTGAGACGTCCGTTTATTGCTGGTAACTGGAAAATGAACCTGACCCGAGCCGAAGCGGTGGCTTTGGCCACTGAGATTGCCGGTAGGGCGGATAGTGCCGCGCACGTCGATTTGGCCATCTGCCCGCCCAGCGTGTACTTGGACGCCGTGGGGACGGCAATCGAGGGATCCGCCGTGGGTTTGGGCGCGCAAAACGTTTACTTTGAAAGCAACGGGGCCTTTACGGGGGAAATCAGCGGTGCCATGTTGCGGGACCTCGGGTGCCAATACGTGATCGTGGGACATAGCGAGCGACGGCACGTGTTGGGGGAAACGGATGAGGACGTGAATCGAAAGGTCAAGGTGGTCCTGGACCTCGGCTTGACCCCCATTGTGTGCGTGGGAGAAACGTTGGCGCAGCGGGAAGCGGGCAAGACGAACGAGGTGGTCAGTACCCAGTTCTCCCGGTCACTCGCCGACCTCAACGCTCAACAGGTCGAACGGATTGTCATCGCCTACGAGCCCGTGTGGGCCATTGGCACGGGCAAGGTGGCTACGCCGGACCAGGCGGAGCAAGTGCATGCTGATCTTCGCGGGTTGTTGGAAAACAGCTACAATACAGACGTGGCGGGGAAGGTTCGCATCCAATACGGGGGAAGCGTGAAGCCGAAGAACGCTGCGGAGTTGTTGTCTCAGGAGAATATCGACGGCGCGCTGGTGGGGGGGGCGTCGTTGGACGCTGACAGCTTTTTCGGCATCGTCGCCGGGGCACCAAGCGGGGCCTAGGGCCTGGATCCAGCGTTTGGAAGCGGAGACGCGGCTTTTGTGGCCCGCTGTGAAACAACACGAACGTGATCATTTCAGCTGAAGGAAACTGAGTGCGATGGATGTTCTGCTGACGGTTTTCGGTACTCTCCTGTTCATCACGGCACTGTTTTTGATACTGCTGGTCCTGGTTCAGCGGGGACGCGGCGGTGGACTAACAGGGGCTTTAGGCGGGATGGGAGGCCAGAGTGCATTCGGTTCCAAGGCGGGAGACGTGTTTACCCGGATCACGGTCGCGGTCTCCACCTTCTGGATACTGCTCTGCATCGTGACCATTCTGCTGTTTAATCGCCAGACGTCGCTGGAGGCCGCTCCCGGGGCGAGCGAGGAAGAAAGTGCCGAATATGAACTTGTCGAGCCGGAGGGCGAGAAGTCCAAGTCGCAGTCCGGTAGCGGCATTGGGGAAGCGCAGCCGGCGCCCGGTGAAAAGGACGCTGGCGAGAGTGAGAGCGAGTAACCATCATTCGCGGAACAAAGGCCAGCCAGGCGGGCGTTTCCTCCGCCACCGAAACGCAAGCCGGAAACACGACGGCATACGGCGGCCGGGTCTACGGGCCGGGCGGCGTCAGTGGTGTGGCGAACAAGCGGTCTGCCGAACAAGCAGTCCGCCGAACAAAGGGGGGGCTTGGCGAACCAGGGCCAAAACCGCGCGTGCCGTTGCTGCGGGTGGGTGCCGCGCGTGATGGGCGATTCGTGGTCCCGATCCCCTCTAGCCCCGCGCGGCCGGCGGCGTGTTCTGGAGCCCATGGGAGGATTTACCTTTGCTTCTCAGCATGACTGGCCACGGTGAAGCTCACGGGCGGCGAAACGACGTTTCGGTCGTGGCGGAAGTCCGGGCGATCAATAGTCGTCACTTCAAGTTGAGCCTGCGCGCGGGCGAGTGCTTTCTGTCGCTGGAGCCCCGAGTGGAAACGGTGGTCCGAAAGCGAGTACGGCGGGGAACCGTGCAGGTTAACTTGAACGTGGATCGCGAATTGACTCCTGATCAGTATTGCCTCAACGATCTGGTGCTGCAGGGATACCGAAACCAGCTGGATCGGTTGTGCGAAAAACTGCATGTGGCCGAACCCGTTCGCCTCGAGGCGCTATTGACGCTGCCAGGGGTTGTCGAGGAGCGGACGGCGGAACACGAGTGCACGGAAACGGATTGGCCGCTGATTGAGGAGGTGCTCGGCCGGGCACTGGACCATTTGTGCCAAATGCGCCGCGAAGAAGGCCGGGCGATGGCGGAGGATTTGGAGTCGAATTGTCAAGCGATTCTGGATCAGCTGAACGGCATCTCGGAGCAGGCGCCTCGAGTCGCCGAGAACTATCGCGCGCGGTTGACCGAACGGCTCAATACCCTGCTGTCCGAATATGGAACCCAGGTGGAACCGGCCGATATGGCTCGCGAAGTGGGCTTGATGGCGGAACGGAGCGATATTTCGGAAGAACTGGTTCGCCTGCGAAGTCACATGGACCAGTTCCACGCCATGATGCGGTCGCCGGAGAGCAATGGGCGGAAACTCGACTTTTTGACCCAGGAAATGTTTCGCGAGTCGAACACGATTGGCTCCAAGGCCAACGATGCCGATATTGCGGCGCGCGTCGTCGAAGTCAAAGCCACGATTGAACGCATGCGCGAAATGGTACAGAACGTCGAATGAGCGATCCTCTGGACAAACTGATTATCATCTCCGGGCCCTCGGGCGCGGGAAAGTCCACGGTCGTTCGCGAACTGTTGAAGGTTAGTCCGGTCCCTTTGAAATTAAGTGTGTCAGCGACGACCCGCGCTCGCCGCCGTGGGGAGGAGGACGGGGTCGACTACCATTTTTTGTCGCATGAGGAATTCCGGCGACGGCGAGAACGTGGAGAATTCCTGGAATGCAAAGAAGTGTATGGCGGCGGGGAGTGGTACGGGACGCTCCGAAGCGAAGTGACAAGCGGCCACGCCACTGGCAAATGGGTCCTGCTGGAGATCGACGTGTGCGGCGCGTTAACGGTTTTGGAGCAGGTGCCGCGCGCCGTTACGATCTTCATTGATACGGGATCCATGATTGAACTGGAAAAGCGTTTGCGCAAGCGGGGCACGGAAACCAGCGAATCCCTGGCTCGAAGATTAAGCGTGGCTGCTCGGGAAATGAAGTACAGGCATAAGTATCAGTATCATGTGATCAACGATTCCGTGCCGCGAACGGTAGCCGAACTATGCGGAATCCTTCAGCGAATTGGAGAACGGCCAAATGCTGGATGAACTCAAAGAAGAAGAAATCGTCAATAAGGTGGGGGGGCGATTCAAGTTGTCCACCTTGATTCAAAAACGCCTGGTTCAGCTCAACGCGGGAAGCCGATCGTTGGTGGACATGGACACCGGTGATAAAATGGCGATCGTGCTGCAGGAGATCATGCAAGACAAAATCTACCTCGATGCTTCACACGAGGTGAAGATCACCGGGGAATTGCCAGAGAGCAGTGACGGTCCCGAATTCAATCCCATGGACATTTGACGAAAAGCCCGTGCCCTATGATCGCTCACGAAATCTTGATCGGGGTCACCGGGGGGATCGCCGCCTACAAGACCGCCGGTCTGGTCAGCCAGTTGGTTCAATCGGGAGCCCAAGTTAGCGTGGCCATGACCGATACGGCATGCCAGTTCGTGGGTCCGGCAACCTTCGCGGCCCTGAGCGGTCGCCCGGTCGCCACGGCGGTGGTCGATTCGGACCGTTTCCCGAAGGGGGCGCATATTGAGTTGGCTGAGCGAGCTGAACTGCTTTGTGTTGCCCCAGCCACGGCAAGTTTCCTGGCCAAAACCGCCCGCGGACACGCGGACGACCTGCTTTCCACGCTCTATCTTTGCTTCACCGGCCCGGTTCTGCTCGCGCCCGCCATGAATCCCGATATGTGGAGCAAGCCCGCCGTTCAACGTAACGTGAGACAGCTGACTGATGATGGAACCCAGATCATACCGCCCGAGGAGGGCTGGGTCAGCTGTGGCCGCACCGGTCCGGGTCGCATGGCCGCCCCCGATCAGATCCAAACGCGGATTGAAGCCGCACTGCGAGCCGCGCAATAGCTCGCTCTGATATCCCGAATGGCGCCCACGAGCCGTCCGTTGGTCCCCGTAGCGGCAGTTCATCGCCGGCGGCAGCCGAACCTCGATTCAACACGACCGCGAATGGCACCCGGCTGGCACGCGATCTGCAGTGTGAACGAGCGGCAAGGATATATCGCGTGACCACTCGCGGAATGCGTCACGCGCGTCTAACATCGCCATAACATTCGTCGATTTGTCTCCCGGATTCCATGCCACGTATACCGGTCGTGGATGACTTGGTCCGCCGCGAGTCCGACCAACGGGAGGACGGCTTGCGCCCGGCCGCTTTGCACCCGGTAGAATCCAACCGCCTGAAAGATATGCCGGTCGTGGATGACTTGGTCCGCCGCGAGTCCGACCAACGGGAGGACGGCTTGCGCCCGGCCGCTTTGCACCC
>JBNJEM010000608.1:0-4864 GCA_051745935.1 Planctomycetota bacterium
TGACGTGGAAAACATCTGGACCGTGCTTGGCCATGGCGATGATCATGCCACGATCTCCAGTCGAGTGGGCAAGACGGTCATCTTGGACGGTGGCCCCGGGAACGATCACCTGAAGGGAGGCGGCGGCAGCAATATCTTGCTGGGCGGCCTTGGCGACGACATGTTGATCGGCGGCGCCGTTCGGGACATCCTGATCGGCGGTGGTGGAGCGGACCGGTTGGTCGCCAATCCTGGTCAGGATCTGCTCATTGGCGACGGCACGACGTACGATTCGGGCCCCGAGGTCGGTCCCTTGGCCAATGATGATGCGCTCTTGGATCTGCTCGCGGCTTGGAACGGACCAGAACCGTTCCAGGAGCGGGTGGCCGGCCTGCAGGACCTGGTTGACTCGATTCTGCAAGAGGATGACGCGGACGACCTGCTGACCGGCGCCTCGGGCGAGGACTGGTTTGTCACGCGCGGAGGCGACACGGTGACGGAGAATTCGTCGCCGGGCAACAACGGCCGTGGCAAAGGGAAGGGCAAGAAGCGAGCGCCGGTCGAATAGGCGGAAAGGTGAAACGCGGTCTTTTCAGGATGTGTGAAGGCTCTACAACCCGCCATTTCCGGTCATCCCGTGGCTTTTCAGCCGACTCGCGATCCGACGGTAATTGAGAATGACGTCCTTGCCCTTGTGAATAACGGAGAAGGCCTCGCCGTCACGGGTGCCGTGTGTGAATACGTCCGTAAACCCCTTAACGCCCTTGACTGTGTTTGCGTATTGCCGAACCCGTTTGGCTCGCCTATGCTGGCGAGCCTTCGGCCATCCTCAGTGCACTATTTGAGGCATCATCCAGCTACGGCACGTACCGAATCCTCGTCCGCGGCCAATGACCCACCTTGCAACCAGGTCAACATCGTAGTTGTCATGCGTTCTAGATCGGTGGTCGTTGTAGTCACCACATCGGCATCGTTCTCCCGAAATACAATCTCCCATTTGAACCCGCGTCCCCGGTGGATCGCGAGTACGGTTCTGTTTTCCGTTTTGCCACCGCAAAGGCCGCTTGGGCCAGTGAACGCGACAAACCCCGCCTTTGTCACTGCTTCAAGCAATGAACGGTCGTGAGGTGGATGCTTTGTCGGATCACCGGTATTCCAGCGCTGACAGCGCGCGGAGAGTTCAATCGTAGTCATACTCATACCCACTTCGTAAACACCGGATGGCGACGACCCTCAATGATTTCGATCGTCGCCCTCCAACCTCCACCAATTTCCCTCGCCATCCGATCACCGAGCCGTTGCAATGCTGTGTTCGAGGCACCACCCAACTTGTCGGTCACGTAGCCGGAAATCCGCGTAACGCCTGATCCGTCAGCATCGAGGATTGATCGCATGATCGACGAGGCATTCTTTCCGCTTACCCAATCGACGGTGATTTCTCCTCCTTCAAGGGTGTATTCAAGAATGTTGTTTCCGCTCTTGCACTGTCGGTACTTTGGACTTGCTATGTCAAACGAGATGCCTTCAGGAATCATGTCATCCGGACCTATTCCCTTTGGGGCTACGGCCTCACACCGACGAGTCCTCTCCCTTCACCCTTCACCCACTGGATAGCAAGTCTTGCGGCTTCGGCGAAGTCGGAAGTCAATGTCGACGAGATCTTTTCCCCCTTTTCCGCCAGAACGACTTCCCATCGCCTCTTTCCACGGACGAATATTTCAGTCGAACGTCCCTTTTTCGGACGTAGCTCCATAATTGCCAGCTCCAAACATGTACGACCGACAACCGTCACAAGCGCAGGACTTGAGAAACTCAAGTTCCGCGCTTCCTTGATCGTCGAGAATGGATTCATTCACCGGGAAGGGCCATTCCTTTGTGTCAGCCATCATTATCACTCGTCATCGTGATCATCAATCGAGCAGAGTTGCGATCACGTCGTAGAGACCAGACTCGCGTTTTATCACGTCAATCGTCCAGCGTCCGCTGCATCAAGTTATTGTGACGCGGCGTCTAAGTGAACGTGCGTGTTGTTCCATCGGGAGCCAAAAACTCCATCACCACCCTTGGCCCACTCCGCACTGCCTCTTGAAGCCGGTCGAACAAGACCTGGAACGGCATGTTGGCGTACTCCTCGCCGGTCAGGACCAGCAGCGGGTCAACATACTCCTGGCCGTTTCGAGCCGTGCTTTTTTTGGTCTCGTCGGTCACGAACACCACCGCCCGATTATATGGAGCCTGCCCGCCCTCGTCCGTCTCCACGGGCGGTGGCAAGAAGTCGGCGTAGGGGTCGCCTGCTTCGTAGCCGCATTCCGGTGTCGGGCTGCCGATGTGCGGCGGAACGGCTTGGGCCGTCACCTTCACCCATCGTGGAGAAGTGAAAGGTGAGGCCGGATCTTGGATTTGGATCGACCAGAGGGTGGCGTAGATGCTCATGTTCGTGTTCCGTCAAGTGATCCTAAACCTGACATCGGCACGGATGGCCAAGTTCGCATTCTCGCCTGTTCCGGTCAGGATTTCAATGGGCCTCGACAGAACCTCCCCGCCCACCGCCGTGTCCTTGCCGGTGTACTGCCGCGCCCAGACCTCGGACGCGGATGCGTCCCCCGACACATTTTGGCATAATGTCTTGAAATCAGCCACCACAGGACGCCCGTTGATGCGTGAACGAGTCCACAACAGCCCAAACCTGATATTCCCTGTGGGAACGCTAGGTTGTCACGAGAAAGTCTGTCCAGGGTTCCTCCGGGCGGGTTGTGCATCCATCTGGCGCATCTCTTCGCTCCGAAACTGCTCGGCGAGCCGGTCGAATCGGCTCTCATAGATCACCTCGTAGGACCGAAAAGGGTGTCAGGAACCGTTTCCTCGGGTCTCTTGCGGGTTGAGAACAGACCGTCTGGTTTTTCGCCCGAGGGAATATCGAATATCGAGCAAGGAATGTCGAATGGTGAAGTTAGGCTGAACACTGATCAATACGGGCGGGTTGAGAACAGACAGTCTGGTTTTTCGCCTTTTCCTTTCCCACGTCAGGGCAGGAACAACCGTCCGGCACGGCGGAACTCGTCGATCGAGAACAGGTAGTCGAGCAGGCGGTCGGCCACCTCAATGGTGTATTGCCGGTCGCGCCGAATTCGCTGGACGTTGGCCAACGTCAACGCCGGAAGACACTCGGGCGTATTGTACGATTGGGAACAGACGGTGCGTGGCACCATTATGGTGGCAAAAGCCGAAAGATTGACAAATTAGTGTCCGCCGTGCGCTGTTCGCGTGATGTCAGGTAATGGACAACCGTCCCGGCCACCCGAGAATTCCAGAACGCCCGCCTGCCGAATGATTGCGCGCAATGCCCCCTTAGCAACTTCCTTATGATCGGGAATAGTCAAGCGTCGGTGTGGTGGCTTCTTCATCCTGTTCAATGAGGACACGATATCGCACCATACATACCCTCCAAAATCATAACTCAACTTATTGTAGGCCCTTTGCCCACGATGTCCAGGATACCAGAGGCTTCGGCTGAGTGCGAGTTGACTTTACCGATGGCCGCGTCTTCTCAGTCGCTGATCCTTGCGACGACGTTTTGAACCGCGGATCCTTCGCCCCTTCTCGCGCTGGCGATCCCGATTGATCGCGTGCAGAAACCCGCGGAAATCAGTGGCGTCACGCGTTTTTGCAATGCCAGGGGGAACCATGATGAGAGAGGCTACGCAATGAACGAGATCGTTCGCCGCACGGTCCATGTTGCAGCCATGTTTCCAGCCGTTTTGGTCACCCATGACTTTGGGGATTGGAATCAGGGCGCCAAGAAACTCTGTCAAGAAACTCTGGGACCGGGGCATGATCGTTGGTGCATACATCTTCTTCGCGAACCCCAGCGGGGACGCATGAAATGATCCCCGTGAAATCGAATTGATTTGGGTCTCCGGCGGAAATGCCGTCAGAACCTACACATACGATCCTCACTGGACATCCGGCTTGGCACGGGTTATGATTTCGAGGAACATGATGTCTTTCGGCTCGAATCAGCCGCCCGAGGAATGACGCCGTGAACGCCGATGTCCCGCTGCCGGAGTACGACAATCCGCCTGTTACCGAGGTGGTTTGCGGCGTTCTTTTTCGCGAGCTTGACCAACTTCGCGCGGCGCACCTTGGAAAGCTCTGGGATAAATTGCAGCCCCAGTACACGGGTGTTCGTGAAGTTTCCCCCTTGGCTCCAACCATCGAAGTCTTTGGCGAAGCGCCGGCCCACCAGCTACGACTCACCGATGTTCCACCGCTTGCCAGAACCTGGCTCATGACGCCGTCCGAGAATGGCATCGTCCAGATACAACGTGACCGCTTTCTTCACAACTGGAAGAAGGTCGCGCCGGAAGACGAGTACCCTCGATACAGCAAGGTCATCCAGATGTTCTGGGACCATCTCTCAACTTTCCGTGAATTCCTCGATGAGTACCGAATTGGCACTCTTCATCCCGTTCAGTACGAAATGACGTACGTCAATCACATACCACTTGGCGAGGGCTGCAATTCCCTCGATGAAATCGGCAACGTGTTTCCCGACTTTGCTCGCCAACCAGCCCACGGACGATTTCTTCCCACACCGGACCAAGTCAACTGGCGAACGGCTTTTACGTTGCCCGAACAAAACGGACGACTACACACGATTGTCAGACACACGCAACGACTCCCTGACAAAAAGCCTCGACTCCTCTTTGAGCTCACGGCCAGAGGCTTTCCCGGCGACCCAGCACCAGAGGCTCGAACACGGTGGTTTGAGTTAGCTCACGAGTGGATCGTACGCGGCTTCACCGATCTCACATCCGAGTCCGTTCGAAAGAACGTATGGAGGCAAACACGGTGACTTTTGCGGCCAACGGCATTACGGAAGACG
>JBNJEM010000609.1:0-4849 GCA_051745935.1 Planctomycetota bacterium
CTTGTCGTTGGATCCGGATAACATGAAGGTTCGCCAGGCTTACCAGCAACTTCTGGCGGCGGATTAACGGCGCCGGTTCGGCGCCGCCGGCTGTCGCTCCATTAATCAATTCTGAATTGGGGTGCTTAGGATCTGTCGAAGAGTGAATCTCCGAAAGACAAGATAGGTACCGGTATGAAACGATTGCCTGGCCTGGTGGGGATTTGGACCGTTGTCATGGGCTCTTTTTGCTCGACGCCTTTTGGGGTTTCCGGAGAGAACGAGACGCCCGGCTCCGACATTCGTCTTCGCGAGGTGACCGAGGAGACGGGGATCACCTTCCGTCACACGGATGGGAGTTGCGGGCGGCGTTACATTGTGGAGACCGTGACCGCCGGCGTGGCGCTTTTCGACTATGATGGAGATGGATACATCGACATTTACTTCCTCAACGGCGCGCCCACGCGCGGATGCGAAACGGACGAAACACCTCGCAATGCCCTCTACCGTAACGATGGCGGTTGGCGTTTCACTGATGTAACTAAAGAGGCTGGCGTTGGAGATACCGGGTTCGGATTGGGCGTGGCGGTGGCGGACTACGACAATGACGGCCACCGAGACATCTACGTGAACAATTACGGGCCCAACGTGCTTTATCGGAACAACGGGGACGGCACGTTCGAGGAGGCGACCAGCGAGGCTGGGGTGGGGGCCGGCAACAAAGTTGGAGCGGGCGCCTGCTTTCTGGATATCGAAGGGGACGGCGATGTTGACCTGTACTGCGCCAACTACGTCGATTTTACCTATGAGAATCACGTCGATCTCGTGGTCGGCGGATATCCGCAGTACGTGGGGCCGAAAGATTATGAGCCGGTTCCGGACATCCTCTTTCGCAACAACGGCGACGGGACGTTCACCGACGTGAGTGAGTCCGCGGGGATTACCCAGGAGGCCGGTACGGGAATGGGCATGGTCTGCTTGGATTATGACAGCGATGGGGATACCGATGTGGCCGTTTTGAACGATGTGCGCGGCAATTTCCTCTTCGAAAACGATGGCTCCGGTAAGTTTCGGGAGAGCGGCCTGGTGGCGGGCATGGCCTTTAGCGGTGATGGCATGGCGCTGGGCAGTATGGGGATCGATTGCGGGGACTATAACAATGACGGGTGGCTTGACCTATTTCAAACCGCGTATGCGGGCGAGCTGCCCGTGCTGTTCCAAAACACGGGTGTCGGGTTCTTCGAAGACGTGACGCGTGTCGCCCGGGCGGGGACAAACGCCTACCGCTACGTCAATTGGGGATGCGGCTTCGTCGATTTTGACAATGACCGTGATCGTGATCTCTTTATCGCCAACGGGCACCTGCAAGATAATGTCGAATTGTACAACGACGCGACGTCCTACGAGGCGAAGAATGTCCTGCTGATGAACATCGGTCAGGGAAAATTCGTCGACGTCTCCGACCAGTGCGGCGACGGTTTGGCCCCCGTCCGCTCCAGCCGTGGCACCGGCTTCGACGACCTGGACAATAACGGAAATGTCGACATCGTAATCCAGAACTCGCGGCGCGCCCCGAACATCCTCCGCAACGAATCCGAGACCGGCAACCATTGGATCGGCATCCGCCTCCGCGGAACAAGGACCAATCGAGATGGTGTCGGTGCCCATGTCCGGGTCATCACGGGTGACTTAAGCCAGCTCGCTGAAGTTCACAGTGGACGCGGATACCAGAGCCACCACGGCATGCGGCTTCATTTTGGCCTCCGGCAGCGGGACTGGATCGACCGGATCGACGTTCGCTGGATCGGCGGCAGGGAGGAAACCTTTGAAAACGTGTCCGCCGATCAGTTCCTTACCCTCGTTGAAGGCACCGGGCAGGCGAAACCGTGAATGGCGGATGGGATATACGTCAGGCGGTCGGATTTGTCCGGGTGGAAAGCTCCTCGACGCAAGCCGTCCTATCGAAAGTCGGACGCTGTTTTGATAAGATACAGGTCGTCGACGGTGTTCGCCCGGGAGAAATCGGACAGGCGAAAGCGGACACCGTTCGTCGCGTGATGTTCACCGGCTTTTTGAGCCGTCCAGCCATCCGTAGCGCATGTTGAGAAACGGGGCAATATCCAACGGGCCTGGAGTACTGAATCATTGGGGAGTTCAAGCACCTGGGACCTGTGCATCATTTCATACCACACACGCCGAGTCATTGGAGGTTCAAATCCAACCATGAATTCCTTCCCAACATCCTTGTGCAGTCGTGATCGGTGGTCCAACTTTGGTGTTCGTGGCCTGCTGGCATGTTGTTTTGTCTGGAGTGTTGCCGCCAGTGCCGCGTTGGCGGAACCGGCCGAGGCGGCGGATCTTGACGCGGATCCAGACCTGATGGGCTGGTGGAAATTCGATGACGCATCCGGGACGACGGCGATCGATTCATCGAAGCATGATCGGGAAGGCGAACTCATGGGGGAACTCACGTTTGACGAGAACTCCGTGCCCGGCCCGGTCGGCAAAGCGTTGCGGCTGGACAAACGCGAGGACTTTGTTCGGATTTCCGGCTACAAGGGAGTCACGGGAACCAAGCCTCGGACCATTTCCGTTTGGATCAAAACGGAGGCTCCCGGCGGAGAAATCGTGTCCTGGGGCAAAAACGATTTCGGAAACATGTGGATGTTCAAATTCATCAGGGGGCGCGTCGGCGTCACGCCCAAGGGGGGCTATTACTACATGGCGGAGAGCATCCACGACGATGCCTGGCATCACGTCGCCGTGGTGATGCGCAAGGCTGAACTTCCGAATCTGCACGACGATGTCACGCTCTACTTGGACGGAAAGGTCGCGGAAGTCCATCGGATCGGGCTCTTGGACCTGTGGCCGATCGAAACGGGCGCTGAGCTGGAGGTCGCCATTGGAAAACACTTCCAAGGAAGCCTCGACGACTTGCGGATCTATGCCCGGGCTCTTTCAGAGGAAGAAATCCAGAGGTTGCACGGACTGGCGAAATAATTCAATCACGCGAAAGGAGATTCCATATGGACCACCAACGAATAACGCGTCGCCGATTTGTGAAAGACGGTGCGATGACAGCGGCCACCGTGGCCGGGGGACTGGGCGCGATGTCCGCCCGGATGGCCGGTGCCGCCCCGGGCAAGGACGTGGATACATCGAAGATTCTCAACTACAACCCCGAGATGGAGTACCGCCGGCACGGCTCGACCGATTGGATGGTTTCGGCCGTGTGCCTCGGCGGCCACGCGAGGTCCTCTCAAAAGGAACGCAACGAGATCGTGAGCCGCGCCATCGACGTGGGGATCAACTATATCGATGCGTGCTGCAGGCACGAAGTGATCCGCGATTCCAAGGCGTTGAAGGGCCGGCGCGATCAAATGTACCTCGCCCTCTCCTATTGCGGCAAGGAGGTGCGGCAGGAGGAATACCGGACCGCGAAAAAACTGCTCGCCTCCCTGGACGAGTTGCTACGGGATTCGAATCAGGAATACACCGATTTGTGGCGGATTACCTGTTTCGAGCCCGGTGGGCGGCACACATTCAACACGTCGCAAGAAATCGTCGAGGCATTGGAAACCGCCCAGAAGCAAGGCAAGGCCCGCGCTATCGGCTTTTCTTCGCACGATCGGCGTTGGATCCAGTTCATGATCAACTACTTTCCGCAGATCGACTGCGTCTGTTTTCCGTTCACCACCATGAGCAAACGGGCACAGACCGATAGCCTCTTCCCCGAACTGGAAAAGTGTGATATCGGGGCTTTCGGCATCAAGCCCTTCGCCGCCGGATCACTCTTCACCGGCGATAAGGAAGAAGACGACCGGCGCGCGCGGCTGGCGATCCGGTACATCCTGCTCAGCAACACGGTGATTCCCATTCCAGGCGTGCACACGGTCGATCACGTGAACAACATGGCTAAAGCAGTCAAAGAGCGCCGAGAACTCGACGTAAAAGAAGTGAGCGAACTGGAGCGCACGGGCCAGGAGGCGTTGGCGTCCTTGCCAGCTCACTATCAATGGCTCAAGAACTGGCAGTACGTGTAACAGACGATTTTCCTGTCGCCGAATCTTCCTGTCGAACCGGCCGCCGAAAACGTCCAGGATTCGTAGCTTCTTAGCGACCTGAAGTAAGGCTTTCTGGGCCGGTCAGGGCTTTAGAGCGCTCGTGGAGAGCGTGCAGGCTGCAGTGGCGTCCCCAGGGCGCGGTCGACCCCCCTTCAGTCAGGGCTCGAAGAAGCCCCTGGAGGCGCAGGGGGGCCGGCGGCGCCGGGGCAAAACTCACGGATTGAACGCATCCGACCGCGTCGTCAAGTCGGTGTCCTCATGCTCGTAGGGCGGGGTACAACAGCACAGGAACCTGAGCGTGCCGGTGCCCGTGTTACTGATCTGGTGCCATTGGCCAGCCGGGATTCCGATGGCATCGCCCGTCTTGACCGGCTGTTGATCCCGTGCCACCTGCATCAGCCCTTCACCCGCTAGGATGAAATAGATCTCTTCGGATTGTCTATGACGATGGGGGGTGGTGGAGAGTCCCGGCGCCAGCCGCGCTTCGGCTAAACTCTGATTTCGAATCGATGAATTACGGTAGGCGAGCAACTCACGAATCTCGCTGCTATCCTTGGTCGTGTACGCATGTGCTTCGTCAATATTCAGTTTATCCATTCATAAGTTCCTCAAAGCGTAACCGTTCACGGGCAAAAGACTGATGTCCCGGACGTTCGCACGTCCGTTGCACATATTTGCACATATTAGAGGAAAGGCTTTTCGAGGTGCAAATGCCACGGGCTTGTCCCGTGGTCCGTTACGTTCCACGCTACCGACGGCCAGGCGTGGTGTGTCTGGCCGGTTTGTAGCGGCGAGCGTGAACCACC
>JBNJEM010000610.1:0-4837 GCA_051745935.1 Planctomycetota bacterium
CATCATCGGTTTAAGCCGGGTTGTGTAGACCACGCAGGCGCGACAGATACCGAAAAACTCAGTGGCTCCGGCTTGCCCAAATCCCGGATTTTCACCAAGCCACCCCGGAGCTCCCGCGACGGCACCGGGCAGACGTCCGCGCCAAACCGGCCCCAAGCTGACGGCACGACGCCGGGACTCGAAACCAGGGGACGCCAGGATGTCCTAACGCAGTGACATCTTGGCACCAGCTCGCCTTCTCGAAACGTCCCCGACCGACTGACTTTTCAGCCAGACCTGAGGCCCTGGCCGACAACCCGCCACCGTGCCCGCATCTTACAAATCCAACCTCCCTCACAACAACACGCCTCCGGGACGTCCTCGCACACGTCACCTGCTACAATAGGTAAAATGAACCCGAAGGGTAACCGTGCATGTAAAGGTTGAGGGGTTCAAAAACCGTTTGAAGAAGCGTTGACAGAGGACGGACCATGAATATGAGTAAACGGATCCGGTATTTGATGGTGGGGGGCTTCCTAGGCGCGGGCAAGACCACCGCGATTGCCCGTCTGGCACGGTACTACATGGAGCAAGGTCTGTCGGTCGGGATCGTCACCAACGATCAAGCCAACGATCTGGTGGACACGTATTCGCTCAGGGCACAAGGATTCCGCGTGGGCGAAATACCGGGCGCTTGCTTCTGTTGCAACTTCAATAAGCTGGTTGCCACACTCTCTGAACTCGCCCGAGACGAGGTTCCTGACATCGTTCTCGCGGAACCCGTGGGCAGTTCGGCCGACCTGGTGGCCACGGTCGTCGAACCGCTGCTGGCAATGCACGCGGACCTGTACGAGGTCGGCCCTCTCACCGTCCTTCTGAAGCCGGAGCACGGACGGACGATCCTGCAAGGGGAAGGCAAAGCCGGGTTTTCACCACAAGCCGCGTATATTTTTCTCAAGCAAATCGAGGAAGCGGACGTGGTGGCCATCAACAAAACAGACAAATTGTCGCCAGCGGAGTGTGATGAACTGGTCCGATTGGTCCAAAAGAGGTTTCCTCAAAAGAACGTTGTGGCGGTCAGCGCCCGGCGGGGGGATCGCTTTAACGAGCTGGTTGAGTTGCTCGAGCAACCGGCGCCGGCCGCCCGGAGCCACATGCGGATCGATCCCAAGACCTGTGCCGAGGGGAACGCCGGACTGAGCTGGCTGAATTGTCATTTAACCGCGGCTGGACGGAACCAACAGTTCGGGCTCGACCAGCTCGTTCACACCATCCTTTCGGGCTTGGCGGACCGACTGAACGCCGAACAAGCGGAAGCTGCCCATGTGAAGATGCTCGGGCAGCACGAACAAAGCGTGACCATCGGTAACCTCGTGGCGTCGGGTACCGAAGTTGAACTGTCACAAACGGCCCAGAGGGACGTCCCCGCTGCCCAGCTGATCCTCAACGCGCGCGTGGCAACGAGCCCGCAACGGCTGGAAAGTGTGGCACGCGAGTCGGTCGATGCCGCGGCCCAACCGGACGCGTTGGAGGTACGGATTGAAACCCTGCGTTGCTTCCGCCCAGGACGCCCCACCCCAACCCACCGGCTTGGCCCCGCCGCCCCGTGCGACTAACGGGTGTTGTTGGTGTTACAGAAGATATTGCACGTTTCGGCACTCGAGGAAAGGTGGCTCAAGGGACAAGCGACATGGTCAAGTGGCGTTAAGTCCTGAAACGGGCGGCGGTTCCCGTTAAGACGCCCGCGATTGCCTCGAGTCTGGCACGCGATCTGCACATTGGCGTGTGAAGACGTCGGAGAAATCCATCGAGGCGGCCGAACTGGCCAGCTTCGGACTCCGTGTTTGTGATCCATGTTCGCGTGGATTGGTTCAGGAGAAGAAGCCGTCTTGAATCGCGAGTTTTGGAACTCGCGTCGCGGCCACCAGGGACAGTCGCGCCCCCCGTATGCGGGGGCGACTTGCCAAGGCCGTCGCGGCTTCGCCGTTGTCAACCAGAGTGGCTCTGGTGGCATCATCGGTACAAAGGAGTGTGCAATGTTAGTACTTACACGCAAAGTGCAAGAACAGATTCGGATTGGCGACGAGATCACCGTTACTTTATTGCGGGTGAAGGGGAACAAGGTCCGCATCGGCATAGAGGCTCCAGAGCGGGTGCGGGTCGTGCGTGGCGAATTGCCCCGAGGCGAGCGGCGAGCTCCGCTTGCCAATCAGTCGGCGGCGGACGACCAAGCTAGACAGCCGCAAGAAACCGACAAAGCGAAGCCGCAACGGCAACCGGCGAGGCTGCATGCCGCGAGAGAAACGACCGGGCTCAAGTCGGTGGTGCAACGGCTGGGAACTCGATGCCGCGCCGCGGAGGCATGGGGGTAAAATGCTCGCATACGCCGCTGTCCATAGTCGCTTCCTCACGGCGCGTCCCCGAATTGGCGTGTGCGATGGCCCTCCAAGACCATCGAAAACAACGCCCTTGCCGACCGCCGGTGCCCTCATGGGATTTCGGAAGAACGGCGAGGCAAGTTCCGCCATCACCGGCGGGACGTGGCGGGCGGCTTCAGCGCCGGGTTGGGCTGGCGTGCAAGCGGTGGAGACGCGGAAAGCGGACGGCGCCTCATTTCGTCCAGATGCTCCAACAGGACGCGTCTCACCTCAAGCACGCTTCGAGCGTGAGCGTGAACGGAAACGTGGTCGGCGTTGACCACGAGCTCCGAGCGGAAATCATCCCGATGGGCGCTTTCATAAGAAACGACACCATCGCCGTAGTCGGAGAAACGACTCAACAACCAGTCGTCCTCAACCACGCCCACGATATTGTGATACTCAGTCCATGGCGCTCGCCGCGCCTGAAACATGGCGGGAAAGATCGGTGAGTCGGGGGCGAGTGAATCGATACTGGTCGAGATGGTCAGCAGCTCGGTATCCCGAAAGAAACCAGGATTTTGGATGGCCAGTTGCTGGGTCATCCAGAGCAAGTTGGAAGGCAACTTAATCAGTTTGTGGGCGAGAAATCGGGTGTATTCATTGGCGAATTCGCTCCCCCGGTGGGGCGTTCCAATGGTGATCACGCGACGAACCATGGGATTGGGACGGAAGAAGACGGTGCCCGCAACGCGATCGCGCAGCTCGGGATCCACGTTCCACTCGGAAAACGGTTTCTCGCTCAAGAGATTCCAAAAATGGTCGCCGCTTTCAAGTGTCTGCATCAGAGACACCAAGCCGCCCATGCTATGCCCAACCAGCACCATTTGTTCGAAGGTGGGATTAGCGCGATGAGGATCCAGAACGTGTCGCACTTCCATCAAATCATCGCGTAACTGATCGGCGGCGTACCAAAACGGTTCCCCCGTGGGATACAGATAGAACCAGAACTGATAATTGCTCCGAATCTCAGGGTAGGCCAATAGATCGTTAAACATCTCCATCCAAGTCATGGGGCTGGACCAGAGACCGTGGACCATCAAAACCGGTATCTTGTCGGGGTCGTAAGGCTCGACCATGTAGAGCCCTTTGACGTCCTGGGTCTGAGCGGGGTTGAGCAGCCCGATGGTTGCAATCAAGGAATCATTGTTTTCCGCCTCCTGATCCAGCTCATATCCCAGGGCCGTGCTGATATCGGTTTCCAAAGGCACTAACCGATCGGCCACGACCGTGTGGTTGGAATCCAGGGGATCAAACAATTCCAAGACACATCGCCGCGTGGGAGAGGCTCGCCGACCCCCGTGCCCCGGAACGATCCGCAAGAATGCCGTGAGGGGAAAGCACAAGGTGCTGGGATAGTATTGCTCAACCGGATCACTCGGATCTCCACCGCCGCGAATGCCCATGATGGGCACGCCCAACCCATAGCTGTGATGATGGTTCTTGAGCCCCGTGATTTCATAGTCCGATACGAACTCCAGCCGCTCAACCCGCTCGTCACTCCAATCGCCACGGGCCACGATCTCGACCTGAATCCGCTCCGAACCGGTGTCAATCACCAAAGTCTTCCCGGGTAACAGCTCGCCGTTGCCGCGAATCAATCGCATGGCGGCCTCTAACGAGGCGTTATAGACGTCACAGGCCCGGCGGAAGCGTGGGTCGTAGGGGTTGCGAATCTCATCATAGCGATCGTCAAATAGATAATCGTACGCGTAGAACGCCGCTGCCCCGTACAAATTCAACGCTTTTGTATTGTCGCCCAAGACATCCGCCTTGTAGCCGGAAATATAGGCGAGTTCCGAATACGCATGGATCTTGTCCGCCGTTGGCTCCTTCGCGATCTCCTCCTGAAGCAAGCTCAGCGTGGCCGATGGGTCCTGCTTTTGCAGTTGCTCCAAATCATAGCGCCGCAATGTCTGTAGCGTGCGATCCGTTGGACGAGGGCCCGCCTGCGACAAAAGATTCAATGGACCGGCCAGCGGATTCTTCGGAACCTGGCGCACACTAAGATATCTGGACTGGGAACAGCCACCAACACTCGCTAGGACAATCATCGCCCAAAGCGAAACACACAGGACCCCCGTACATGTGATCCATCTTGGAGAACAACGCTCATGTGACTCGAGGTTCATGACCCAATCACCGCACGATCGAATGGTCGAGGTCCCCAGGGTGTGTGACAAGGGAGGGACCGAGCTCCCAGAGTGGGTACAACCCTGCACAATAGCGTGCGGACCATAGTGGCAAGCGATAGCCGCCGTCAATCCCGATTTTCAAAAAGGACGAGGCAACGGCAAAACAAGAGAAAGGAAAGGGCAGGGCAGGGGGGGAGGGGACGCAGCCTAGTGGTTCGTCAATGTAGAGTTTACCAGTACGGCGCTAGTCGAGATTTGGCCAAGATGCGGCCAAATTTGCTGCTTCACCGAAGGCAAGAACTAGTA
>JBNJEM010000611.1:0-4833 GCA_051745935.1 Planctomycetota bacterium
GTGTTCCCTGAGGTTTTTTAGGTCTCTTAGAGGTCCTTTCGTCTCAATACCGGCGAAACGAACGGCGCAACAATATGGATGGCAACGACTTGGAGTTTATCCTCACCCCAGGGTCAGGCCGCGCGGGGGTCGGGGGCCGGAGTCGCCGATGCCATCGATCAGGCCGTTGAGCATTTCGCGCGAGATTTCACCCGTAACTCTCTAACCGATCGAGCGCCGCGAGACGCGTGGCCCGGTCGACGTCTCGGGTTTTTGGGGCCTCGGATTCCGGGGCTCCTTGCCGACGCATGATCGGCGGGTGTCCGGAAACTAGTCAGCGCTCTGCAGCTGTTCGGTTTTTCTCTCGGAAATGACCGCATCTTGCAAGGAGGCGGGAACCTTGCGGTACTGAGCTGGTTCCATGCTGAAGGTACCCTGGCCCTGGGTCATGCTTCGCAGGTGTGTCGCGTAACCAAAGGTTTCCGCCAGCGGAATTTCTCCCACGATACGAGCAATGCCTTCCCAGACTTCGGACGAGAGAACAAGGCCCCGTCGTCCCGTCAAGTCTCCCACGATGGCCCCTTGAAAGCGTTCCGGGCACTCAATATCGATTCTCATGATCGGCTCAAGCAGTACGGGGCGAGTTTTCGGAAAATTCTCCCGAAAGCAACCTTGAGCGCAGACTAGAAATGCCCTTTCGCTACTATCCACTTCGTGGTAAGAGCCATCCTCGACCACCACTTTCGTGCCGACCACCGGGAACTTGGCGATCGGGCCTTTCGGTAAGCAATCGCGAAATCCCCGTTCAACCGACGGAAGGTATGGCTTTGGAATGCGCCCCCCGACGACATGGTCCTCGAACACAAGGTCCGCTTCCATGGCGTTTTCCAGCGGTTCTATACGACCGACAATATGGGCGTACTGTCCTGCTCCGCCCGTTTGCTTCTTGTGCTTGTAATTGAATTCAACCGCCCGCGTCGGCGACTCCCGATAGCTCACCTTTGGCGGTCCCACTTCAACCGCCACGTTGTATTCACGCCGGATGCGTTCAACGTAAACATCGAGATGCAACTCGCCCATTCCGGAGATCAGGACTTCGTTGGTTTCCGGGTCGGTGTTGACGCGAAACGTGGGATCTTCCCGGCGGAAGCGGGACAACGCTTTCCCCAACCGTTCGGCATCAGCGCGATTGATCGGCGAGACGGCCACTTGGATCACGGGGTCGGGCACGAACATGCTTTCCAACGAACAGCACTCGGGCTCCGCCGCATAGGTGTCGCCGCTGGCACAATTGATCCCCATGATCGCCACGATGTCGCCCGCTCTGGCCGCGTCAATCTCCTCCCGCTTGTCGGCGTGCATGCGCACGATTCGGCTGAATCGATCCTTGCGGCCGGTGCGTTGGTTGAAATACAATTTTCCCTTCTCGACCCGTCCCTGATAAATTCGTACAAAGGTTAGCTGGCCATAGGGATCGTCGACGATTTTGAATGCCATGCCCACGAACGGCGCATCCACGTCGGGGGTAAGCGGTATTTCCTCCTCCGGATCGCTAATCCCGTGGGCCGTGATCTCCCGGAACAATGGCGAGGGGAGAAAACGCGTGATGGCGTCGAGCAACGGTTGCACGCCTTTATTGCGATAAGCGGAGCCCAGAAAAACCGGCGTCACGTCTTGTTGCTGGCATGCCACTCGCGCCACCTCGTGGATCAGTTCGGTGGGGATGGGCTCTTCCGCCAGCAGTAATTCCATCAGTTCGTCGCTGTACATGGCGAGCGATTCGAGCATTTGGCCGCGAGCCGCCTTGACCTCCGCCTGTAATCCCTCCGGCATGGGCCCGTCGCGAACAACCTCACCCCCCGCGCCGTCGAAGTACAAGGCCCGCTCCGTGGCCAAGTCAACAACTCCCTCGAACGTCGCCCCGAAACCGATGGGGTACTGCATCAGAATGGCGTCGTCCCCCAGCTTGTCCCGCATTTCCTGGCAGACTCGCATGGGATCCGCCCCCGCTCGATCCATCTTGTTGATGAATGCCAAGCGGGGGACATGATAGCGCTTCATCTGGCGGTCGACCGTCATCGACTGAGACTGCACGCCGCCCACGGCGCAAAGCACCAGCACGCCACCGTCGAGCACGCGGAGACTTCGTTCCACCTCAACCGTGAAGTCCACGTGCCCCGGGGTGTCAATCAGGTTGACCACGTACCCTTTCCACCCGACCGTGGTCGCCGCGCTGGTAATCGTGATCCCCCGCTCGCGTTCCAGAGGCATGTGGTCCATCGTCGCCCCGGCGCCGTCACCTTTGACTTCCTCGACCTTGTGAATGCGGCCCGTGTAATACAACATGCGCTCGCTGAGCGTTGTCTTGCCCGAGTCGATATGCGCCGAGATTCCAATATTTCTCAACAAGTCCAGATTCATTTACCACCTAATCTCTTCACGTACGACAACGACTGCTTCGCCAATGCGAAACGGTCCCAAGATCTTGTGCCCCCCGCAGCAGCTGATTCCAGGCGGGAACACCGCGGACCAGCTACTCGCGTAGCCCCCCCACTTTCCCCTGCTCCGGACAGGACGCTTTGAGGACCCCTGGTCGCTGGAAACTCAATCACTACTTTCACCCACCCCACGAGCCGGTCCGGGGCCGGATCAACGATTGAAGAATCGAACCGCCCACTTGCGCCCCCCCCATTTCCCCTGCTAGAGCGGCCGCGGCACGGCGATCGGAGGGTGAACTATTATACGCACCGAACAAGAGTTTTTCCGCCACCCGTCCGGCCAACGCGAGGAGGGCGCGAGCCAGCCGCGTTTTACCTCTATTACTTCAGGCGGTCGGATTGGTCCGGGTGGAAAGCTGCCCGACGCAAACCGTCCTCCCGTCGGTCGGACTCGCGGCGGACAAAGTCATCCGCGACCGGTATACAGAGCCTCACGCGCAACCGCGCCTCACGGGCAACCGCATCACGCCGGCAGTGAATGTAGCCAATACCCCGTTCGCGGCCACGACAGACGGCGACGAGAATAACCTCGCGGGCCCGAATAATCGTTCCATGCCGCGTTTCTGCCATCTTACTCTAATTCCCTTCACGGAAAAGCCCACAAATGTGAAACTCGCCCAGGTTATGCAAATCTAGTGTTTACGTAACTGAACCCGCCAGGATTGGCCGTGAGTGTCAGGGGGCCGCGGCGTTTCGCGGCCCGAGATCGGCTGGCGCCTCGCCTTGATTTGTTTTGGTCCAACAGGGGAGGGTGGCCGCGGTATACGCCACCCGATCAAAAAGGGCACAAATGTGCGGTGCCACTTGCGCCCCGAACAACCCAAACGGCGTGCCTTATGGGCGTTTGCGGATTGTGTCACGGTTGCCCAGAACCGGTATAATCCAGGGCACTGGACCGGATCGATGCCGGAATGCGGGGTGGTGGAGGGGTCGGCGCGCGAGTAGCCGCATCGTTCTGGCAGCCCGCGGCCAGTTCGCCACGGCATGCGGCCCTTTCCCCCGCCGATGTTGGCCCACGGTGGCCATGCCATTGACCGGCGAAAGCCGCCCTCCCGTTGGTCGGACTCGCGGCGGAGACAGTCATCCGCGACCGGTATATTTCAGGCGGTTGGATTTTTCCGAGTGGAACGCTGCCCGGCGCAAGCCGTCCTCCCATTGGTCGGACTCGCGGCGGAGACAGTCATCCGCGACTGGTATATTTCGTCTGTAGTTGGGTAAACGGGTAAACCACGGGAGCCGGCGCAATGCATTCCACCGAAAACGCCGACCGACAGGTCTTCAGGTCGTCATTCTGGTCCGTTTGGCAACAAATCCTTGAACGACATCCTTGGCTTCCCTTCGTGTTGCCATTCGCGGTGTTTATGCTCTCCGGGTTCCTCGAACCGTCGACGCAGGCGGACCCCGTATCGCCGCGGCCCGCGTCATCGGTGGCGACTGATTCGCCGGAAACCAAGCCACGGGAACGGAGCGGCGATGAATTCCCCGCATTGAGTTACCCGGTGGCTTACACCTTACGAATCGCGCTGACGGGCTTCGCGATTCTTCTGGTGATACCCACTTGGGCGAAGATTCCATGGGGGTACAGCCCGTGGGCGGTCGCGGTGGGACTACTTGGTGGAGCCCTTTGGATTGGAATCTGCCAATTAAACATTGCCGACCATGTTCTGAGAGGCCTCGGCCTGGAACACTGGAGCTGGTTTGGCGCTCGTGCCAGTTTTGATCCCTATACGGCTTTGGGCGATACGCCGGCGATGATGGTGAGTTTTTTAGCCGTCAGGCTGGTCGGTTTGGCGTGCATGGTCCCGCTCATCGAAGAGTTTTTTCTGCGGGGGTTTCTCATGCGATTCATCGAGAAGGCCGACTGGTGGACGATTGATCTGGGAACCGTCGGCCAGAAAGCGGCCATCACGGCCACGGTCTATGGCATTTTGGCACATCCGGCGGAACCCCTGGCCGCCGCCGCATGGTTTTCTCTGATCACGGTGTTGCACGCGCGCACGGGCAGTCTTTGGAACTGCGTCCTCGCCCACGCCATCACCAATGGCATGCTCGGACTGTACGTTCTGACCTTTCGGGATTGGGCGCTTTGGTAGATGCGGCCGCGGGCGCCATCGGAGCCTGTTTGGGTTCCGATTCCGCGGCATATGTACCGGTCGCGGCTGACGTCGTTCGCCGTGAGTCCGACCAACGGGAGGACGGCTTGCGTCGAGCAGCGTGCCATCCGGACGAATCCAACCGCGTGAAGTATACGGGGCGCGGCTGGGGTGAGGAAAAACTCCAAGTCGTTGCCATCCATATTGTTGCGCCGTTCGTTTCGCCGGTATTGAGACGAAAGGACCTCTAAGAGACCTAAAAA
>JBNJEM010000612.1:0-4829 GCA_051745935.1 Planctomycetota bacterium
ATCGCTGTTTCGGCCTATGTAGGTGTTTTGATTGACCGGTCCGGCTCGATGGAGGGCGAGAAGATGGACCGGGCGAAGCAATTTGGCGTTTTGGTGACGGAGAGCCTCAAGGGGCTGCGCGGGATCACGGGGCATGTGAACGCGTTCGACGACGACACGTTTTTTTGGCTGGGCGGTTTTCGCTGCAACGCCGTCAGCTCGCTCGACGCCGGCGGCGGCAACAACGACGCTGCAGCGCTGCAAGATGCCGCCGCGCTCGCCCTCGCCAGCCGCCAGCGCAACAAACTCCTCATCATGATCAGCGACGGCATGCCCACCCAGTGCACATTCGAGTCCCTCAAGCATCTCGTGGAACATCTCACGCGCCACCACAACATCACCTGCGCTCAAGTTGCGGTCGACCGTCTCGAGCACATCGCCTTTCCCCACTTCATCGACCTCACCGCCCACCCCGCCGACCACGCCATCTACGAATTCGGCCGACTCCTGATCCGCCTGACACAGCACTGGCGCTGACGCGTAAACGGGGCACCACGCTCTTCCAAACCGGCGCGGCCAAAAGGCCCCATCCGCACACGAAGTCGTTCCTCAAAACGCTGATCATGATACGCGCTCCCGGGAAGATGGCGAATTTCGCTAATCGCCACGCTGCTTTTCGTAATCCATACGAACAAAGTAGAACAAAAGCAACCGTTGACCCCATTGATGTACGTCAGGCTTTCCAGCCTGACGAACGGAAATCTAGCGAGACACATCGGACTTCTCATTCAACGGTCGCCAGCCTAAAAACGCAAACGTACACGCGCTTCGGCAGCTTCAGGGATGGCCACAGCGGACGGCGGCCTGCGCGCTAAGGCCGGTGGCGGGTGGACGTCTTCGTGCGGGGGCATGACCCGGCCGGATGCGTGAGTGACCTCGGCCGAGATCGTCAATTCGCCGATCCCCCTTGGCATCAACATGCGGCACGCCACGCAGGGCATGCCCGTCCCGCTATTGACTTTCCATCTCCGCCGTAAGTCTTGGTTTGAATACTTGCAGCGCGAACATCGCTTTCTCCACGGCTGGCGACGCCGATGTTCCGGAATGGTCTGTTCCAACTCGTCGCAGGCGATACCGGCACTGTCGGGCGGGGCACATACATTATGAGCCGACCCCCGGACACATTGACCATGCAGCTCAGCCTCTGAGAGGCCGCAGGTCGACATTGGCGGCGATGCGGACGATCCCGTCGTACTGGAGAGCGATTTCCAGCAAGGCCACCGGCATCTTCTGATGATCCGTGCCGACCGAGCGACGTGACCGCTATCGCTTTCGAACCTACCTCGCTATCGCTGAGCGCGCCGCACGACAAGGGCGGCTTCCTGGTGCAAATTGTCAGGGGAGCAGGTCGCTTTAGATGGCAAACGTCCATTGTCTTCGCGGCATGACCGCGCCACGCAACCCACACGAGGGTTTACGACGACAGCGGGTCGATCCGCTCAACGCAACCAATACATGGATTTGCAGGAGATTGCTGAAAATGGAGCCGACAGGATGCGGTCCCTCAAAACTCAGCCCCGGAGGCGGACACGTCAAGCCGACTTTGGGCCGTAAACACCATTACTAAGCTTTTTCCGGAGATAAGCTGCGGTTTCTACGTTGACCACCGGTTGCTGCCGAATACCGGCACGTTAAATGGATGCCCCATCAGCGTTTTCTTGCACTGAGAGCGGGCCCACGATGAGAAAGCGTTCGCAGGATTGTATCGAGGACAAGGTTTAGTTTCATCCCCACGTCTTCAGCAAGAAAACGCAGCACGAAATAGTTGTGCTCTTGTAGCAACGCGTCTTTCCGGCGATCACGTCGATATGCATCCGTACTGGATAGATGTTGCCCCCCGTCCAGTTCGACCACGAGCCTCGCGTCCTCGCACAGTAAATCCACCTCCATGTTGCCCCATCCGTCAAACGGGATTGGGAGGCTAACGTTCACTTGAAACCGACCTGCCGTTTCAGACAACGTCTCAAGTCGTCCATACAAAAATGCCTCGGTCGCACTGCGCGCTCGGTCAGTCCCCTCGGCACCAGGAGGCACGCTTCTTGCCATATGAACGAAGAGGTTTGCTAGGGGCACATCGACGCCGTCGCGAACCAGACGATTCACTGTAGCAGCGTACTCATTCTTCCACTGTGGATCCACAGGCAGTGGGACTTCAGTTGGCCATCCGGGTACTGCACTCCCAGGTACAAGCACTGTATATCCCACTGACTCGTATCCAGCGCATCGCCGATCGAACATGCGCGCGAGCATGGGCACGTTCAAATCCGTATAGTCATACACGCGGACTTCCGACTTACCTTCCCGGAGTCGGTGCAGTCGCCCCACATACTGAGCGATCGTGCCGCGCCACGAAACGGGCAGCGTCAAGAACAGGGTATCCAGTCGAGAATCATCAAAACCCTCGCCGATAAACCGCCCCGTCGCGATTAACACACGCGATTCGCCGTCAGGCACGCCCACCACGCGACTTGTAGCCGCACGAGTCTCCTTGATTCCCCTGCCTCCATGAAGCAGGATGACGTTCTCGACGTGCATTCCCAGTGATTTCGCCAAAGCGTTGAGGTGCTCTTTTCGTTCCGTCAAAACCAGTGGAGAGCGGCCTTCGCGAACCGCATTCACCACATCTTCGCATATCATTCGATTACGGTCCTCGTCCGTGATCAACTCTTTGTAGAGTGCATGAAACTGTGTCCGTTTGTCTGGATCAGCTTCGGTCATGGGGCGAAACGACGTAGGCCGAACGTGTACAGTATGATGAAACGGCCGTTGAACTGCACTAGATTTCGCGTCAGCTTGATATCTTATGGGACCGCATTGCATGAAGATGATGGGATGGTGTCCGTCCTTACGAGTAACTGTGGCGGATAAGCCAGCGATGTATTTTGCTTTCGCGCGTCGCGCAACCAATTCAAAACTCCGTGCTGAGAGATGATGGCACTCGTCAACGATGACGTGTCCATAGTCGGCCACACAGTCGTTGACGAGGCCCTTGCGCACGAGGCTTTGTATTACCGCAACGTCTAGCTGGCCCGTAGCCTTCTTCTTGCCGCCTCCAATTCGTCCGATCTCCTTTTTTGTCACATTGAGATAGGATGACAACCGGTCTATCCATTGATCCATCAGTTGCCGGCGATGGACGAGCACCAGCGTATTGACGCAACGCTGGGCTATTAGCCACGCCGCGATGACTGTCTTCCCAAAGGCCGGTGTGGCGGATAAGACTCCCGTGTCGTGGACCACCATCTTGCTCGCGGCACTTTGTTGCTCAGGGCGCAATTGACCCTGGAAAGTGAGGTGCAATGTCTTTCCCGCATACCGTTCATCGCGAATGTTGATAACGATACCTAATTCCGCGAGCAGAGTCTGCACTTCCTGGAGACAGCCGCGCGGGAGTCCCAAATGCCGGGTGTAATCCTCTGCGCAGGCAATGATCCTTGGCTTACCATAAGTGGGGAGGCGCATGGCCTGCGCTTTATAGAACTCCGGGTTCTGAAACGCAGCCGTCCGCAGGAGACGATTCCGCAACCCGGGCGGGAGTCTGTTCTTTTCCACGTAGATCTGGTCGGCAAGCGTTATTTCCAACGTGCTGGGTAGCTGACCACCAATGGCAGGGCTCGCGCCTCGACCAGACGGCGGTGTGTTCCACGGTGATACATCGTCCTCCGAGGGAGCGATTCGGACGCCCACGATTCGTTTGCGCAATGTCGCGTCCTCAACGATCTGCTCCACACGCGTTTCGGTGATTCGTTCAACCGACGAAAGAAACGCCCATTGATCGACGTGTGGCTCGTACCGGTCATCGACAAAAACACTATTTCCATGATTTCTCGCTGCCTTCTGGAGTGGCAAAGCGATCAAGTTTCCGAATCCTCCCTGCGGCAACGTGTCTTGGTTGGGGAAGAATCGATCGTACGAATCCAGTCCTATCTCTGGCCTGTACTCCATCGTTTCAGTCAGGACGTGAGCTGCCAGCCTTCGCGCCATTACGGCAGGAACCGGGGCTTCGAAGAACATCCAAACATGCCCACCATTACCCGATCGTGATCGCTCCAAAGCGACCGGCAGCTCAATGCGCCGACACGTCTCGAGAATGGCACGCGCGTCCTGCTGCCAGCCAGTTTTGTCGAAGTCCATTGCCAGAAAGAAACACGTCTCGTCCAGCAGCATTGGATAGACGCCCGCGACAAACGCAGATCCCCGCTCATCGTGTCCTGAAAGGTGCCACCGAATCATCTCGTCCGTGACTGGCAAAAACTGCCGATGCGGGCAAACAGCACACTTGACGCGCGGCTTTTCACAAATGCCTCGTACCCACTCGTTCCCACAAACCGGTGAATAACCGGACTTGCCGGAGCGTCGGCTCTCAAACCGACGTGGATACACATCATCCCGACCGCGGAAGAGCGATCGAAAGAGCGTGACCTTTGCTTCAGGTGGAGATCGATGATCAACAGCAGGCCGATCCACTACAGGCTCCTCGGCTGAATTAGAATCGCATTTTGAGCATAGATCGACTGCGCATGACACCGGATGCTCCAACGACGTTGATACCCCGTATTTTGCATTTTCGAGTAATTCGTTGCAAGGTATACCCCAACGGCGCTTAGACCTGTGGAGGCGAGCTTTAGTGTCCAATTTGCCGTGTCGTAACTATTTAGCCGGTTGGTGTACGTCAGGCTTTCTAGCCTGACGAAAGAAAGGGGAGGAGTACATTTTACGGGATAAAACGCCACCGTCGTGTCATGATGCGTCGACACAAATTGCCATGTCGTTGCGCAGGTGCAGGCATG
>JBNJEM010000613.1:0-4824 GCA_051745935.1 Planctomycetota bacterium
GCGGTCGTTCGGTCCCGGCTGACCAGGTCGGGCCAGAACGGTCGACGGAACGACGCGCGGCGTGGTTATACCGGCGGTTGCCATGGCTGCATATTTCAGAAAACGACGACGTGAAAACTGGGGCTTCTTGTTCATACAGATCAACATTGCCTCTTGGCCTTACAGCCAAAATAGGAACGATTATGGCGTATCAGTTTGACGGAGCAGTGCCTGGATCATGGGAGACTCGAAGGCGGACAGCCACCATGGCGCGAGAGTCCCGCGAGTTGCCCGGGGGGCCTGCCGGTGTCTACGTTTCCGCCTTGTACACCTTTTCCTTCATGTACTGAGGCGCTGTCACTCCCATTGAAACGTACGTGCTCATCAGCCCATCGACCGACATCTCGGCGTCAATCACCGTCTCGGTCGGAACAAATAGCAACGCCCCGCCAAACGGAACGGGAGCGGTGGGAATAATGACGATATTATAGTCCTTGCCAGCAATATGATAGGTCCGTGGCGAAACCAGCAAAGCGAGCACGCCCGCTCCGTGTTCCCCCCCGAATATGCAGTATACCACACTCATGCCTTCTAGGTCGGCCTGGTCCTGCCGATCGAGCATGGTGACGACTTGTTTCGACGTGTTGTAGATGCTGCCGACCACCGGAATCCGTTCCAGCAGTCTGTCCGTTAGAGACTGGATTAAGCGACGTGCCCCCGCTTGGACGGCCACGCCTAGCAGGAAAACAACGGACAGAACGATCAGCCAACCGACGACATAAGTTAGTGTTCCATTATCGGTTGGGAATCGTAATCCAAGGTACCGAACCCAGGTGCCGATGGTTGTTTGAGGACCCAGGTATCGCTGCAAAAACCCAACAATCCAGATGACCACGGCTACGGTAATGACCAGCGGCAGAATGGCGAAAACCCCAGCCAGAAAACAGCGAAGTAGCCTATTGCTTATGTTTTTCAACGTTTGCATGCTGCCGAAACTCCCAAAAAGGTAACACTTTAGCCGTCCGAAGTAGAATCCTGGCTTCGTGGTCACAAGCCCCCTGATGACGTAGCCGGTTTGTAACCGTTCACGGGCAAGAGGCTGATATCCGCGGACGGTTACGATCAATTTATGCCGACACTGCTAGCATCCGACGAACTTACGACCGAGGCCTTGCGTGTCTTCCTTTCAAACAGAACAAGCACATTCGTGGTCTGCTTCATTCGCGCGGACCAAGTTATGACCAAGGCCGGGACAGCCACAATTATGCCGGTAGACTGAGGGGGGCTGGGCAAGGGCAATTACAGCGATTCACGCACGATCTTCCGGTGGTTATGTGACGATGACGTGTCGTTATGCGATGCCCCAAGGATCACAGGATCGCCCACGGTGTAGTCACCCGAGGTGAACCGGCGCCTCCTTGCCCATCTTGCCTCAGTCTCCGGCGAAAATGTGCCTGTCCGGCCGGTGCGAGCCTACGGTCCAAGCCCGACACGGCGAGCTGTCTCCATCAATCTTCCAGGTGGTAATCGCTGACCCGGTGCTTGCCCGGTTCCACGTAGCCATTGAACGCGTGGGGGAACTGCTCCTGAATCTCCTGAATTCGGCGCGTGTTGGCGCGGATTCGCTCAGCCGCCTCCGCGTCGTCGTCCTCCTCCACTCGCTCTATCAGGCGACGGGATTCCGTCATGCGGCGCGTGTACTCGTACCCCGCGCGCACGAACGCAAGCCGATCGGCGTAGATCTCCTCGGCTCCACTCAGGCGCTGCGCTGCACGGTCGAGCCACTCACCGGCGCGTTCCAGCGCCTCGTCCGCATCCGTCCAGCCGTCAATCTCGCCGTCCACGATGGCGACCGAGCGGCAAACGGATGTGGAACAGTCTCTTACCGAACGTACAGCTCCCCGAATGTCATCAGGTCGTGGAAGCTGTCTCCGCCCGGCGAATAGATGCTCGCTTCCTCGTCCTCCGTGCCGCTGCGTTTGCGGCCGATGTTAAAATACCACGGCATCGACCGAGTCGGGGGCCGGCCGACGATCGTGTGCAGCGGGTCGTCACCCTGCGGCGAGACTGGCAGCCGCACCTCCGCCGACCAGTAGCCGTCGCCCACGTGCGCCGCCACCTCCGCCTTCGACGACCAGTCGTACCACGCGCTCTTGGCCGCTCCGCGGTCCAGGTCCAGCACCGCGCCCGCCGGGTTGATCACGATCTGGTAGTACGAATGCTCGTCCGTCTCGATCAGGATCTCGACGTGGTCCCCGCCCCAGATCGCCGGGTCCCCGTCCTGCTCGGTGCCGATCACCGGGGGCGTGCCCGGCTCGGTCTCGCAACGGATGCCCAGGTACATCGTGTCGTTCCACCAGCGCGCGTAGAACTGCGTGCCGTACTCGGGCTGCTCGCCCGTCTCCAGGTTCACCAGCGGGCGGCCGTGGAAGTAAGCCTGCCAGAACGGCTCTTTCAGCCGGCCGTCCATCACCAGCGTCTGGCGCATCTCGCTCCACTTGTCGTTGCGCAGCGGGATCATCCAGGAGAACTCGGGCACGTCGCCGCGATCCTTCGCGAGCTGGCCCTGGCGGTTGCGCATCGTCTGGAGAAACTCGTCCACCAGCGCGATCCGCCGCGCGTACGCCGATTTCGGCGACGACGCCAGCACCGCCTGCGCCGCGTCGAACAGTTGCAGCGCCCGGCTGGTGGGCTCCGCCTCGCGTCCCAGGACGCTGTAGTTCGCCTCCGCGTACTCGATGAACGCCCGCATCGGCTCCGCCGCCGGGCCGTAGAAGTCCCGGCAGTACTCATCCAGCAGCGCGTCGATGTCCTGGTCCGCGTCCCACCAGAACTGCGAGAGGACATAGGCGTTCAGGTGGTTCATGCCCGGCTGGTAGAACCCGCGCTGCTCGGGAATCCAGATGTCCTCGCGCCAGACGTGGTCGTGTACGTCGCGGACGCCGCGGGCGATCACGTGCGGGAAATACTGCGGCCGATATTCACCGCGCTGCGTGAACGGATAGTTCATGGTCAGCGACAGCGTGTTGTCCGTCTTGGTCAGCCACTGTTCGCGCAGCTCGGCCATCCGCTCATGTGCTTCGTCGTCCATCTCCCATCGCGGCCGGCCGTTGGTGATCTGCACCAACACGTTGTCCGGCAGCTTGTCGATCGTCGCCGGCGGTAACTGGTATGTACTGTACGCCCCGCACATGATCTTCTTGTCCGGGTGCGTTTTTTCCAGCTCGCGCGCCACCCGGGCGACAAAGTCCCAGACGTAGTCGGAGTACCACCCACGCGAGCCCCGGTCGCGCGTCGCCTGAGGCCGACACTGGTCGCACTGGCAGATCTGCGTGAACCCGTCGTGCGGCATCACCGACACCACGTCGACGTCATAGTGATCGAACATCAGCCGTACGAACTCGACGGTCTCCTCGAAGAACCCTTGCGAGGAGTAGCATGCGTTGGCCGTGTCGCTTTCGGTGTCCCGCTCGCCGTTGGGAAGCAGCACGTAATACTCGGGGTTCGCCTCGCGCTGCTCGGCCCGCTCCGTCAGATAGCGTGTGCCGTGGTGCATCACGCCGTACACCCGGTTCGTGCCCAGGCGCAGGTACCAGAGGATGTCCTCGGTCGGCACGTTGGTGCCGAACCGCGCGAAGTTCATCGTGCGCACCTCCATGTCCGGCTCGACCGTCCGGTCCACCTCGGGCAAAGCGATCGTGTCGGTGTCCGGCAGAATCTCGCCCAACTCGCCCGGCATGTACCAGCGCACGCCCAGCCCGCGCAGAAACTCATACACCGCGTTGAGCGACCCCCGCTTGTCGTAGCGCCACAGGTCCAGGTCCTCCTGGTAATGCCGGTACAGCTTGGCGCCCACCGGGTTGCGCCAGTACCGTCCCGTCAGCGTGTCCCACTCCGCCCGCTTCTCGTTCAGCCAATTCGACCGGCTGCGCCCCCACGGCTCGATCGGCTGAAAGTCCCCGTCGCTTCCCACCAGTGCCAGCCAGTCCTCGCCCGACACCATCCGGAACGCATCGTGCTCAAGCCCCTCGGCCGTCATACCGGCGCGCTCGGCATACGGGCTCTCACCCACGAAAATCTGCACCAACACGTCATCGCTCGGCTCGGTTACGATCGCCAGCCGCGCACCGGTGATCTTGTCGATGTAAGTCTGAAGCTCACGTGCCGCCAGCTTCACCGCTCGCGGCGGCTGCTCCGCGATCACGATCTCCGCCCGCGCCTCGCCATCCGCCACGATCGCGGCCTGGGCGCGAACCGGCGCGCCCTGCACCCCGAACGAAACCAAGGCGAGGGCGAGGGCGAGGCTCCACACGATCGATATGGTTGAGCTGACTCGCGTGCTCGCTTCCATCACAACACTCCGCTCTTCTTCACGTGGTCAACGGGCGCTTTCATGATGTAATAGAAGCGCGCCGGCGGAGGCAAAAAAGGCCTGTCATTTCCGAATTCAGTTTTTGGGGTGCGCGTATCTCCAGCGGCCCTACCCGAATATAGCTGTTTTCGAACGCACTGTCCACTTGATCGTCGCTCCCGGGCACTTTTCGGTCAGCATTGGTGGTTCAGTCTCGCCACCCTGTAGATGTCCGAAGCTCAAGAGCCCCACACTGTCTCGTCCGGCGTTTGAACCGCTGACAGAGCCTAGCACAAATGCGCAGCATTGTTCATGCCCGAGGTGTGCGGCGGCGTGTTGAGAACACGGCGGAGCCCTGTTGTAATGCGATGAACGACAAAACCCATCCCCAAAACAAAGAACGAAATAGAATGGCGGTTTGCCACGCCGGAGTTCCGCCGAGCTAAGAATATCTTCGCACGCTTGTGCAGAGCTCAAGGCGTCGTCCGCCCGCT
>JBNJEM010000614.1:0-4816 GCA_051745935.1 Planctomycetota bacterium
GTTGTTTACCGAGCGGGACGAGTTAACCCAGCCCCGCGACGAGCCGTCCACGAACGGTCCTCCGCCCAAGCCCGCCGCCGCGGACAAGGGAGCCAACGACGAGGAAGCGGACAAGCGTGAGCTGGTTGATCGGCAACTGGAAGTGGCGATCGAGGCCGTGCGCGCGCACATTGGCTCATAGAGCGTGAAGAGCGGCTAGTGCTTTGTCAGAGCTAAAACGGGTGGCTGTGCCAGTGTTGGTTTACCTGGCTTTATAAGGTTCTACCGGCAAATCCGGGAATGCGTACCCTAGAATTAAGCTCTGACAGAGCACTAGTCCCTTTGTTAATGCTCCCGGGGATTGATGGCCATGCTGGTTTTGGCGATTGAAACCACCTGTGACGAAACCGCCGCGGCGGTGGTCACGGACGAATTACAGGTACGTTCCTCGGTGGTCGCATCGCAGGATTCGTTGCACGAACGCTTTCAGGGAGTCGTTCCGGAAGTCGCGGCTCGAGCTCACGTGGAACGGATTCTGCCGGTGATTGACGAGGCACTGCGACGGGCACGCGTGACGCTTCAGGATATTTCCGCGGTGGCCGTGGCGAACACACCCGGCCTTGCCGGGTCGTTGCTGGTGGGGCTGGTGGCTGCCAAGACCTTGTGCGTGGCTCTCCAAAAGCCATTGGTTGCCGTGAACCACCTGCAGGCCCATATCTACGCCTGTCGGATCGCGAGTGGTCGAGAGGTTTTCCCCTGCGTGGGGCTGATTGTCAGCGGGGGGCATACCAGCCTTTACCAGTGTCGAACGCCCACGAAGTTCGAGGTGCTGGGAAGTACCATTGACGACGCGGCCGGCGAGGCGTTTGACAAAGTAGCGTCCATGTTGGGATTGCCGTACCCCGGGGGGCCGGTTATCTCCCGGGCTGCCGAAGAAGGCAATCCAAACGCGTACGCGTTTCCACGCTCCTTTCTCCATGATCCGGACCGACTGGATTTCAGCTTCAGCGGCCTGAAGACCGCCGTGCGCTATTCCATTACCGGAATGGGAAAACAGGACTTTTCAACGCTCGAGTTGCCACGCCAACAGGTGGCGAATCTGGCGGCGAGCTTTCAGCAGGCCGTCATCGATTGCCTGGTGGGCAAAGCGATGTTGGCCCTTCGCAAGACCGGACTCTCCCGTCTCTGCGTGGGCGGGGGCGTCGCGGCCAATACACGGCTCCGGGAACAGCTGAGGCTGGCGGCTGAAGAGGCCGAGGTCGAATTGCACATCGCCCCGATGTCGCTGTGTACCGACAATGCCGTCATGGGGGCCATCGCCGTCGAACGACTCAGGGCGGGGCTTACCGAGCCGCTGGATTTGGATATTTCACCAGGATTGCTGCGCGAAACACGGACTGCCCGCGAGCGGAATGGGACGGTCCAATTGTCAAATCAAGAGACAGATCACCAAGGTGAAGGGGCTGGCGACAGGTGAGCTTGAGGTAACTCCAACTTTTATACCGGTCGCGGATGACTGTCTCCGCCGCGAGCCCGACCAATGGGAGGACGGCTTGCGTCGGGTAGCTTTCCACCCGGAAGAATCCAACCGCCTGAAATATCCCTCGGATGTCTCGCTCGCACGAGCATCAAATTGGTTACAGTGGAGATTGTGCCACGAGGGGGGCGGCTTGCGGCACTAGGGCGCCGATTCGCCTGGTGGCTGTTAGAAATCGTACCAGAAGCCGGCACCGATCTGTTCCTCGAAGTGGTCGAAGAACGAGTTCTGGCTGCTCTTGCCGTTGTAGTAATGCACGCCAAGCCGCGCCAAATGTCGGTCCCGCTCACTCATCCATGCCCAGCCGGTCATGACGGACAAGTTGCCTGAGAAGTCTACTTCTTCGCGCAGATGTACATTGGTGGCGAAAAATGGAGCCCCCCGACAACCGGTCGGCCTATTGGGGGCCCAATCGAGGCCAAATTGGAATTCCCACGGCTCGCTGACATCGGTATAGAATGCCCAACCCGCTTCCGCGTAAACGCGAATCGTTTCGGTCATGTTCACCGCGTGCCCGAGGACAATCGCATCCCGGGCCCAGTTTAGACGCTCAAAAGCAGGATGAGCGAGCAAGAATTCATCACCGAGGTGAGAACTCATGTGGTAGTATGCCAGCTTCGTCTGATGTGATCCATGGCCGTAGGTCAGCGGGACGCCGACGCGATAGTCGGTGGCGCGGACGTCCACGTCGTGCTCCATGTCCAGACGCACCTCGGCGGCGCCTTCCAGGTCCAGCTGCACCCCCTGGGGAAAGAGCGGGTCCCGATTCCCGTAGCGCAACAGGCCGACGCGAGTGCCCAGCACGGCTTCCCAGAGCCAGCCGTCATCGGTGATGTACGTGAGCGTGGTCCCGCTTCGAGGTTCTTTCATGCCGGCCAGATAGGACTTGTAAATCAAGTCATTAGGCAGCAGCTGCCAATGCCAGGGCCCGCTGTCCACTGGACTGTTGCTCAGATAGGATTCTAGATCAAAGTAGGGTTGGTCGGCGACCTCTGATGGGGTATTCGGCTGAGAACGGATCGCCCGGCTTACCAGTGCCGTGTCGCCACCCTCCGCGCCCCACGCGTTGGGCAGGGCGGGCACGTTGGAGCTCCAGGCAAGGAGAGGTAGCGGCCAAAGGAAAATGACCAGCCAGGCCCAGCAGCCACGACAAAACCGCTCAGACGCCCTCTCCTCGAAGGACTTCTGGCAGCGACGGGCAGGTTTTGTTACGGGCTGTGAAAAGCGCCCGGAAATGCCCGCTGTTGTTCTCCATGGTTGCCTTGACCGTGACACGGGCGTTACTCCAAGCTGGTGCTGCTTCCACGTGGCTTTCTTGTCTTACAAGCGGCCACAAAACCGGCAGTCCGCTTCCAAACTCCTTGGATGGTGGGAGATTTGAATGGTTTGGTTAGGGCTCTTTCACTAAGTTTGACGCCCCCCTTTGACACATTCTTGCGTGGACCGAAGGAGCACGAGTTTAGCGATTCGACCCGCAGGATGGTAGACCGGTTGCAAAATGGAGCTAAGTAGTTTCTGTGTAAGACTTTGTGCTGCCCGCCCGGCGGCGTCGGCTCGGGACCATGTTACAGCGGTTCCGCGTTTCTTATGGCTAGTATCGACCATTTACATGGTCGTGGTTCAGTGGAGCCCTCGCGATTCAAATGATTGCCAAACGGTTTTATACCGGGCGCGGAGGACTTTGTCCGCCGCGAGCCCAACCAACGGGAAGACGGCTTGCGTCGGGCAGCTTTCCACCCGGGCAAACTCGGCCGCCTGAAGTACGGTAGAACATGGACACACATCCCCTCTGGCCAGGAGTTATCCAGACGATGACACTCATGGAATTCAGCATTTTTCCAGTCGACAAGGGAGCCAGCGTGAGCACGTATGTTGCTCGCTGCCTGGACATCATTGATTCATCGGGGCTGCCATACCGGCTCCATGCAATGGGGACGGTGGTGGAAGGCGAGTTGCCCCAATTGCTCGATATCCTCCAGCAATGTTTTGCGGCTTTGCAGACAGATTGCGATCGGATCACGTGCACGGTGAAATTTGACCATCGGAACGGAAGTGAATCGCGGTTGGAAACGAAACTGGCGAGCCTTGAAGCCAAGGTGGGCAGACGGCTGCGGACCTAAGGGCGGGGCTAGCCTGGCCAAAAAGCCGGAAAATGGAAAACTCTGTTGCAATATCGATGAGATGTGTTGTAATCAACAATAGGGGAAAATCAGAGACAAAAGCGACAATCGGAGGCTCGGACCAAGGGACAAACCAAAAGAAGAGCTTCCAGAGAAGATCAAGTGACAAGAAAGGAAGCCGAAGCGAGCCGAAGGGGTAGCCGCCAATGCGAGCGCCCTTGAAGGGGGGTCGGAAAACCGTTGCCGGACGCGGACGAGGAGGGAGGAGGATGGTGAGCGCTACGAACCCAAGTGGGACAGAACGAGGTAAGCCCGTCCGGGCAACCTACTGGGCGGCGGGGGAGATCGTTTTTGTGTGGAGGGACGGCCGGGCACGGTGGTGTAAGACGTAGCGTGGCAGTTCGTGTGTGCTCAGCGGAGGTGGAGTGATGACATGTAAAAAATGGCAAATTGGTGATGTGTACTACCAAGCGAGTGGTGAATTGAACGGTGAACCGCGGGACCTGGGGTGTTATGGCAAACCGTGTCACACAAGAGAAGAAGCGGAAGAAAATGCACGGATGTGGCTTAGCGGTTTGCCATGCTCACAGCGACGGCGAGCCTCGGCATGGGTGCGCCCCTACCGTGTTACCGAGGCCACGGAAGACGAAGTGATCGCATCAACCAGTAGCGATGGCTTGGGGACACACGTGGAAGAGGAATAAGGCTGACACCTTTTTCGTTTGACACGTTTTTCGTTCACATCTTCCGGCTTTTTCATCAGCCCACCCCAAGGTCGCCTATGGTCCCCCCTCGGGGAAACCATGCGAACTCGAACGGCTCCGTTTGCAGCAGTTGTTGCGCGTCCTCGTTTCAAGTAGTGGCATCTCCCCGTCCACGCCGTGACGATCATCAGCGGTGCTCCGGGGGGGGCCATGGTAGGCCCACGGATGGCGGAACGGCCCCACGGATGAAGAAAAGGAAGAAACCGCGCGGCTTTTTCCACGCGTGAGCCCTGCCTCCCGTGTCGCCTTTGGTGCTTTCGGTCCCTTAGGGTCTTCGTTCGCCACGGGGCGAGGGCGCAAGACGCAACCAAATGGGTTATATTTCAGGCGGTTGGATTTTTCCGGATGGAAAGCTACCCGACGCAAGCCGTCCTCCCGTTGGTCGGACTCGCGGCGGAAAAAGTCATCCACGACCG
>JBNJEM010000615.1:0-4790 GCA_051745935.1 Planctomycetota bacterium
CCCAAGCGAAGTGCTTCAATGCCGAGGCGGAAGTGCGTGGGGTTGCCGTCGAAAGGCGGCTGTTCAGCGCTGACGTCCAGTGTCGCAAGCTGGGCTGCATCCAGAATTGGTTCGTAGACCTGCCCGGACTCGAGCCCCTTACCGACGAGCTTGATCGACTCGCCCAGGGGCACGCAGGCGATGACCTGCACCGGTTCCGGGAACAGTGTACCGCGTACAATCGAACCTTGTTTTGGCACTTTGTCTGTCACTGGTTCCTTCCCGCCTGCTTCGATAGGGGAGACGGCTTCAGCCATTCGTCGACGGCGTCCTTGTGGAACCGCCAGCGCTTGCCGATCTTCTGGCCCGGCAGCTTGTTTTCCACCGCCAGCTTGTAGAGCGTGGATTTAGAGATCTTTAGGTACTCCGCCAGCTCGTCCATCGTCATGATCTGATCGCGTTTAGCCGTCATGGGCCTACTCCAAGGGCACCTCTAGCCAGTCTGTCATAGACGCTTCAGTTATTGTCCATATTTCGCGGATGTTCGCAAGCGCAAGCCGACGTAGAGCGGTCCTGAACGACTGCGGCTGACGCACCCCGACGGGGTCGATCATGAGGCCTTGGGACATCGGAGTCGCAACACCGAAATCCGCTCGGTGGCCGCCTAGCTCGCGAAGCGCCATGCCGCGACCACGCTCCGCGAGCTGGCGTCCTGGCTGGGCTCGGGACGTGCTCAGAGCGTTGGTAACTTGACGAGGCGTGCGGAGGAATCGCTCACCAAGTCAAAAGCGATTCGCCGCGCGATCCAAGAGATCGAATCGCGATTGGCTGACTGGCAACAGGGAAAGATAACAAAGGCTGGCGACTGGATTCTGAAACTCTTTCCACAAGGAATTATACATTAGGTCATGCCTCAACAACTGATGGCCGCCGGCATTTTAGCCAAGCCTGTTGTGAAAAAACCAGAAACCAATTTCACGCAGGAATTCAACGAACGAGAGTACCAGAAGTGGTTAGGCACCCATCGTGACCTGCCGGAGAACATTATTACTGAAATGGCTTTGAACCGGGATCGCGATGCGTTTATTGCAAATCACTACGTCGCCAACAAGGAGAAATTTGGCAAGACGATCATGTTTGCGGGGGGTAAGATGTTTCGTCACCTTTCCCACGGATTCATGCTTCATCCTCGCCTACTGATTGGCCTGGCTCCACAACTTGTTTGTGCTCCGTTAATTCTCGGGTGTGGTCGGCAATACGGAACACAACTATAATAAGTTCCAGCACAATCCGAGCACATATTACATAAAGAAAAAACATAATCGGAGTCAAGATAATCGCAGCCAGCCCAACAGTTATATCACCGGTCCGCAGGCCGACAATAAGAATCAGCATCGCAACGAACGCCGAAAGAACAATGGCGATAATGTAAAGGACCTTGATTATGTTTACTGTGATGAATTGAGAAAACGAGAGATCGAAAAGAGACTCTAAAAACTTCTTGGGAACTTGTGATTCATTCATGCTCATGTTTCTTTTATGTTTGGTTGTCATCGCGCCCAGTACGCCGCCCATCTTCCTGGGTATGTGTTGAGCGGGGGGGCCTGACAAAAAAGCCAATCAGCGGTAGCGTTAAAGCCAAGTAAGCCAGGAAACGAGGCAAGAAATATACCTCTACCCCTTCCCCGTTCGCCTCAGTAAGAAGGAGGTGTAGCGGGAGTAGAACAAGCAGGAATGTGCATAACAGACCGCCCGAAACGAACAACCGCCCGAAACGAACACCCGTCGCGTCGGTGTCGTAAACGCGAGCACGACAAGTACGCCGGATGCGGCGTAAGAGAGCACCTTGAAGGAGTAAACGAACACGCTGAAGGATCCGAAGCCGGTTCGACCCAATTGGAACAAGAGGCGATAATAGTCTAGCGGGGTAAGGGGCTGTGGGTTGCCAGTCGCCCCGAAAATCTGCTCCACGGGGGTGTTCAAGCTGCTTTCCAAAAAGGCGCGGGCACCAGCGGACAGCATGGCGACGTCTCGGTGATAGGCCGGAATAAAGAGCAATGCGATGTGAAGGCCGAATCCCAGAACGAATACCACCCTTAAGAGGCGGGCTCTCACGGGCATTGGTCCAGTGGGAGCGGACTCGTCTGAGATGCTTTTTACCCGTGAAGGTTCCTTTGATACCGGTGCGCTAAGACTCCCGTACGGATGCCATCCCGACAGGTTGTTGAACGGGTTCGAGTTGCTCCACACCGGGGGGGACATGGGGCGTTTCAGGGGGTGCCGCCGCCGACGGCAGCGGAGCAGGGCACGTATCCGCATTGCGTTGAGTGGGAGGGAATAGGCCTTTGACTTTTTGTGCTCTGGTCCAGTTACCATCCTCCCCGCAGCGGACTGCAGTGTCCGCGGCAATTTTGCCAGATTTGGCGAGTTGCCTCAATTGTTGAGCCGTGAATGGGCCGAACGTCTTTTTGCTTTTGCGAACAAACCATCGCGGCAGTTGGTTAGACATGATCGTGGCTCCTACCCCGACTTTACGTTACAATACGGCTCTTCCGTTTCTAGGTGCAAACCTCGGGAAAAACAGCGAAGCCCTGCTACGTTTGCGTGTGCGCCACTTTTGCACCAGCCCGGCAGGCACGCTTTGCCGATGCCGACAACCCAATTGCCAGCATATTAATCAGCCATCTCATGCTTCTCGCCTTCTGCAGAAACCACTGTGCAATCACTTACCACTTCTCGCCAGCCTAATCCCGCGCTAGAGTAGATGCAAGACTGCAGAGGTCGCGTAAGCGACCTCCGCGAGTCCCGTAACAGCAGTAGCGCCAACGGACGAAACGGCACATTTTCCGGTCAGCCCCCCGGGCATCGGCACCGCAAACAGCCCCGGAGAAACCGCTCTTCAGCCGGCCTGGCCGTGAGGTCTGCCAGTACATCTATATTACAGGCGGTTGGATTTTTCCGGGTGGAACGCTGCCCGGCGCAAGCCGTCCTCCCGTTGGTCGGACTCGCGGCGGAGAAAGTCATCCGCGACCGGTATAGTTGTCTACGCATTCGCCCGAGATCTGGCGCTGCATCGCGATGTGTTGCTGCTGGCGAAGTTTGCCGCACCGGGCTTTGAATTCCGCCCCGGACGCCGGATCAGTTACTCCGTGGTCGTCGATCATCGCGGACGCGGCCTGCAAGCCCGCGACATCGGCGCCGTGTAGGTGAGGGCCGTCTGCGGCAGCAGGGCCTCTGCCGTCCAGCGCCGACCTCTTTTCCACTTTCTGGGTGGCGTTGTCGGCCTTCTCGAACTGGCCGTCCAAAAAAAGGGGAGCCGTACATTTTTTCTGGCAAGTCAGGAAAGCCGGATAACCATCCGGGTGCGGACCGCGTGCCGAGAGGCGATAGCCATCTTTCCCCACTCTGCGCCAGTTGCCGCAAAAAATGTACTACTCCCCTTTTTCCTCCCCACCCACAAACACGGGCGGAAAAACCGATGAAAACCCGGGCAATGCTTCCGTCGGTACCAGTGATAGTCCTTGTCTACCATGGCAAACAGCCGAGCCATGGCCAGAGCACGGGCCATCGTTGTCTTTCCCGTTCCTGGAGGACCTTCGATGAGGACGGTTACGAGCCCCGGCATGTGCGCGATCTCGTTAAGTTGATCCCTCAGCTCAACCATCCCGGGACTATCACCCTCGTAAAGCACATTCAACAACGCTGATGAGGATACCACCTGCCCCCCCTTTCATTGGTTCTGGGAATCGTGAACAAAGCGGATGGGATCGCGCAAAACACTCGCTATCGCCAAAACGTCACGGACGCGAGCCGATAGCATCGCCGTCGCCACATCCGCGGGGATGCACTCGGAAAACTTCAGTCCATCGATTGCTTGCGGATCAATTGCAGCACACCATGTGTCCGGGGCTTGCTCTCCTAGTGCATTCAGAGCGTGCTCCAGATCATGCGATGTCACGTCCGTAGCGAAGTTCAACGTGAAGCTGTCAAAATCAATCTGACTGTCAAGTAGGTCGCGGAGCCGACCAGCGATGGTGGCATTGGCACGAAATCCGCCAAAGGTCCACCAAGTCGTCGCGCCGTTTGCGTCGATCAGCACAGCAGAGTCATTTGACCGAACCCAGGGGAACTCGGTCCGCACAGCGGCAAGCTGCTGCCTGGCCCGTCGCGACCAGGAATCGCGAGGATCGTCGGCCGCGAGAACTCGCTTAATGGCCTGGCACAAACGGTAACTCAGGCCGTCCGCTTCGCCTTTCCAGCGTGAACGACCTTTCGCGTCAGCCGCCTCGACGTAAGCAGTCTTTCGTCGCCAGTCGACGTGATTGACAAGCCATGACCGGCCGGCGAGCAGTAGTATTCGCGGGCCGTCGTCCCTGCCGAGAAACGTCAGCTCGTCGACGAAGCCCAACTCCTGTCGACCGTGCCGTACGGAGAACAATGGCGGAGAAACGAAGACCGAGAAGAGTTCGAGAAAATTGCGGCGTCCGAACCGATTCTCTCCCTCTCGCCCGAGCCACAAAATGCCCTGGTCGTTCCAGAGAATCTCGTGTTGCAGCATCCACTCGACGATCTGATCGATGCGATCCTCGGGCATCCCGGAAAAGGCCGGAACGGTGCCGATCCATTTACGCCAATCTCGCCGGCCGAGACCTCGTTCCTGAAGTGCAAGTGCCATTAGCTGCTGGGCTAAGATGTGGTACGGCTCACATGGCGGAACGATGGGCTCTACGTATCCGTCGGACCAAAGATCAATCAGCCCCGCTGCCTGGACAAGCGTTTCGTCCTTGGTTGCCAGGAAAAGGCAGTTGCGA
>JBNJEM010000616.1:0-4784 GCA_051745935.1 Planctomycetota bacterium
TCCCTGAGGTCCTTTCGGCTCAACCCCGGCAAGGCGAACGGCGCGACAATATGGATGGCGAGGACTTGGAGTTTATCCTCACCCCAGGAGCAGGCTGGGCTGATGAAAAACCCGGAAATTGGACAAAGTAGAATGCGTAGGTTGCCCCGAGTTTGTGGGGTGTGTTTGATGATAAGAATTGAAGATTTCGCCGCCGGGGCACGGCGATGATCGCCGGTGCGTCAGGTATCATGATAGGCCCACGGATGGCAGAACGGACCCACGGATGAAGAAAGGCGGGCAGCGAACAAGCCGGGTCGCTTGCGTTTCATGCGTTAGGGTACCCGCCGTGTTCCCTGAGGTCCTTTCGGCTCAACCCCGGCAAGGCGAACGGCGCGACAATATGGATGGCGAGGACTTGGAGTTTATCCTCACCCCAGGAGCAGGCTGGGTGTCCGGGAACCCCATGCGTACGAGGACGGAGCGATGCGATTCACCGTGCGACGTCGATTATGCCGGGCAACGTTTTGCATGGTTTGCGTACTTCCCACGCTGTTAATTGCCAGTGCGGCGGTCATTGTGAATACGCCGGTCTATCGAGCGACCCAAACCGCTCGCTGGCGATCCCAACTGGCCGCTCGGCTGGGATTGCAGGTGCGGTGCTCGCGAATCGACTGGGCGGCAAAGGGCCAGCTTGTTGTACACGAGATCGAACTGCGAGATCCCGAATCGCAGGCCCGCCTGGCCCGCGCGCAATCGGCCACGATCGGTTGCATTGACACGAGGCCGGTCATTCAACTTTCGCACCCCGAAGTAACCTTCTCGCGACTCCCGCGACTGGTCGCGGTGTTGCATGAGCACCTCATGCAGCGTAATGACACCACGGGCGCCTCCTTTCAACTCTCGGCCGCCACCGTCCTGCTTCACAAGGACACGCGGTCCGAGTCGCTGCTCGATGTGGAATTGGCGGTGGACGCGGGCCACGACGCCACCGAAGCGTTTCTGCAGTTTCGGCCGGCGGGATCGGAAGACGGCAAGCCCGTGAGGTTGCGCGTGGCGCGCAACCGCCAGCTCACGCCACCCGCCACCGGGTGGGAACTGCACACCGGCTCCGCGAAACTCCCTTGCCAGCTCCTCTCCGCGTGGTTCCCCCAGCTAACCCGCCTGGGAAACACCTGCAGCTTCGAAGGATCGGTGTGGTCTGAACACCTTGGCACCGGGTGGGAAGCGGAGATATCCGGCGTATTTCGGCGGCTGGACCTCGATCAGCTCGTCACCGGCCAGTTTCCCCATAAGCTCAGTGGCATGGCGGAGCTCACCTTGCCCCGCCTGATCATCCATCGGGGCCGGGTGCTGGAAGCCGAAGGAAAGCTTTGCTCTTCAGGCGGCGTGATCAGCCGCACGCTCATCAAGGCGGCTGAAGAACATCTCGCTCTCAAACAACACGCGCCGTTCACCGAGGCCATGTTGCTGCGCTACAGCGATCTGTCCTTTGCGTTCTCCTTGAATGAAGATGGCCTTGCCGTGGCCAGTTGCGGAGAGGACCAGTACCAGAGCGTGCTGGCCGATTCACAAGGGCCTCTGCTATCGTCGCAAGAGGCCGGCGCGCTGCCTTCGCACGCATTGGTGCGATGCTTGGTGCCTCTGGCCGAGATGGACGTGCCGGCCTCGAAAGAAACGGTCTCGCTTTTGAGGGCGCTGCCGCTGCCGGAGGTCAACCCCGTCGCGACAGCCGACGCGTCGTCCACGTACGCGCCCCTGAAGCTGCGCCGCGAATAACCCGGGCGGTCTAATTCATTCCGAGCGTCTCGATGATGCTGTCCGCCACCGCGCTGGAAGCGGCCATGTCACTGTTCCAAGACCACAGGTTACGCACCACGTCGGCCATCAACATGCCGACGGTCGAGAGCAAGAGCACAACCAGCAGCAAGGCGACGATGTTCCAGATCGTGTAGTCCGCCTCGATTGCTTCCGCCGGGGAAACTGGGACGGCACTGGGTTCCGCCGCCGCCGCATCGATCGGGCCGAGCTGATCGTCCAACGCCTCGCCTTCATCCTCAACCAACATGGGCTCCGCACCTTCCTCGGCTTCCACGTCGGAGTCGCTTTCGAAGGCGCTGGAGTCTTCCAACGCAATGACTTGCGAACCACTATCGGACGACTCGTCTCCCAATACCGAATCCGACGGGGACAACAGGAACTCCTCGTCCTGCTGCAGTTCCGCTGCATCGTCGGACGCCGCCTCCGGCTGGTCTTCCACCGAGATCATGTCGTCGTCTTCGGGAAGCTCCAACCCGACCGAAGAACCTTCCTCCGACCCCGGTTCGCTGTCCGGCGTTTTCTGGCCTTCCTTCTCACTATCACTGGAATCGATCGCCAATTCGCCTTCGGAGCTGCCCGAGTCCGGCTCAACGGATTCTTCATCGTCGCTGTCGACGGCCAATTCCAAATCGACGTCGTCGTCCAAGGCCATCGCCGCGTCCGATTCAAAATCCAAATCGTCCGGCAAAGCCAAATCGTCGCTGTCGTCTTCCGAATCCGCCAGCTTCAGCTCATAGTCCTCTTCGTCGGATGCCTTTGAACTCTCGCCCCCACTACTCGCCTCACCCGATGAATCTCCGGACGAGTCCTTGGTGGGGGCCGCCTCGGGGGGTTCTTCCTGTTTCTTCTCTTCCTTGCCGACGACCGTGCTCGAGAAGTCCTGTTCATCCCCACTGGATTCTTCGTCGATCAAAACCGATGAGTTATCCCCCGGGCTCCCTGAACCCCCTGAACTACTTGCACCGTCGAGATCCAGTAGCTCATCGAACCCGTCATCGCTCAACGACACCGATCCAGACGCTTCAGCTTCCTCGCCGCCGCCTTTCGAGACGCCCCGCTCCTTGGCAATTCGCTCGATTTCCGAAGGCTTGAATTTCCAGCTGGTTCCATCCTTGTACCCATGGATCTCCCCAGCCTCGCGCATGTCCTGCAACTTATCGGGAGAGATTCCCAGCTGGGCTGCCGCTTCTTTTAGTTCAATTAATTTTCCGGCCATTGAATTTCAAGCTCCACAAGAGCGATCATCTAACATGGGTAGAGCCGACGGGTCGACCCGACAACGTGCCCCCCTGGCACCCAAACCCAACATGCCGCGAAACACCGGCATCTATTCTTTATTCTTGCTTCATCAGAGCGCGAATCTCGCGAGGCAGCGGCGCTTTCCCGTTGAACTCTTCCATCATCAAGTCCCAGCGAAAGTTTCGCACGCTCTTCAGCTCAATCTTGCTCCCCGACGAGCGGTCAATGTGGTAGACGCACATCGAGCGGGCTTCCACATCAATCAGCGTCACCTGCGACGGGCCGTCGGGTGTGTCCGAACAAAACGCGATCACGTTGCCCGCCGACGCCACCGGGACCCGAGCGGGCAGAACCGGTTCCTCCTTGAGTGGCTTCGAGGGCCGCCCCTGCGCCCACAAATTCAGTGAAAGAGCCCAGCCTAGTCCAACCAGCCCCGCCACGCCCACTACGCTATATACCGCGACTCGCATGATTTAACCACCTTCCCTGATGCAAAGCGGAAATGGGATCCTCAAACTCTATTCTAAAAGGGCCCAGCTCCGATTCAAGGGTTTAGTACAATTCCTCCACGCGCTAAACCATTTCCCCCTCTATCCCGCACCGGGCATTCGATACAACCGACCCGCCCGTCAAAACCCCCCCTTCACCGCTCGGCGCCGGCTCCAATGAGGGGGGGCATCGGCCCGCCGCCCGGGACTTGTCGGAGCCCCCGCTGACGGCGTGGGAAGACGTTGTTCTGCCACTGACCCCGCTACGGAATCGCATCGATCGTGACCGGTCCGCCGTCTTGTGCGTCGAAGCGTACTCGACTTCCCCACAACAACGACATGCCGACCAACGGCATTGCTTCCGCCTGAAGCGCCAACACTTGCCGATCTTCGTCACGCCATTTGACGGTCACAAAATAAGCGTCCAGTTCAACAAGATTGCCGTCGCCCAGTTCAGCACGACGAGTACCTGCTGCCGATGCCCCCAAGGTATTCAGCACGCCGACTGGAAGCGTCAAGGATCCATTGAAGCCCGTATCGACAATCGCTTGAATTGAAATCGGAGATTGGCTGCCCGCGAGAGCTTCCAGTCGAATCACGATTTCCCGATCACTGCTTACTGTTCCTTGAATCATCGGTCCCAAACCGTTGAAAATCCGCCCAATCGATACGCCGCGGGATACCCGATGCGTAGCCCATAGAGAACCGCATTGGGGCATCTCGCCATGACTCGCTTCGTCGCGACCAAATCATCTTGATCGATTTCATATTCCCCCGTCTCGATGTCCAGGACCAGGTACTTGCCCTTGGTTTCGCTTTCGACATTGGGGCGAATGTCCCGCTCGTAAATTGCCTCTCCGCGCGTGGCAACCTCCTCGCGAGAATATTTTGCGTCTGGCATTGCTGGTCTCCTCGTACAATCCTTGAACGTTCATCGACTTCATTATATCCTGCAAGCACGGGTGACTGAAGTACGGAAGTTTCCCCCGGCGCCCGTGTCACGTGTCACTGGCAATAAACGTGGCAGAAAAACGGATGAACCCGACCGAACACGATTGTCCCGTCGCAAGGTTTTCCTATGGAACCGACCGCCGAAACCGTCCAGGATTTCGAGGAACTGATCGCCGCCAGTCCACTCCGGCCGCTCCACCGGGCCCATATCGCCCGCCGTCAGCCTACACTTCGCACGTGAAGAACGACAGGAAGATTCCAAGACAGGAAGATTCCAAGACAGGAAGATTCCAAGACAGGAAGATT
>JBNJEM010000617.1:0-4772 GCA_051745935.1 Planctomycetota bacterium
AGCCCGTGGAAGTGACGCAAAAGGATCGCGATCCGCTGTTTCGGCGGGAGACCGGCGATCGCTTTGCTGACCGTCTCGGCCTGCTCACGCGCGATTTCCCGTGCGTCTGGCCGCTCTGTTCCGGAGCGGAGGCCTGCTTCCCCTTCCCGGGTAGATAGAAAGCCTTGGGTGGTTAGGGAAACTGCGGCGCGGAGCCGGCTGCGGCGGCGATAGTTCAGGCAGATATTGGTCGTAATACGAAGTAGCCAGGTCAAGAGCTTCGCCCGCGGCCGAAAGGAAGGTGCGGCCTGCCAAGCCGCTAGAAACACGTCCTGGGCAAGGTCTTCCGCCGTATGAGTGTCCACATTGCCGAGAAACCGGTGAACGAAACGCAAGATACCAGGATGATGACGTTCCACCAGCCTGCCGAAAGCCTCGCGGTCGCCTTGTGCGGCGCCGAGCATCAACTGTTCATCGTCGCTTACGCTCATTACAACACTATTAACTCAAACTGTAAGCTTCGCCTCTCGACTAGCTGGTAAAGCCCGGCTTTCGGCGCCTTTTCGGCCATGACTGCACCCGTCACGGGTTCAAATTCGATCCACCTGGACACGACCTGAAACCAGGGCTTTTCCAGCGTCTGGGCCGTTGGAAGGGCGAGAAACGCTTACACTTTGAGTATTAAGCACCTCAAACGGCCAAAACTTGCGGCTCAATTTGTGAAAGGAGCGTGATTGTAACCTCCCATTCGTCGAATCACCGTAAGGATCTCCGTGGTTCCTAACTGAGGCGTGGTCGTTTCCACGCGATGATTCATGATGTCATTTCCCCATTCGCGGTCACTGAGCCGCCAATGCTTCCGCGGCCGGTTCCGGGTGGCGGGCAGCTGGCCGCACGCGTCACACATGTCGCCGACTACGAGTCGTCAAGGCGTAGAGGCACGGCATGAAGAACAACGCGACCAGGGCCTCGGTGATCAGGCCACCGATGGCTCCGACCGCCATGGGTTGTAGCATGTCGGCACCTTCGCCCAGGTTCAACGCCAAGGGCCCGAAGCCGATCATCGTGGTAATCGTGGTCATCAGTCGCGGACGGAGCCGAATCTTGGCGGCGCGGACGACGGCCTCTAGCGGGTTGAGTTCCTCTCGCTGCCCCAGTTCCTCGGCGAAGGTCATCAGCAGCACGCCGTCGTTCACGTTCAGGGCAATGACGACCAGGATTGCGATGAGCACGGTGGCGCCAAATGCCAGCCCGGAGAGATAGAGCCCGAACACCAGACCGGCCAGGCAAAACGGGGCGCTGCCGAGGATCAGCGCCGGGAGTTTCAGGCTATTGAACTGCACCGTAAGCACGATGAAGGCGAAGAAGACGGCGAAAGCAACGACGGCCACGATCGCTTGCCGCATGTCGGCCATCAGTTCGGCCTGGCCGCCGAAGGCGAACTGATAGCCCGCGGGACGGTCCAGATTGTTTAGCGAGTTCCGGAGGTTAGCAACGGCGGTGGCGAGATCCACGTCGGCGGCGTTCGCCTCCACGGTTACTTGTTTGACCTGGTTCTCGCGTTGAATTTCCAGGGGACCGACGGCTTCCCGGACCGTGGCGACGTCACGCACTCGAAGGGCATTGCCGCCGCTGCCCGAGACCACGAGGTTCTCGATCTGGTGACGCGACGTCAAACGGTTTTCGGGGATGACCACGCGAATGTCGTGATATTCGCCCGCTTCCCGGTAACGGCTGACCACGGTCCCGGTAATGAGGGAGCGCAGCGTTTCCGACACCGCCGCGACGGAGACATCCAATTCAGTGGCCTTGGTTCGATCCACGCTCACCTGGTATTCCGGCTTGGTCATATCCATCGAGATGGACACGTTGCGCAGCTCTCCCGACTCGTTCATCAGGTTGGCCGTGCGTTGGGCCAACTCCGCCAGCGTATCCATGTCCTGGCCTTGGACTTCCACCAGCAGATCCGCGGCGCGCAGCCCTTTCACGCCCTTGATCGGCATCTGCCGGGCCATGATTCTTCCACCGGGTGCGGGCACCTTCGCAACCATCGGCCGCAAACTGGCCACATATTGCTTGGTGCTAATCTCGCGCTCTGATTTGGGGATCAGTTGGATGTCGACTTGCCCTTCGTTGGCGACTTCGTAGGTGGTGAGTCCTCGAACCTGCCCGCCGGCGAGGGCAAACGTGCTTTCGATCAGTGGATCGTTGGCAATCCGCTGCTCGATTCGTCGCACCACCTGGTCGGTTTCGTACACGGAGGCGCCCGTGGGTAGCTTCACCTTGACCATGATGCGCCCATCGTCCACCATGGGCAGAAATTCTCCCCCCACCCGGCCGTAGAGCCAGCTGGCCAAGCCGACCATCGCGATGAACACCAGCATCACGGCCCAGCGTGCTCGCAGGGACCGTTCCAGCAGCCAGCCATACCCTTCGGTGAACGAATCGAAGAATCGCTCAAATCGCGTGGCCTGCCGTTTCTGGGACGTTGTTCCCAAAAAGAGCGTGCTCAACATCGGCGTCATCGCCACGGCCACCACCAGACTGACAACCACCACGCCCGCGATCACCAGGATCAGTTCACGGAACAACAAGCTGGTGAGCCCGGGCACAAGCAGAAACGGCAGGAAGAGGGCGAGAAACGACAAGGTGGCGGCGACGATGGCGGGGCCGACCTCGGCCGCGCCGCCGATCGCTTGCCGCTTGATCGGCTCTCCGGGATGGTCGTGGCGGAGTCGGCTGATGTTTTCCACGACCACGATGGAATTATCGAGCACCACGCCGATGGCGACGACCAGGCCGCCGAGGGAGAACACATTGAGCGAGAATCCCGCCAGCTTCATCAAGCCGAAATTGACGATCAGCGTCAAGGGCAAGGCCACCACCATCACCAGCACCTGGCGGAAGCTGCCGAGGAACAAATAGACCACGATGATCAATAGAACCATCGCTTGGATGGCCGCGTCACGCACTCCCGCCAGCGCTCCCGCCACGTAGTACGCCTGATTCTCCACCGAACCCATCTCGAGACCTTGAGGCAGCGACGGTCCCAACTCCTCCAGCTTTTGCTGAACGGCCCCCGCCACTTCAACGGTGTTCGCCTCGGCCTCCTTCAACACCGAGAGTTTGACGCACGGATAGTTATTAAAGCGGGTGACGACGCGCACGTCCTCGTGTGAATCGACGACTTCGGCGATATCTTGCAAGTACAATTTTTCGCCGCCGCGCCGAGTGATCACCACCGAACGAATCTGTTCCAGGTCGTCGAATTCTCCCACCGTGCGGGCGATGATCTCACGCCGCCCCACAATGACGCGGCCGCCGGTTTGCTCCACGTTTTCCTCGGCCAAACGCCGCATCACGGTTTGCAGCGGAATCTTGTGCTTTTCCATCGCCAAGGGATCGAGCAGGATGCGGATCTCCCGCTCCAGACCACCGATAATCTCCGTGCCCGCGACACCGCGGACCGCCAGAATTCGGTCCTGCAGCCAGTTGTCCGTCCACTCGCGCAGTTCAACCGGTCCCCAACGATCCGAGCGAACGGTCAGCTGAATAACCGGCAACTGAGAGGGATCGGCCTTAAAGACATACGGCGGTTCGATATCGCTCGGAAGGTTCTGCTCCGCCCGCGTCAGCGCGGCCAGGACATCCTGAAACGCCACGTCGACGTCCGCCCCGTATTCGAAATTCACGTCCAGCGAGTACACGCCCTCGCGGCAGGTCGATTCCAACTCGTCCAAGTAATCGACCGTCGCCATCAACCGCTCGACCGGATCGGCAATATCTCGATCGATCTCTTCCGGGGTCGCGCCCGGCCAGCGGATATGCACCTTGACCAGCGGATAAGTGACCTCCGGCAGGTAATCCACCGGTAATTGCCACACACCATACATGCCCAGCACGACTAGTGCCAGGGCGATGGCTCCGGTGGCCAAACGCCGCTGGACCGTGTATTCAGTCAGTTTCATCGAGACCCTCCTTTGCCCGTTGGTGATGGCGAGCCTGCCCCTGACTTACCTGCTCCGGACTTGGCGCCGCTGAGCTCGCGTCCGCCGGCAGGTCCCTCCTTGGGTGACTTGCCGTCCGGCTGACCCTGGCCGGCGACGCGCACCGACTGCCCGTCGCGGAGGGCAGCTTGTCCCGCCACGACAACTCGCTCTCCCGGCTCGATTCCGCTGACTGCCTGCACCATTTTCTCTTGCTTTAAGCCAATCTTGATCTCGCGCCGCTGAACCTTTCCCTGCTCGACCACGAAGATGAAGTCCGCGCCGGACGGGGCAGTCATCACCGACGCGGCGGGTAGCAGCACGGCATTGGTGGCTCGCTGCAACTGGACGTCCAAGCGGGCAAACATGTGGGGCACGATATCGGCCTGCTCGGTCAGTTTGGCCTCCACGGTGCGTGTTCGCATTTCCGCGTCCAGTTGGGGATAGACGCGGGTTATCTTGGCCGAAAACGTTTGCCGGGGGAGGGCGTCCAGAGTGACCTTTGCCGAGACGCCGGGGCGCATGGCGGCACCATGGGCTTCGGACACGGCGAAGCGAACGACCAGCGAATCCGGAGCGTACATTTCGAGCAACGGGTCGCGCGGCGAGGCGACATCGCCGGGACGAACATGCACGTTGGTGATGACGCCGTCAAACGGAGCGGTGACGATGCACTCGGCCAGATGGGCTTTGGCCAGGGTCAAGCGAGCGGCGGCTTCTTCAACCTCCGCCGACTGGACCGCGATCTCGGTTTGCGTGGGCCCGGCTTTGAGCATTTGCAAGGTTTCGCGGGTGGCGGCCAGCTCC
>JBNJEM010000618.1:0-4763 GCA_051745935.1 Planctomycetota bacterium
GTCCAGCCACCGATCGGCACGGAGGGATGCGCGCTGGGGCGACGGCGTTCCGTGTCGCCTTTTCCGGTTTCCAACCCCTGCTCCGGCCCCGCCATGCGATTGCACGATCCGGTAACCCCGCGCCGCCCCGGCCCGGCAACCAGTGGGTTCGAACCCGGAGCGGCCAGTTCACGTGTTTCGCCCTCAGCGCGCAGGCCGCCGTAGCTCGGGAATCCCTTCCCGAGACGAACCGCCGGAACACCCCGCCACGACCCCCGCCCGCCGAAGAGGCAGCCGAGCCGACTGCGGAATTGCCCCCCTTAGCCCCGTCGAGTGAAGGCACAACCGCCACTCTACGAAACCCGCTGCAGACCCTTGTCGCCCAGAAATGGATTTACTCCAGGCGGATAATGCCATAGAAAGCCCGGAAGGCCTCTTCGTCGCCCAAAAGAGCATCTGTGGGCGGTCGATATCGGCGGTAGCTCACGGCAAAGCACTCCGAGATTTCAGAGGCCCTACGTTTTATCGGAGGCCCGGCGCGCATGGAGGCGATGAAACAGCAAATAGATGCCGACTGACAACAGCCGTTTTTTGGGCTCCGCGAGATGGTTCATCAGTTAACCCCACTGTCAGCGTTGAACAGGAGCCACCATGCCTGCTGAATAGTCGCCTCTGAGTCTCTGTCTATTGGCGGTTATTAGCAGTTATTACCGGTTCCCTTGCTCTTTATCCGTAAACGGCTACCGTTGCCGAGAGAAAACGCTGAAATCTCGGACAAACTGAATGCATGTCTCATGCCTGACGAAATTCCTCCCCAATCGATCCGCGACGAGATGGAACAGATTTACCGGAGCATGTCTCCGGCGGACATCCCGTGGAACATACAGGCCCCGCCGCAACCGCTGGTGGAGTTGGTGGAAAGCGGACAAGTCGCGCCGTGTAAAACACTCGACGTGGGCTGTGGGGCCGGAAACCATGCCGTTTACCTGGCCAGCAAGGGCTTCGATGTAACCGGCGTGGATGTTTCACCCTCCGCCATCAAACTGGCCCGCCAGAACGCCAGGAAAAACAGCGTCACCTGCAACTTCCTCGTCGCCGACCTTTTGGAAGGAATGGAAGACTTCGTGGGGACTTTCGAGTTTGTCCACGAGTGGTCGGTGCTTCATCACATCTACCCAGAACAAAGGGAACGGCACGTCGAAACCGTACACCAGATTCTGGTTCCCGGTGGCAAATACTTTTCCGTCTGCTTCAGTGATCGCGACCCAGCATTCGACGGCACTCGTAAGATCAGACGAACGTCGATTGGAACTGTACTCTGTTTCTCATCGGAGGACGACCTGAAGAAGCTCTTCCAACCACACTTCCGTGTGTTGAGAATGAAGACTGAGAAGGTCGAGGGGAAAAAAGGTCCCCATCTAATGAATGTGGCATTCATGGAGAAACATATAATCGAGTCAGTATAGCGCAGGCACAATCACCATGAAGTATGAGCACAGCGCAGACGAGCCTCTCCAAGCTTATCGTGCTAGCCCTCCGTCCACCTGCGGCTATACTATCGTGGCGCGGCCCCATGGGCCGCCGGCAAGACAACTCCTTGGCGTCTCCCTCACAGGTTGGCAGCGACCGGTGTCCCGCGAGAGACCTCCGAACATAGCCCAGCAATTTATCGCTGGGTGACCAGTTCGCGATCCACCAAGAGCGAAGAAGTCGGTCCTACTGAGAATGTATGCAACGCCGAGGTTACCGTGCCCTCGAAACCAGAAATCTCAGCCGTTCACGCTTACCACTGGGAGCACCACGACAACATGATCGACAAATTCCTGCACGCACTGCTGGGCGCGTTTCTCGGAGCCCTCATTGCTGTCAGTACACTTTGGTTTTGGGCGGACGAGGTCAATTGGATCTTCGTCGGTGCTTGCGCGGGATGTTGCGCCGTGCTTTCCTTCGCCTGGGGCAAGCCCTTTGTTGAGTGGCTGAGCGAAATCTGGTGGTGGACGTGACAGCTCGCACATCAGGACACCGAAAACCGGCCGATTTGCAATTCAATCTGAACTGCATTACCACTACGATTGTGTGACCACTATGTGAACATTGACCTTCGAGCCGGAAGACAGCGGCACAGCGTCCTGTCCAATCACCTACCAAGCCCATACGAGTAAAGGTGCCATCGTCAGCGCCGGCCGCCGGCTGACCGGTTGGAAGCCCGTCACCGTTGACGGAAAGAACCTGTGGGCCCGCGATGTGCCCGAGAAGAGCGACTTTCGGGAACTGTGGATTGACAATCAAAGATGCACCCGAGCGCGGTATCCTAACGAAGGCTACCTCCGAATCGAATCCGTGCCGGATGCCGCGGGTAAACGCTGGCAGGAAGGACAAGACAATTTCATCTACACAGAAGGCGACATACCGCAATGGGACGCTCCGGAACAGGGCGAAGTGGTCGCCATGTGCCGCTGGGTGGACTCGCATCTGCCAATCAAGAAGATCGAACCCGAAGAGCGGCGTCTGCAGTTTACAAACCGGAGTGTGTGGCGGCTTGATCCTGATGACAAATACTACATCGAGGGCGTGTTCGAGGCGCTCGACCGGCCCGGAGAATGGTTCTTGGATCGCGAGCAGAACAGACTGTATTACATGCCAAAAGAGGGTCAAAGATTGCGCGAAATCATCGCTTTCGCACCGCGGCTAAGCCAGGTTGTACGGTTCGAAGGGGATCCCGAGTCGGGCACGTACGTCGAGCATTTGAACTTCCGCGGCCTGACGTTCTCGCATGCCGAGTGGTGGTTCAACATGTCAGCCAGCGGCCGGGACCCACGCCAGGGCGCGTGGGGGTTCGCTCAGGCCTCCATCGGCGTACCCGGGGCGGTATATGGCGACGGCGTGCGGCATTGCACTTTCCGCGAATGCCGCTTTGTACACCTCGGCACCTACGCATTGGAACTGGCTCGAGGGTGCCAACATAATCAGGTGGTGAATTGTGAGATGGCGGATCTGGCCGCCGGCGGTGTGAAGATCGGCGAGGGCACCAGACGCGAAGATGAAAAACAGCAAACACACAACATTACGCTGAAAGGGTGTCACTTACACGACGGCGGCGAGCTCTTTCATAGCGCCGTGGGCGTCTGGATCGGTCAAGCGTACGATAATCGTGTGAAGAGCAATCACATCCACGACTTCTACTACTCCGGCATGTCCGTGGGCTGGACCTGGGGATTTGGCGAGAGTTTGGCGGGAGGAAACGTGATCAAAGACAATCACGTGCACCACATCGGCATTCACTCTGACGGCGACGGCCCCGTCCTCAACGACATGGGCAGCATCTACACGTTGGGCGTACAGCCGGGCACGGTGGTGCGAGGCAACCTGTTCCATGACTCAGCGGCCGTGAACTACGGCGGCTGGGGCATCTATTTCGACGAAGGCAGCACCAAAATCCTGGCTGAAAACAACGTCGTCTATAACACGACTCATGGCGGGTTCCATCAACACTACGGTAGCCACAACACCGTGCGCAACAACATCTTCGCGTTCAGCGACACCCACCAAATCCGCCTCAGCCGCATCGAGGACAGGCCGGCGTTCACCTTCGAGAAAAACATCGTCTATTACTCTGAAGGCAAAGTGTTGGGAGCCGGCTACGCCAACAAGAAGTGGCCTACGGACAAAGTCACGCTGCGCAATAATGTCTATTGGTGTACCGACGGGCCCGTTAGTTTCACGGTGGACGGCGAAGATCGCAACTTCCAGGATTGGCAAGAGACCGGGCAAGGCAAGGGCAGCCTGGTTGCCGACCCCAAGTTCGCCGCTCCGCAGGCACGAAATTTCCGTCTGCGGAACAACTCGCCAGCGTTCGATGTTGGCTTCAAGCGAATCACGCTCGATGTTCCCGCGGCGCCAGATTGGGCCGACTGACTGTCGCTCTGTAACTCGTGTGTCGTGTCCCCCAGGTCGCCTGTCGCTGTTGCCTTAGTTCGACAGCGCCACTTGAGTCGTCGTCCATGGGCCGAATCGCTTTGTTGGTCAAGACATACGGCGCAATGGACCCCATTGAGCTTGCCTGGATGGTGAATCAGATGCACGGGCGCATCGAGCGTGCGGCGTGCAATGCGCATGCGCGGCGGAAGTTCCAGGAATCGACCGCCTATCCCGATGACCGAAAGCAGTGGATGCGTGGGTATCGGCAGTTGTACGATATTGAGGACCGTGGCAAGCACATGTCGCTGGATGATCGACTGGCGCTTCGTCAGCGCGAAGCCAATCCGATCTGGGATGCCATGGAGAGGTGGCTGGAGTAGGTCCAATACCGAACCACCAACGTGATCTTGCCCAAGAGTGACTTTGCGTCGGCACTGCAATACGTTCGTAATCACTTCGTTGAATTGCGACGTTACCTGGACGATCCGCGACTGCCGACGCCGAAGTTTCAGACACTCTGATTTTCCTCTGATTTTCAGACAACTTCGCCTTGATTTCCCGTGGAAGTCCGCCGGGTTCGGAAAGGGCGCGGGGATCGGGAGACGTCAAACACGACCGTGGAAGAGCGTGCCAGGGCACGCGTGGAGCCGATGACGCGGGAAATCAGCGCGGAGCGCGCGCAATAAGGTCGCTAAGTGAACAGTCGCCGCTTGCAGCGCCAGTAGCCGAGGATTGAGTTCAGCCAACGGCACACCGATCCGCTGGCAAGACGAAGCGGAAGCAGCCCCGCGCTGGGCGCTGAAGCTGAATCCACGACACGTCGACGCCCTGCGGCACCGGGCCGCCGTGATGCGGCGCCGGGGGAA
>JBNJEM010000619.1:0-4762 GCA_051745935.1 Planctomycetota bacterium
CATTGACCGGCGAGACGGTGGCAGACGAGAGTGAACTGAACCGTGTCCCAGTGGCGATCAAGAATGAACATCAGATCCCGAACTTATTTTTCCCTTGATCCTTACGCGCTCCGATGCGATGAAAATGCTTGACAGACAGCGGCTTGAGCTGACAATGCGCAATTGACACTGGCGGGCGTGTCCCGCTGAGCCGGGTGGCATGTCGCTAGATTGCCTGCCGTGATACGCCGCTCCGGATAACCCCCTGGTGATGGCCGCGGTGACCGTTACTGAGAATGCACGAGATGAAGCCGTCCGTCTACCTTGAGACGACATTTAGCTCCGGATCCATTGCTTATCTATACCGCAAACCGGTGGACCTTACACTGAATATGCCTAGAAATTTCCGCCCCACAGTGAAACGCATTGCGCGGGAGTTGCTTATCATTCCGTCTTTCTCGGGGTATTTCAACAGTTCACAGATTGCGTTCATGCTGATCCTAATCGATCTCTGTAACCTCGCATTGGGGCGACATGTGTAAACAAGCGGCTCATGCAGGCTGCTGCCGGCGCGTCTGGGCTGCCAGTTGCAGGATCTCGTCTTCTGTGTATTGCCGAGTGCGAAGCAATGAACGGTGCGCCCGAAGACGTTTCTCCGCACCCTCGTAAACTAAGTGGAATTCGCCGGTTTTCTGATTTGCCAACCGCGATTCAAGGTTGTCAACGCTACTGCGGAAATTCGGCTTGAGCTTATTCACCGCAGTACGCTCTCGCACTCGTCCAATGAACCAAGAACGAATGTTATCGCGACACTTGTAGTCCATGTCGCCGGGGCTCTGCGTAGCCAGGAACGTGCACAGCCCGGCGGAACGAGCACGCTTGAGAAGATCCTCCATCGGTTCCTTTGTTGCCGGTTTCCGAGTCGCCGGCAAGTACATGTCGGCTTCATCAAATAGCACAACGGCTTGCGGCGCATCCTCAGGATGTTGACTGGCCCAACGCGCAATTTCCAACAAGAGTTGGGTAACCCAGAACTCGATGTCACTGTTATCCCCGATGAATTTCGTACTGATGATACTCAGACGCGTTTTCCCGCCCCCGGCGTCTTTGCCGCGGCCGAACAATGTATCAATATCAAGTGGTTCTCCCTCGGAACTCAACAGTGCGCCGCGATTGATCGCCAGCGCCTGAAGATTTTCGGCTAAATTGTGAAAATTCTTGGCATTCAGGGCACCAATTGCCCCCACGAGCGCAGGATCTTCACTGCTGATCATCTGGATCAGGCTCTGGAGCGTGGGTGGATTCTCGCCGAACGATCCCAGTAGCCTGATGGCTTGTGTCAGAATAGCGAGGGATTTCTCGCGAGTTTGCTTGCCGCCGTATGACATCATTCCTTCCAGCGCGGCCGCGGCGCACCGCGCAGTTTTCCCCCGGTCGAACTCAGTCATTTCGGCCATACCTGCAGGAACCACCTGTATAGCCAATGGTCTTCCGTCCGGGTTCCCAGGTGTGAAAAGGGCTACATCTAGTTTGCTTGCCAATTCTTGCTTGCGGCGATCCTCCTCGCCTGTGCCGCGCTCTTGCCACCATTGCGGATCGGCATACCCACAGAGATCGCCTTTACGATCGATCAGCAAGGCGGGAATATCATGCGCTACCAATTGTTCGATAATATTCAGCGCCAGTGTGGTTTTGCCACTTCCCGTGCCTCCCAAAAAGGCCGCGTGCCGGGTAAAGTCGTTTACGGGAACGCACACATCCGCCTCGTCGAATTGCATTGTTTTGCCCACCGAAACCACGCTGTCCTGCTGTACAGTGACACCCGTGATCGTTTCACCCCCTTCGGATACGGTGCCGCCATTCGTTTCGTGGACATCATCGCCGGTAGCATTTGTATTGAGGCGACGGCGAGATGGTAACTCGTCGAGGTTCAGCAGCACGCGCAGTGTTTTGAGCTGAGTAAGTGGCTTTTCTTGACGTTGCCACTGCGCCAGCGATTCCGAATCGGATATAGTCCTCACGAACTTCGGAAACAACAACATCGTGCGCCAGTCCGCGTCTTCAACAACCACCCGCCTTCCACCGTCACTGATAAACTCACCGAGCAACTGAGCAACCTTGGTTTTAGGGTTACTCGGGAAATCAGTTGAACGAATTGCCACCGGCGATGCACCTCGCGCTTCACCCCAGAGCCATCGAATTTGCTTCGCAAGAGCGCCGCCCTGAGGATTTTTGTTGCAGACAGCCGCCGACACACGTTCCACCAGACCTGTGCCCGCCCGTAGGGAAATTGTGACTATTTGTCCCTCCCGGTCCACGTCAACCTGTAATCCATCCAACTCAGAGGCGCTCGCGGCTACGGTCTCCATTAGTATTCCCGTCAACTTATCCGGCTCTTCCGGGACCGTGACATGATCCGCGGAGCGGAAGTCGTTCCAGGCCTGCTCGATTTTAACAATTTCGGGGGGATTTTCTTGAGGTTCTGGCCAAGGTCCCTCACGCAGATCTGGCGGCTCCACTCTGCCAGTCCGTATTGCCTGTTCGCGAACTGTGCGGCACCAGTCTAATAAATAGCGCGTTGTTGTGCCGGCTAGCTTCTTCAGATCGACGTGGGGGAACGGATACAGCTCGTCGTCCTCCGGGGGCTCGAGGTCGCACTCGGCGTAAAGCCCGTGCAGGCGGTGAGCCACGAGCTTCAATACCTCCGACTCTGTTCGCTCCGCCTTCAGGCGCGTCACGTCAGGGTCTTTCTCCAGCCGGAAACGATGCGGCTCGGCCAGACATGTTTTGATTTCTTGATAGTAGTCTTCCAAACAGGATACGACGATGATGGAAGACGGCACGCGATCATGAAGATCGCAGAGCGTTGACATCGCCCGCCGAAACTTCTGCTCTGACTCGCTCAAATTGTAAATGTCTTCGAGTTGGTCAACGAGTATCACCAGCGAATTATTGCGAAGCGCCCATATCAGCTTGCCGAATTCCTCGACCGTGCGCTGCGGATCATCCGCGCCAAGTCGCGGTACGATGCCTCCGAGTATGCTGCGGTCGTAATCAGTCAGATCTTCACACCGCAAATAACTCAATACTCGGCGTTTAATTCGAGCTTCCGGCCGCTGAAGATACAACAAAGCCCGAAGGAGATTGTGATCGAGGTCCTTGAACCGATCGTCTTCGAGCAATTCGTCGATAAGCTTGTTCGTGAGGTCACCAAGCTCTTGATCCGACAGATCTCGCTCGACATCGCGCAATCGTTGTGCATCGCCGTTGGAAATCGGCAGCGCATCGAGCAAATCCGTTGACAAGCACATTAATCCGGAGGATTCGCGCAAAGGCTCGTTATAAGGACGATCCAGTGAGTCGATCAGATTGCTCAGCACGTATCGGGCGTATTCCTCGGTCGACGCCGTCATCTGCATGTATGCGCAGTAACCTCGGTCGTGACCGTGAACATAGCTACGGAACGCCCGCATTAAGTGAGTTTTTCCCGCCCCCGACTCGCCCAGCAGAAGCAAAATTCTTCCCGCTTCCGTACCAGGCGGTGTTGTCGCTTTTTCTACCAGCGATTCAAAGAGCTCACGAGCCTCGCGGTGAATTGACGCAACATCGAACGGATCTGGTTTCCAAATCTGGTGGCGGTGGCAGACGGAATGGAATACCTCCGGAGCTTCCGGTGACACAAAGGCATTCCAGTGGGATGACCGGCTGGCAAATGAAGTCTGGTCACGCATTTCGCTCCCCCCAACTATCAATCGATCCGCGGTTTCTTCACATCGCTTTCAGACTATATCCGAATGAAGTGAAAGGCCATGTTCATGTAAGGCGTTCTGGACTCAGCAACATCGCGTGGGTTCATCGCTTCCACGAGGTCAGCCTGACTCAACTGTAGCATCCCCTGCCGATGAGCGTCGACGAGGAGCTGTTGAAAATCACGAAAGTCCCGAATCACCGACTCGCCGTCCGCACTGAGTTGCTTCCAAACATGCGAGATGAACACCTTATTGTCTCCGAAGCGGCCCTGCTCGCATCGCCGGGCGGCATCGAGAATGCGAGACGCCGCGTCCGCAAGGTCTCGCGTTTTTGGCTCGTCCGGTTCCACAACCTCCTCCCGCGCGGAGTGTTGGGATTCTTGCTGGGCCCGCTCGATCCAATGCCTTAACGTAGCATCGTGCAACTGACTGCCACTGGCGACTTTGGCACCAATCGACTTCAGGACTGCCTGATTTCGCACATGTCGATCCGGGTCGTCCCGCCCCTGATCCACGGGCGGATTCTCCTCACCCAAAGCTCGGCGAATCAAAAACGCGATGACTGCCTTCTTTGAAAACGGCTGGTCCGTCCGAACGTTGAGTTGTTGCCAGGCGAGCGCCTCTGCCGCTTGGTTTATCGTGGGACACTCGTGGGTCGCCAAATCATACTCTTTACGCAGGACCGCACCTCGCAGATTATCCGCTTTGTCCAGTCCTTTGCACGAGTCGTCTTCTGGCCGGCCAATTCCCAGGGCTTTCGCCACAAGATAGCGTTTCTTAAGCGTTGTCCATGTCACGTTGTCAGGGAGACGCTCCACCCCTAAAAACCGTTGCGCACGACGACGTCCCGTGTCGGTAGCCGCAAGTGGTCTCGGCGTGATTTCCCCGGTGTCGACAAGATGCTGAAACGCACTCTCAAAGAGCTCTTTCCATTCTGAAGTGCTTAATCGATGGGCGGCGAGTTTTTCCACCGCCTTCTTCACTTGTGCTTTTTGAGTCTTCTTCTCTGACGTCACCAGTAGGCGTACCAAAAT
>JBNJEM010000620.1:0-4754 GCA_051745935.1 Planctomycetota bacterium
GCTCCGGCCGTTCAGTCCGAGCGTGGCGGTCCCCGTCGGCCCCGACGTCGACGCTTCCCTTCCCCTCCGCCAGCTCCACCGCCTTGGCCACGACCACCACCTTGGCCACGACCACCGCCTCGGCCGCGTCCACCACCTCGGCCGCGCCCCACATCCGGGTCCGGTTCGAGCCCTTGCCCCCGCTCCATAGCTTGGTCCGGCTCCCTGGCCTCCTCCACGGTGGGGTCGGGGGCTGGTTCAGCTTGCCTGCGAATAGTCGTGCCGCCGCACGCGGGGCACTCGGTCGGGCGGTCCAGTCCAAAAGGAACCTCCCATACGTGCCCGCATCCACCACACTCGAAAACTCTGGTCTCAGCCATGGCCACTTGCCCTCCTTCAATCCGGATCGCGCACCCCTCAACCAACGCCTTGGCCACCTTCCGCCGCGCGGATTCCACGATCCGCCCAAACGTCTGCCTGGAAACGCCCATGCGCTCGGCTCCCTCCTGCTGATAAAGACACTCATGATCAGCCAGCCTCACCGCTTCGAATTCATCAACCGTTAAAACCACTTCGGCCAACGACCGCCGCGGCACTCCCGCCGGCTTGAACACGGCGACATTCGGCAGATTGGCAACTTGGCGGCATCGTCTCGGTCGGGGCATCCCAATATCCTTTTGTTTAATTATGGGCATATGCTCGTAATAAGTCAAGTGGGGTGGGTGGAAGAAATATCGGTGTGCCGGTGGGGGCGACTTTGTATTTCGCGAGTCCGACCAACGGGAGGACGGCTTGCGTCGGGCAGCTTTCCACCCGGACGAATCCGACCGCCTGAAGTATAACAATGGTGACGAAGGCGTTGTCGATCTCGCCGATTTCTTCTGGAGTCTGATGTTCGAACCGCTGCGCAATCCCCCAGTATTCCGCCGATTCGAAGTGTCCGACGTACTCCACCCCATCAAATGGGAGGACAATGCGGACTTGACGCCCGAATACCTACACCGGAAGATGCGTGAACAATCCAACAGCCCCGAAACGAACTCGCGGATAATCAAATTCCTCGAGCGGAAAGTTTAATTCCTTGATACGATATGACCCGAGCCTGCGTGTGACCGGGCATTCTCGTTGGTTATTGACACGAAAGTGAGAGCCTTATGAAAGTCAGGCATACCGATATTTCAGGCGATTGGATTTTTCCGGGTGGAAAGCTGCCCGACGCAAGCCGTCCTCCCGTTGGTCGGACTCGCGGCGGAGAAAGTCATCCGCGACCGCTATATTGTGGATTTTCGCCGTGGCTAGTGGTGGTTGCGACTTGTGGTCTATCGCTTCTGGCTGGAAGCGGTTTGCCGGCGGCCGGCATCGAAAACGCCTCGGCCGATGAACTCGCGGCCCGCTTGCTGGACAAGGCGCGGTTCCAGGGCGGGCTTGTGGGACATGTCGGGTGTGGAGACGGTCGGCTGACCGCCGCTTTGCACGAAGCGGGGGCGAGGCTGGTCCATGGACTTGATGGCAGCCAGGAAAACGTGACTCGGGCTCGTCGCCATATTACTGCCCAAGGTTGCTACGGCAAAGCCTCGGTCGCCTACTGGCCTGGGGATCGGCTTCCGTACGCGGGCGGCGTCGTTGATCTTCTCATCGTGGACGGCGCGGATCTCGTGGGGAGTTCGGAAGCCATGCGAGTTCTCACGCCTGGCGGGGTGCTGCTCGAGCGCGACGGCCAGCGGTGGCGGCGGGAAGAGAAGCCGTTATCGCAGGAAACGGATGACTGGACGCATTATCTGCATGGTCCCAGTAACAATGCGGTGTCCGAGGATCGGTTGGTGGGACCGCCGGAAAGCATTCGCTGGGTCGGCTCTTTCCGGCATCTGCGCCACCATAACTATTTGAGCAGCGTGAGCGCCATGGTCTCGGCGGGAGGCCGGCTCTTCACGATCGAGGATCAGGGGTCTCGGATGTCGATGGACCTGCCGGCCCGGTGGCGTTTGGTTGCCCGGAACGCATTCAACGGGGTTGTGTTGTGGGAAAAGAGTCTGGAGTCGTGGGCCAATGCGAAACGGGGATTTCGAAGCGGCCCGCTGGACGTGTCGCGGCGGCTGGTGGCCACCGACCAGCGCGTCTTCGTGACCCTCGGCTACCAGAGTCCGGTCCAGGCTTTGGACGCGGCAACGGGCGAGCCCGTTCGCGCGTACGAACAGACCGAGGGCGCCGAGGAAATCTTGTTCGACGACGGCGTTTTGTACCTGGTCGTGTCCAAACCGATTCCGAAAAGCAAACAATCTCGAAAGGCGCTTTTGGCCGTCGACGCGAAGAGCGGGGCGGTGAAGTGGGAGAATTCGGAAAAGGCGGTGCAAAACACCATCGCCCAGACCTTGACGCTCGGGCCGAACCGGGTTTTTCTCCACAATGGTCACGCGGTGCTCGGCTTGGATCGTGACGCGGGCAAGGTCCTGTGGAACGCGGCTGTCGAGCGAGTTGAACGGCGTCCGTCCTGGTCGGCGCCGACGCTGGTTTACCACGATGGCGTGGTCATTTGTGGCGACCGATCCATGGATTATCCGGTCGAGTGGGCCGAGAACGAAACGGTCAATCGGTGGATGACGCGCCACGGCGGCCCGGCGCGGGTGAACGCGTTTTCCGCCTCGGATGGTGGCAGCTTATGGACCGCGCGGGCGGCGGAAAACTTCCATGCGCCGGTGAACGTGTTCGTGATTGACGATCTGGTGTGGTTTGGCCAAAGCCACGTGTGGTGGTTTGGCGAGGCGGTTCGCCCCACGCTCACCGAACTGGGCGAAGACTGGTACAAGGAAGAACCGCTTCTCGGGCGAGATCCCCATACGGGTGAGGTGAAGCGAAAGGTGTACGCGGGCGAGACGTTCACGGCGTCGCATCATCATCGTTGCTATCGTGGCAAGGCGACGGATCGCTTCATTCTGATGGGCCGCACCGGCGTGGAGTTCATCGATGTCAAAGGGAACACGCATCGCCGGCAGAACTGGATTCGCGGCGCCTGCCAATACGGCATCTTGCCGGCCAACGGGCTGCTTTACCTGCCGCCGCATCCCTGCATCTGTTATATCGAGAGCAAATTGAATGGGTTCTATGCGGTGAGCGCGAAAAAGGTACCCCCGGAACCGGAAACCGAGGCCTCGGCACGTCTGTTCAAAGGCCAAGCCCACGGCGGAGAAACCACCAGCGAGACGGGTTCAGCCGAGTGGCCCACCTTCCGCGCTGACGCGGCCCGCAGTGGTTTCAGTCGCGCTCGGATGGCGAAAACGTTGGAAAAACGGTGGAAGTGTGGCCTTGGGGGCCGCATCAGCAGTCCGGTTGCCGGTCCGGACAAGGTATTCGTCGCCGCCATTGATCAGCACGCCATTCACGCCTTGGACTTGGACCGAGGAGAACGGCTTTGGTCGTTCACGGCCGGAGGCCGCATCGATTCGCCGCCGACCTATTGGCGGGGTCGCGTCTACTGTGGCTCGGCGGACGGGTTCATCTACTGCCTGGACGCTCAAGACGGGCAGCTTGCCTGGCGATTCCAAGCGGCGCCGCGAAAGAGGCTCATTTTCGCCCACGGCCAGCTGGAATCCGCGTGGCCGGTCCCGGGCAGTGTCCTTGTCAAAAACGGCGTGCTCTACTGCATGGCCGGACGCTCCTCGTACATTGACGGAGGCATGTATTTCGTGAAACTGGACGCGGTCACCGGCGAGCCGCTTCTGGTCAAGAACAAATTCCAGCGTGATCCGGAAACCGGAAAACAGCCCCCGGAACGCGGCTGGGAGTTCGGAAATAATGCCTTGGAATTGCCGGGGTTGCTGCGGGACATCTTGTCCAGTCAGGGCGATTCGTTGTTCCTCCGCCAGGTCCATCTCTCCGAAGCCGGCGAAAGACGCCCCGGATACGCGACTCACCTGTTCAACCCTCACGGTTTTCTGTCGGATTCCTGGTGGCACCGGTCGTACACGATGTACGGTAAGCGATACTATTCAGGCCCGTTTGTGTGGCCGGATGCCGCTAAGAAATGGCCCGCGGGCCGCGTGTTGGTGTTCGACGATCAGTCGGTGTACGGTTTTGGCCGAAAGAATCCCCGCGGACGGGGAAGCCGGGGATACCGGCTGTTCGCCACGCCCAAAGAAACAAATGATGACAAGTGGAAGCCGACCTGGGAGACGAACATTCCCATTTTGGGATACGCCATGGCGTTGACCAACCCCCGCGAGAAAGATGGCCAAGAGGTGGCGGAGCGCCTGCTCGTGGCAGGCCCCCCCGAGAAAGCCCTCCGGTCGCTCCAGGCCCACCAAGGCCGCCAAGGGAGCGAGCTGCTGACCGTCGACCCCGAGGATGGGACGATCGCATCACGCATTCCGATCGATTCCGTTCCGGTACAGGACGGCATCTGCGCCGCGGGGGGCACCGTCGTGCTCACGCTCCGAAACGGCACGGTCGTGGCGCTGGCGGGACGGTAGGCCCCAGCATTGCAAAAAAGTGTGATGCCACGCGGCTTGTCTCGTGGGAGCCAAAGACTCACGGGCTACAGCCAGTTGGACGCCGGGCTTAGCTCACGAGCCTGATTCACCCACGAGATGAACTCGTGGGGGTCTGGCGGGTTGGACGCCGGGCTTAGCTCACGAGCCTGATTCACCCACGAGATGAACTCGTGGGGGTCTGGTCGGTTGGATGCCGGGCTTAGCTCACGAGCCTGATTCACCCACGAGATGAACTCGTGGGGGTCTGGTCGGTTGGATGCCGGGCTTAGCTCACGAGCCTGATTCACCCAC
>JBNJEM010000621.1:0-4750 GCA_051745935.1 Planctomycetota bacterium
TCATACCTGAGACGGCGGGGCGTTGACTCCGTAGCGGACTGTCTCGGATCGATGGCGGCCTGCAAGAGCATCGGCTGCAAGGCCCTCGCGTAGGAAGAAGGCTGCGTCACGGAGTGTCGTTAACCAACCATGTCAAAAGCGAGCGCGGGCAGCCGCAACTGTCTGTGTGATCCGGATCACCCGGAAACCGAGAACGAAGGAGTAGGAGATGTCCGTCCGTGAAGTACTGCACGCGTGCGCCGTCATCGGGGCAACGCCGGCCCTGGCTTTGGCGCAGTCCGAACCGGTCGATCCAGGCGTCACGGGACCGCTGTGGTCTCCATATGTTGTCGGAGCACTCATCGGCGTGCTGAGTATGTTCACATTTTACTTCAGCAATAAGCCGATCGGCGCTTCGACGGCGTACGCGCGCGTTGCCGGCCTGCTCGGACAGTTGATCGCCCCGCGGCACACCAACTCACTGCCGTACTACGCCGAGAAGAAAAAACCGAAGGTGGGATGGGAAGTCATGCTCGTGGTGGGCATTGTGATTGGCAGTTTCCTGTCGGCCTGGTCCGGCAATGAAATTACCGCTCGCTGGCTCCCTCCCCTGTGGTTGGAGCGATTCGGCGACTGCGTTTGGCTGCGATTGGGCGTTGGAATGGTTGGCGGAGCTCTCATGGCATTCGGCGCCAGAATAGCCGATGGTTGCACGAGCGGCCATGGGATTAGCGGTGCCTTGCAGCTTTCGGTTGGCTCTTGGATCTCGCTACTCGGGTTCTTCGTTGGCGGCGTGATCACGGCGGCGCTCCTGTTCTATACATAGGAATCACTCAAAAACAACTTCGGCATTTTCTTGGAGCGTGGCGCTGGCTGAGCGAGCGGCAACACGCGTTCCCTCTCCAGAAAACGCGGATCGCGAGCGGAGCCAGTGGCCCAGGCGATTCAGAGGCACATTGAATTCCGGAAGTTATCCTTGCGTGACCACGTAGGAATGGCTGTCCAACAGTCGCTGGCCGGACATAAACGCGGTTTGTCAACCGGCCGCACCATAAGGGTAAGATAAATGACTCGGCAAGTGACGAACGAACCTCCTCGCCAGGACGATCCGACACCTACCCCTCCGCCAGAAAGTCCTGCCGGTCAGCTCGTGTTGGGGCTGGTGTTCGGCGTCATTTTCGGGTTTCTCCTCCAAAGAGGTGGCGTCGGGAAGTACGAGGTGTTGATTGGTATGCTCTTGTTGAAGGACTTCACCGTCCTGAAAGTCATACTCTCCGCGGTGCTGGTTGGAATGATTGGCATTTACACCTTGCACGCTCGAGGGCTCGTCCAACTGCACATCAAACCAACCCGCTACGGCGCTAACACGATCGGCGGCGTCATTTTCGGGATCGGATTCGCTTTGGCTGCGTACTGTCCGGGGACCAGCGCCGTGGCGTTTGGACAGGGCAATTACGACGCCTTGGCCGTGATGCTTGGCATGATGATCGGCTCGTATGTGTTTGCCGAGGCGTCCGGCTGGATTGACCGCATAATCAACCGCTGGGGGAGTCGAGGCGAACTGACCTTCGACCAATTGCTGGGAATTCGCAAAGCGGTGGCGGTGCCAACCGCGGCAATCCTGGTGCTGTTGATTCTGTTAGCCGTGCATTTTCTCGTGGATCCGACGCCTTAAGAGTCGCTGCCATTTCCTTTTAGTATCTCAATTGCCCGCTCCCGCAACTCGCCAGCCGTTGGCACCCGTCCATGTTCGCTCTTGAACCTACGGACGAAACGTGTCATGTCCTCAAAATAGCGACGTAGCGTGAAGTAAAAAGGTTGCTTCTGGTTCTTGTCGTCGATGAGCCAGAAGCCGCGGTGCTCACCGTCTTGCTTTTCGTTACAATACATCTGCCAATAAAGCACGAACGGACATCCCCATTCCAAGGCAGCGAGGCAGACATCGCGAGCGTAGCGGTCCTGCTTCTCAGCGGTCTTTGTCAGCGTCACGGGAAAACCGAATTCTCCAATGAAAACTCGCTTCCCGGAAATGCTCTCCTTGGGCGGCAGTTGTGATTCAATATAGTCGAGCGCGGCGTGCAGGGCATGTTTTACGTTGCCTTTGTGAGGAATCACCGTGTCGTAGCTCGAGTAAGACACATAGTCTACTTCCGTGTGCGGTAATACGTCGTTCACCAGGCATGTGCCGCCTTGCATGCCTTTTTGAACCAGATTCACTTCGGTGTAGTGGTATACGTTAACGCCGCGCGCCGCTGACAATCGTTTTGCATCGTCAACCGCTTTCTGACGCACGTTCAACCAGTCAATCATGCCCCGGATCGCCGTGGGCGAGGGCTCGTGAGCGCGGTCGTACCCTGGATGAAGATACCAGTCCCCTTCCCAGTGCCCCAAGAAAAAGGTCTTCCCAGTGCCCCTGTACGTGTCCAACAGGTAACGCGCGAGTGCATGGACTTCCTCGTATGCCTCCCCGCGCTCCGTTTCTGACAAACCATCCCGCCACGCAGCCGCGCTGTGAGCGAACGGATAGGTCCAAATGTGATAATAGGCAAACGGCATTTCCAAAACGCGTCTGACCGAGTGCTCCTCTCTCGCAAGTTCCACCAACGAATCAATATCCGCCCGTTTCGGAAGATCGTATTGGCCTCCCAGGCACCGTCTGCTCATGCTGAACTTCAGGATGTTCGAACCCATCTCATGAATCCGCGTGGCGGTTTCCACCAAGCTCGTCTTCTCGGTGAACTTGTACTTAACTCCGAAGGTCTGTGTTCCGAGTACGTAGTTGACGGTGTCAATACGCTGAGTCGCCCGAGCGACTTCATCGCTCGCCTCACCAGCATACCCACTTGATGCGCTCACGATCACGACCAGGCTGAGGCATAATCTACGGTACATGCGGGAAAGTCTCCCCGTGGTGTGAGTGGAGAGTGGAGAGTGGACAGCCGAACGCCGTGACGTCAGTCGGGTGTGTTTGTTCTGGATCTCGATTCAAATAGGCCATTCGCGACATTTGACATTTTTTGCATTGTTGTGTGGTGGAAGCAGAAGCCGCCAATGCACGCTGGGAAAAGCTGCTGCGCATACGCGTCAGCATCCCCGGGATCTTGTAGATATATTTCAGGCGGTTGGATTTTTCCCCCGTGGAAAGCTGCCCGACGCAAGCCGTCCTCCCGTTGGTCGGACTCGCGGCGGAGAAAGTCATCCGTGAGCGGTATAATAACCCATCGGCGTTGATAAGCGGTTCCTTCGTTTTCGTTATCCCCACCTTTCTCTGGTTTGCCTTTGTTGCGGCCTAAGCACGTTCGCCCTTTCGCCCTTTCATTTCCTTTATCGCTCGTTGCAAAAGCACGGCGTTTTTATCCGCGCCTTGACACCGCCACGTGGCGGCGGCCATCATAAACGTGGATTTCATTATTGTCGAACAAGCCCTCAACGGGAAGACGATGATGCACAGGCTTTGCGTTCGCGCTTTGATGGGGCCAATGATTACGTGGATCTGAGGCTTGAACCTTGCTCTGAGTATAGTGTCCGCTGAGGTTCACGTAGTTGAACCTGATGAGAGCATTCAGTGTGTTATTGATCGAGCGTGTGACGGAGACGTCCTTGTATTGCGGGACGGCGTATACCATGGCTCATTACATGTCGACAAGTGTTTCCGGGGTTTTCTGTCCGCCTCTCGTGATCCCGGGAGCAATAGCCTCGATGTTTCGTTCGTGGCCACGCTCGCCAGAGCCTGGGGGGCCGGCAATGCGCCTTCTGAGAACGCTCGTTAGATCGATATGTCTGGAAGCCTTGTGCGCCACATTGCGCTAACTTACAATCGCAGTCACGCATACGTGATGAAACCAGCGCACAGAGAGATTCGCGTCGACGGAGGATGGAGCGTGTTGAAACAGCAGGTTTGTAGGGGGTTCACTTCGTGTCTTGGGCTCGCGTTGCTCTTGTCCCAGGGGCCTTTGAGCAACGCGGCGAACAAGGTTGAGGAAGCCCAGATGGCGGGCTACTTGCTCGTGCCGAATGAGCGGGTTCCGGAAACGTACAACGCGGGCTTTTCCATGTACGTGGCAGCGTGGCCGCTGTTGCAGCAATACCCGGGGTCGCGTTTTCAAACGGGGCTGTTCGGCACGTGGATGCACGCTCAGTATGATGGCCCTAAGCCTCTGGAAAGAATGTACTCCGATATCGAAGGCGGTTTGGGTTGGTGGCGGGATACGCGCTTCGCCACCGAAACGCCCAAGTTCATCATGGGGGGAGTCGCCCTGAATTTCAGCGCCTGGGCCAACGGGCCCGGAGCCGGCAAGGGGCGGGACTGGGACGAGCCCAAAGGCAAATATGGCGTGGCACAACTCAGTCCGTGGGTGCTCTGGCCCCCGGACGGTTTGAATCTAAAACAAGGCACGTGTGGCGAACTGTTCGGGTACGGCTATCTGCCGCTGCCGCTCACCAAGCCGAAGTCGACCACGGCTGGAAAGAACGTGCCGACTGGAAATCACTGCTGGACCTTGTTTCTGAACACGCGGAACTTCAAGGGCCCGGTGGCCTTTTTTACGCCCTATTTCTTTTCCCGTCCATCCGTGGACGATCCCCGTGTGGCCGGCATGTTCTTGGATAGCCGCCCCTCTAATCCCAATCGGGCTTTGCAGATGGAAACCCAATACGTTCCCGCCGCTCAGGCCACCGATGCGGACGTGACCTTCATCCAGCAATGGATCGACGCGCAACGAAATGTGCTAGTTGTCCATTCTCATTAGAAATCTACCTGCAATCTCAAAGA
>JBNJEM010000622.1:0-4747 GCA_051745935.1 Planctomycetota bacterium
TTCCGGTCGCCATCCCCCGAGCGGTCGAGCCGCCCGGCATCCATCCCCCGGATCGTTACCGAGACCGCAACCCCGCCCCGCGTCGATTGCGAAGGTGCCTGGCTCCAATTGCCACGCCGGCATGAAACCCTGGCAACCCCAGGACACGTGGCAATCCAATCCGGTCCCAACATCAAACATAACGCCCGCCGCTCACAAGCTTTTTCGCGGCGAGGACGGCGGCGCCGTGGGCGCAGGTCAGTTGGGGCCGGCGCGCCACGATGACCGATTCGCCCAGTGAACGGGCAAGCGCCGCGTCCATGCCGGGGACCATGGCGACCCCGCCGGTGAAGACGATGGGGGAGGTGACTTGCTGGCACGCCATGGCCGCCACTCGGGCGGCGATGGCCGCCTGCACGCCGGCGGCGATATCCCGCGCCGAGATCTCCTGGGCCAGCAGTCCCACGATCTCGGTTTCGGCAAACACCACGCACATGCTGCTGATCGTGGCCGGCGTCTGGCTTTCCTTTGCCATTTCCCCGAGACGTGGCAATCGCACGCCCAGCCGAGTGGCCACGACTTCCAGGAAACGCCCGGTCCCGGCCGCACAGCGATCGTTCATGACAAAATCACTGACCCCGCCATCCGCCGCCAGACGCAGCAGCTTGCTGTCCTGGCCACCGATGTCGATGACGGTGCGCGTGCCGGGCACTCGGTGAGCGATCCCGGTGGCCTGGCACGTCACCTCCGTCACGGCCGCGTCGGCCTCGCGAATGAGTTTCCGTCCGTACCCCGTGGCAACAAGCATCCGCACATGATCGCGGTGCAAACCTTGCTGTTGCAGCACGGCCTCCAGCAATTCCCGAGCAAGCTGGTCTTGCTCCACGCCTTGATCCACGACGCCCGTGCCGATCACCTCGAGCGTGTCGCTTTCGAGCAGCACTGCCTTGATGGTTCTCGAACCAGCATCAACGCCCGCACAAATCATGGTTTTCTGCCATTCTTCACTGTTTCAACCAGCGCTTCCAAACGCGTCCGCATAGTGGCAGACGCCACGTCGGGCTAGTGATCCGGGACGGGTGCCTTTCACCAACCGGTGCATCCAAACGGGGTGCAAGCCATGCGCGGCAATCCATTCCACCGGCACGAACGGACTTGAGTAAGCGACCTTGATCATGCAGCGCGTATCGTCTCGAAAAGTGCTTCCACCCGGACGGCAATGCGAGCGGAATCGGACGGTGAATAATCCGTTTCAATCCGCAAGTACGGCAACCCCAACTCCCCTTCCACGAATCGCCGGATCGAATAGGTTTCCACGTCGTACGTCAGACAAGCCTGCCAAACCAACTCAATCACGCACTCCGGGCGAAAGGCATCGACCAATCCACGCAACATTTCCTGCCGGAGATCATTGCGGGTCATCACCGAACAGGGCAGGTGAAAGTACTTGTCAGCCAGGGCGACTAGCGGGTCGGAAGCTGTTGTGTCCACTTCCTCCAACAGCGGTTTCAGCCCGGTACAGTTTTCCATGGCCACAACCAGCCCCAGGTGGTCCTCCACGATTTCCAGTACGCGTTCCGCGCCATGCACCAACGGAACCCCTGTCATCAAAACACGCACCGGCTCCGAATCGCCACCGGTCGGCTCTCGCCCATCGAACATTTCCAGTGCCTTTTCATACTGTTCGAAATCGGCCGCCAGGCCCGAGATGCTGCTTTTCATTTTGAGCAGCTGGAGCCCGGTCAAGGGCGGTTGGTCCGCCGCCATCAGCGAAGCCAACTCGCATCGCAGTCGCCGCTCCCGGTTCATCGTCTCGGTCGCTTCCAGCAACCGCTCATCGGTAATCGTCACGCCAAACCGGTCCTCCAGGAATGCCCTGAATTTTCGCAACTCAGCCAGCCAATGCGCCGCCGCGTCCTCGTCGTCAACCTTCTGCGGCAACTCGAGCACATACATGGGGCGCGACTCGCTCATCAACTCATACATCTTCTTCTTGCCGTCGCACGTCGTTTCGGCAACGATCAGATCAGCCATTTCCAGAAACGGGTTGCCGCCGTTGACGTGGTATCCGTACGTCGACTTGATCAGCGGGCAGAGATTGCTCGGCAACTGCGTTTCCGCGTCAGGAATCGTGGCGTTCGATCCGCCACACAGGCAGACTGGCACGCCACCCGCCGCCATGATCAGCTCGCGCGGCGTGAATTCACACATGATCCCCACGATCGGACGCCTCTGTTGCCGAGCGGTCTTCGCATACGCCAGACAATTTGGAATCATCCGATCAAACCAGTCCAGCGGCGTGATGCCCTCCGTCCCGGTTTCCGCGCCGCCACCACACGCCGATTGCTCCTTGTCCCGAGAATCGCAAGGGCGCCGCGACGCATCGTCACCGCCGCAACAAGAGCTGTTCATCAGATTACCCTTTCCAATTCCATAACGATGAAGTTAGGCGGAACACTGATCAAGACGGGTGAACCATGATCTCTCTCAAGCCTGTGTCCTCCGTGGCCAATCACCGTTCCCGCAAGCCGTCGTTCCGCTTTTCCTTCATCATTCATGATTCCTTGCTCGATATTCAATATTCAATTGAAATGCGACGTGCGCCCCAACTCCACCACCGACTCCGTCGCGTCCACCCCGTGCACGCGCGCCACGCGCCAGAGCCGAACCAGAAACCACATGCCCGCGCCCGTGCAACAACACAGGTCCACCCCGGCCATCCCGGGACGAATGCCCGCTTTCTCCGCCAGCTGCTCGGAAGACGGCAAGCCACCAATGTGGATCTGTCCCCCATCAACAGCTCCCACAGTTCGAACTCCGGACCGCCATAGACCGCCCGCCCATCGCCCAACCGCACTGGATTCCCTGACTTCATATGATCCCCCCCTCTGGTACGCGCCACACGTTGCACCGCGACGGATCGTACCACAAAAAGGGACTTCCATGTTGTGCGATGGGTTCGATTTGTCGTGGACACCGTAACCCAGGACGGCGCTGCGCTCCGTTCTGGCGGGGCTGATTTGTCGGGGGCTCTTTTGGGGCCAAGTGAAATCCGTGGCCGGTTCGGGGCGAGGGACCAATGGGACAAGGGATTGCCCTCCGATTGTGAAGCAACACCGTACCGCGTCATTGGTTATTGGTTATTCGACATTTCTCTTCGTGTATTCGACATTCGTCATTTTCCCGTTGTTGCTCAATCACGCTCAGTCATTTAGAATCCGATAACTTGGAGGCGTGTAAAATCGAAAAGTCCTTTGGGTCGCTTAGAGTCTTAGCTCCTTTCTGTTCTTGGTTCAACATCGGCGGCGTGTGGGGCATGGGAAAACAGGTTAGAGAGACTTTCAGCTATTCATCGTTTCAGGGCGGGGCCGGCGGGCGCAACGTCCTGCCGGAAAGAAAGGCCGTAACACTTTAGCCGTGTGAAGCAGAACGCTCGGTTCGTTGTTGCAAAACGCCGAGAATATGGCTCCGTTTAACCGCAAGGCCAGAGTCCGCTCGGCCATGCGTTGGAACTGGCAGGGATCATGACAGCGGACGGCGGCCTGCGCGCTCCACGGGGCCGTTTTCCAACCCTCATTGCCTGGAAGAGCCTTACTTCAGTTCGCTAAAAAGTTACGAAAGGCCCATGTCGACGAACAGACAAGAACAGTTTCGCAAGATTCCTTCCGTGGAATCGGTGCTGGCCGACCCGCGACTCCAGGCTTTCGCCGACCAGTTGTCGCGGAATATACTGAGAAATGCCGCGCGCAGCGCGACGGATCAGATCCGCGAGTCCTTGCAAGCCGGCACGATTTCGGATGCCGATCAGGAGTCATTGCAGCGGATGATCGTCGAGCACGCGGTGCGCGAGGCGCGGGCCGCGCTCAAGCCACAGTATCAGAAGGTGATCAACGCCAGCGGGGTGATCTTGCACACCGGGTTGGGGCGGGCCGTGTTGCCTCCAGCCGCCCTGCAACACATCATGGAGGACCTCTCCGGGTACTCGCTGCTGCAAATGGACCTTGATACGGGGCGTCGCGGTTCGCGCGACGCGCGTGTCCAATGGCTCCTACGGCAGCTCACTGGCGCCGAAGCGGCGACCGTGGTCAACAACAACGCGGCGGCCACCTCGCTGGTGCTCAACACCATCGCCCGCGGCAAGGAGGTGATTGTCTCGCGCGGTCAACTGGTTGAAATCGGCGGGTCGTTCCGCTTGCCCGAGGTGATGGCGGCAAGCGGCGCGACGCTGGTCGAGGTGGGGACGACCAACAAAACGCATCTTCGGGATTATGAACGCGCGATGACCGAGAACACGGCCGCGATCATGCGAGTTCATCCCAGCAACTACAAGATTTCGGGATTCACCAGCGAAGTGCCGCTCAAGTCATTGGTCAAGCTCGCTCATTCGCGAGGCCTACTTCTATACGACGACCTGGGCGCCGGACCGTTGATCGACGTGTCCCGCTTTGGGTTCGACCCCGAACCGACGCTGGACGAGTCGGTGAAAGCCGGAGCGGACCTGGTAAGCTGCAGCGCGGACAAGCTCATCGGCGGACCGCAAGGCGGGATTATCCTTGGTCGCTCCCAATGGGTGAAAGCGGTACGAAAAAACCCAGTGGCCCGAATCGTACGGCCTGGAAAACTGACGCTGGCCGCGTTGGAGGCCACGCTGGCGCTGTTCCTGGACGAGGAACGGGCCGTTGAAAACGTGCCCACTCTCCGCATGCTGGCCCGCACGGCAACGGAGATTTCCGAACAGGCGGAGCGGATTGCCGACGGTTTGAGGGAC
>JBNJEM010000623.1:0-4740 GCA_051745935.1 Planctomycetota bacterium
CGGGAGTGGCGAGGGCGCTGGGGCCGTGGGACCTTTTGAGGCGGGGCAGCGTTTGGGGGGGGCGAGGTGCGGTGTGTGGTACATTTTGTGACCATCGTGGGGGCCGTGCGAGGGGGGTGGCGCGGTGGCATTTTGCCTGCTTGCTCTAAATTGAGGTTTTTATGTGGCGGAAAAGGGTCGGCGAGCTTAGAATGGACGAAGAGGGCAAGAGGTATAGACTGTCCTTTTTGTAGGCAAAGCGGGTGTTCCCGGCCCATCGCGGGATAAAGACGCTTTTCGAAACTCACTTCTGTGCTTGGAGTTGTGACTATGTCCAAACGCAGTTTCCATGGACTGCCAGTTTGTGTGCTCATGTTTTCCGTGCTCATGTGTGGCGTACTGCTCACGACGGCGTGGGCGGGTGACGGGCCGAATGATTCATTTGGTGCTCGCTTGTCGACGTACGACAAAGCGGCTGGGGAGTCGTATTATGCGCTGAGCATTACGCCTCAGATTCGGCCCCAGTCAGCGCGGGTACAGGATGTGGCGGTTATCGTCGACACGTCCGCCAGTCAAGCCGGGCTATTTCGCGAGGACAGCTTGTTAGCGCTTGACACGTTGTTCGGTGCCTTGGATCCGCGCGATCGCGTGAAGCTGTTGGCGGTCGATCTGGAAGCGGTTCCCTTCACGGACTCGTTTGTCTTGGCCAATAGCAAAGCGGCAATGGAGGCTCTGGAACGGATTGAGGGCCGAACGCCGTTAGGTTCAACCGACATGATTGGCGCCGTGAGAGCGGGGTTGGAGAGTTTTGAAGGGACGAGCGATCACCCGCGAGCGATCATCTACATTGGGGATGGGGTAAGCCGGTCGAACATCTTTGGCGACGCTGAGATCGAGGAGCTGGTGAAGCAGTTGGTTGATGAGCGGGTCTCGGTGTCCAGCTATGCCATTGGTCCGGAGCGGAACGTGGCGTTTTTGGCCGTGCTGGCGAACCAAACGGGCGGTCGGCTTTATGTGGATTCGGACCGTGAATCGGCGGCTCAAGAGGCTGGCGCCGGACTGGCCCGCGCGCTCCAACTTCCCGTTTTCTGGCCTCGAGAGGTCCAGTTCCCGGGGGCGATGGTTGAGCATTACCCGGTGACGGTGCCGCCGCTGCGAACGGATCGCGACACGATCGTGATTGGAAAGATTGAGTCGCACCAGCTGCAGCCGCTATCAATGACGGCCGAGGTGAACGGCGAGACGGTTGAGCTGGCGTGGGATTTGGTCGCGGAGCGGTCGACCGAAGACATGGCGTTTCTCCCTCAGCTGGTGGACCGGGCGCGTGACAACGGCGGACTCACCTTGCCCACGCTCGGCTCGGAAGGACTTCGGGAGGTCGGCCGGTTGATTTTCGCGGGCTCCGAGGATCTGTCGAGCCTGGGTGGTTTTCCCGGCGAGATCGAGGAGGCCCCGGAGGCGTTTCGGTATGCGAGCTATCAGGAGGAAGAGACGCCGGAGGAACCGGAGTCGTCGGAGGTGGACGAGTCGTCGGAGGTGGACGAGTCGTCGGAGGTGGACGAGTCGTCGGAGGTGGACGAGTCGTCGGAGGTGGACGAACCGTTGCGATTAAAGCCCCCCGAGAGTGAGGAAGCGAGCGAAGACCCTGGCGCGTCTGAAGCGGGTGAAGACGTTCCGGCGGCGGGGGGGTCGGCGAGCGAGGACGAGGGTCTGCTCTCGGAACTCGACGCGACCACCAGGTTGCTGGAGGGCGTGGAAGCGGATCGCGAGGTACGGGCGGGCAAGATCCAAGCCGAGGTCCAACAGGGATTGAGTCAAGCTCGTGAGCGGATGGGGACCGACGCGGCCGCGGCCATCCAGTCCCTGAAAACGATGTCCGAGAACGTCAGGCGCGCGCCGTCTCTGGAGCCTGAGTTGCGGAGCCGGTTGCAGGATCGGATTGTGATGGCGATTCGCGAAGCACAACGCCGCCAATTGGAGAACGAGGAGGCGCGGCGACAGGCTCAGGAAAACCAAGCCATTGCCGACGAAGCCCAACGCTTGGCCACGGAGTTCACGGAACAACGCGAAAAAGTCGAGCATCTGATTGACAAGTTCAATGCCTTGGTGGACGAAGGCATTGGCTTGGCCATGGCCGGCAAGAACGAGGAGGCGAAGGAGAACTTCGACGCGGCGATCAATGACATCGCGAACCCGATCGAGAACATGCTGCCTGGCGAGTCCATCGGCGTCTCGGCGCGGGTGAACGCCAGTATACTGGGACAATTGGCCGGGGTCCGAAAGTTCCGACAGTTGCGGCATCAAGCGTTCGTGGACGCATTGTATCAAGTCGAAAGAGCAGCCATTCCCTTCCCCGATGAGCCGCCCATTATTTACCCCGAGCCTGAATTCTGGGAACGAATCTCGAGGGAACGGCAGAAATACAAGTCCATGGATTTGTTTGGGGAGGACCCCAAAGCTCGCCGGATTAACCAGGCGTTGGACGAGGAGGTGATGCTCGACTTCACCGACGCGCCGTTGTCAGAGGTCGTCGATTACCTGGAATCGCTGCGAGAGATTCCGATCATGATCGATACTCGAGCCCTTGATGACGTCGGGCTCGGTTCGGACACGCCGGTGACCATCAGTCTCTCGGGCATCACGCTTCGATCCGGTCTGAAGCTCATGCTTCGCGAACTCGATTTGACCTATGTGATCCGTGACGAAGTCTTGAAGATCACGACGCCCGAACGGGCCGAGGAGGAGCTGTTGACGAAGGTCTATCCGGTGGCCGACCTCGTTTTGCCCATCGTGAGCGGCGGCGGCGGCATGGGCATGATGGGCGGCATGGGCGGCATGGGCATGATGGGCGGCATGGGCGGCGGCATGGGCGGCATGGGCGGCTTCGGTGGCGGCCGGGGTGGCTTCGGTGGCGGCCGGGGTGGCTTCGGTGGCGGCCTGGGCGGCTTCTTTGACGTGGAAGACGAGCTGTCGCTGGGCGACAAAACCGCCGAATTCGAAGCGGACGGCGAACTCGTCGAAACGCCAGCCGACAAGCCGGGGCGAGAGGTGTCCGCCGAGCCTGGGCGTGCATCAGCGGAACGGATCGAGCTGGACCGGGCCGAAGGGCAATCGCCCGATGAGGCGTGGGATGATTTCTTCCGGCAGCAGACAAGAGGCGACGAGGAAGCCGCCGAAGCGTTGGACCGCCGCGTTCGAGCGACGGCGCGAGGGTTGTCCGAGGAGGAAAACTACACCGAGATCGTGGCGATGTTGCGGGCGTCCCTGCGGCATTCGCAGTCGCAACCTTGGATGTACGAGGCGTTGGCCGTGGCTTTGATGGTCGGCGACTATCCGGAAATCGAGGTGGACCGGGCGTTGACATCGGCCATCGACATGTCCAAGGACTTGGATACCATGATGGACGTGGCCATTTATCTGGCCGGGTTGGAACATGACGAGCGGGCGCTCCACCTGTTTCGTGAAGTTGCGATGGTCAATCCGCTGCGGCCCGAGCCCTATGCACTCGGCTTGGCGTCCGCGAAACGGTTGGATGATTTGGATGGCATTCGCTGGGCCACGTTGGGGATTCTAAGTCAGGCTTGGCCCAAGGAGAACAGTGGTATCGAGGATCGTGCCCTCCGGCTGGCCAAGGCGACCGTGAAGCGGTTGCGAGAAGCGGACCGCTCGGATGAAGCGGAGGCGTACGAGGAGGCCGTCAAACGGGCTCGGAAGCGGGACATCACGGCTTCGGTGAGTTGGACGGGGGACGCGGACATCGATTTGGCGATTGAAGAACCGGGCGGGACGGTTTGTTCTTTGCAGAATCAGCGGACCACGGCGGGGGGCGTGATTCTGGGCGACGCTTATTCGGCCGGCTCGGACACCAGCAAATACACCGAGACGTATGTCTGCCCTCAAGGCTTTGATGGAGAATATCGCCTCTTGATTCGTCGCGTGTGGGGGGAGGTCACGGCGGGCAAGGTGACGGTCGATATTCGCACGAACAACCCGGACCGCCCGCATATTCACGCCCAGGTGCCCCTGGGTGAAAAAGACGCCCTGGTCCGGTTTGAGTTGACCGATGGACGCCGCACCGAGCAACTGGCTCCTCACCATTTGGCGAATCTCGAACAGCCCAAGGTGGCTGCCGATCGGTCGGTGGTGACCCGGCAACTCAACCGCTATGACAATTCGTTGGCGAGCGGGGATTTCAACCGGGATCGGGCTTACCAAAGAGGTTGGCGCGGCGGACGACACGTCGGGTTTCAGCCTCAACTCACCACGCTGCCGCAAGGGGCGGGCTTGAGCGGATCGGGAGCGCTGGCCGTGGTTTCGTCGGATCGCCGCTACGTCCGGGTTGCCCCCTTGCCCTTCTTCTCACAAATCGGTCAGGTCAATACGTTTGATTTTGGAGGAGGCGGCGACGAGGGGGGGCTCCCGGACGATGACGATGATGATGATGATGACAACTAAGGGATGACGCGACAAGTTGGGCTTCCGTAAAAACGATCGTATCGCATCAGGGCGTCGCTCACAAAAGCGGCGCCCTTTCTTCGTTTGATCGCGCTCGCGCGACGAACGCGGGGGATCCTGGTACCATGTATTGGAATTCACGCGAAACAACGAGGGGAAATGGCCCGGGGGGTACCGTCCGCATGGCGTTTGTGCAATGATTCGAGAAGGGTTTATTGAACGGGTGTTTGGAGGGAGCTGACATGGTTCGAGTTCCGCTGTTGATGGCATACTCTACTCGCATCTTGCTCGTGATGCTGTCGTGGG
>JBNJEM010000624.1:0-4730 GCA_051745935.1 Planctomycetota bacterium
CTGAGGTTTTTTAGGTCTCTTAGAGGTCCTTTCGTCTCAATACCGGCGAAACGAACGGCGCAACAATATGGATGGCAACGACTTGGAGTTTTTCCTCATCCCACCCATTTCACCGCCCGCTCACTCTGCCGGGGCCGCTTGTTCGACGCGGCGTCGCAGCGCCACGAGTTGATCAGGGTCCAGATATTCGTTCAACAGAATCCGGGTGCCGCTCAACATCTGGTCAATTCGCCGTTGTTCCAGCGGATCGGAAGAAGAAAACGCTGCCCGTTGCCGATTGGTCAACAGAACTTCCAACTCATCCTTCGTCTGGAACGATTTCATGTCCTCGAGCAATTGGCGGGCCGCGTCGATCTCTCCTTGATCCAGGCGGCGCTCAATTCGTTTGGCGAGAATCTCGCGTCGCGCAACCAAGTCCATCACGGTGGTTTCCATCCCTTTGACAAAGGCTTCGGCTTCCAAACGCTTGTCATCGCTGGGCAACGCAGCGGTTACTTGTGGCAGCAAGCCGGGTACAACGGGCAGGCGAGCGATCAAGTGGGTCCCGTTTTTCACGTAGACGAGCCTCAGTGGCCAGTCACCGGGGGGCACCTGGATTACGCCCCGCCAGTCGGTCACCCCGAGCCGTTGGGCCCTGTTAGCGTCGCCGTCATCCGCGGAACGCGGTTTCTTGGCGAATACCTCGTAGCCTTCCAGGGGCCGTGAGTTCCCTTCTTTCCCCACCAGCTTCAAACGCGTGGAGTCACGTTGGGGGCGAACACCAAGTGCCAGCTTTTCTATCCTGGCGGAGGCGCGGCCGGCCAAGGGGTTGCGCATCGCCGACCACACGTCGCAATCCCACACGTACCGGTGCCGCCGGGAGTTGCGAACTCTCAAGTACGTCCACTCGATTTCCACGATTCCGTCCGTTTCCAGCTTTCCCTGCCGGTCGCTTTTCCGGATCACGGGACGAAATATCTCTCCCTCCTCCACTCTGGAAATCGAGTGATCATGCCGCACCAATCCACCGGCCCGAACGCGAACTCGAGCACTTCGCCCCCGGGACTGTTCCACGCGCGCCAGCGGCGAAAAAGCCCGGGCCACCGTCCGGGCACACGTCTTCGCCAAATGCGGCCGTTGCCGCACCCGGCAATCGGCGACCCGACCAAACGACCGGGCGCGACAATCCAGTTCGCGGCAGGCAACCACATAGCTTCCCCTGTCCGGTTCCACCGTGAGCAACATGAGTTTATCGTCCGCCAAAGCCTCTTCACTGGCGGCAACAATCTGCTCAACCCCCACCGACTCCAGGCCCGTCACCAACGTTGACGCGATCCCTTCCGGCGCTCTTTCCGCCACGAGTCTCCACGTCACGCCAGCGAATAAAGGCATCTCCGTCCGCAATTGACGGAGGATCTCCGCCTGCAAGCGCGGGGGCAATTGCGCGGAGGGGCGGGCGGCCAACCAAACGCGGACTTGGTAGGGCGAGTACTCCCACGTATCCCCCGCCTGGCACTCGGCCACACGAATTCCCGACACGCCAAAACTCAGGACCAGAACCAGAACCCGCGACACGCGATTCAACAAACGATATCTTCTCAATAATTGCATTCCGACGCATCTTCCTTACGGGTCCAAACAAACGGTAACCGTTCACGGGCAAGAGACCGATATTCGCGGACGTTCGCACGTCCGTTGCACGTCTTGAAGGAGAGCTTTGCCAGGTGCAAATGCCACGGGCTTGTCCCGTGGTCCGTTACGTTCCACGCTACCCGCGGCCAGGAGTAGTCTTTCTGACCATTTGTAGCGGCGAACGTGAACCACCACGGGACAAGCCCGTGGCATCCATGCGGGCCTTGCGTCTCCCCGGCCGTGTAGCGGCCCCCGTGAACGGCTACAACAAACGTTTCACTTTTTCTTCGCCTCCGCCTCCCCGGACGTCTCGCGTTCCACCACCCCCCATTGCTCCACGTCCTGATAGAGGGTCAAGGGGGAGGAGCCGAGGCCGGCCAAGCGGCGACCATGGGCCATGTGATCCACGGTCTGCCACAGCGGAAGGACCGGAACCTGCTCGTGGGTAATGCGATGCAGCCGGCGCAAGCCCGTTCGCACCTCGCGCCAATTTCCGGCGGCTCCCAGACGCCGCAGCCCCATCCCCACGTACTCATTGCCAACCGCTCCGACACCGTCGGGCGCCAAGAGTCGCCGAGCGTCAACCACCGGCTCCCACATGGCGACCTGCATGTACCGCAGATCAATATCGCCGGGCTGAGTCTTGCTTACGTCCACCAACTCGCACTCAATCCCCACGACGTCCAAGTACTGGCTAATCGCTTGGCAAGCCACCCGCGCCGCCTCGTTACCGGGAAAGCCGATCTTTAACTTGATTTCACGAGGAATTGTCTCGTCCCGTTTCTCCGCCGCCTCGCGCAAACTACGATGAGCCAACGTCTTGAGCACCAACGCCAACCGGGGATAGTAGCCACGGGGTTCGATCGCCTCGTTGTACGCGTAAGCCAACGGATCATGCTTGCCCGTCCCGATCGGAAACGGGCCACTGATGACCTGGCATCCCGCCATGGCCTGGTTCCCCAAGATATCATTCTCCAGAATCCGTTTCCGGTCGATGCCGTAGAGCAGCGCTCTGCGAAAAACGGGATTGGCCGTAAAAGGGTTCTCGTCGCTGGGAACCAAGACATGAATGGTAGGCAGTGCGTATGAAAGCACTTGGAATGTCTCATTCTCCTCGTCACGCAACCGCCCGACATCGCCCGGAAACAGACAATCGATCGCATCGATGTCGCCGCGCCGCAATGCGGCGATGGCATCCTCGGAGGTCTCGAAACACCGCTCCACAATCTCGGCGGGGTGCCGCGTTCCCGGAAACGGATAGTCTGGATTCGCGACGAAGTGCACGTCATCGTCGCCATCCGCGCTGTCCACCTTCCGGTACGGTCCTTCACCGGGCCCAATGGCCTTGGAATCGGCGGCGTCCACCTTATCAAGCTGGAATTGCAACATGGCTTCTGGCAAGACATGCGGGCGCCGCAGCAAAACGTGCACCTTGAAGACATCCTCCACGCGGGTTCCTTCGATCAATGACGCCCAGCTCGGTTCGTAGAAAACGGACCTTGGATCAGCCATTTCCAGCACCCGCCGCGACACATCATACCCATCGACCTGCAACATCTGGTCCGCCTCGTCAACCTCCGCCAATCGCAACGTCAATTGCCGACGATCATCACTTTGATAGTATTCGCCCCGAGGACACAGGTACTGTCCACCCTCTGGACCAGCCCCCAAAAACCGCACCAGTGTGCGTTGCGTCAAGCTTCCGGCGCGGCGCCGCGCCCAATGGCTGATCGAATTCACATCGGATTGCTCGGCCGCTTCGGCCACGCCGACAATGACCATGGGGTAGCGGCGGGCAATCTCAGCCCGCAATTCATCCGCCCCGGGCAGCTCGGGCCAGATCCGGGTCATTCGCCGACTCAATCGCTCGGCCTCCCGGTATTCCTCCTGCTCCATTTTCCGCTCAACCTGCTGGCGCAGCGCCCTGGCTTGGTCCATGAGTTCGTCTCGCCAACGCTCCAGCCCTTCAATGCGATCTCGACCGTACCGGTTTTCCAACCGAGTAATAATGCCGCGGGCGTTGGCATAGTTTTCGCCTTCCACCTCAGCGGCAATCAATCGATCGGCCACTCCGGAGATTCTCTTGGCCACCTCGGCGGCACGATAGGTCTCGTCGCGTTGGACCACTTCCTGCAACAGCGCCAAGGCGTAACGGTGTTCGTGTTGCCGGATCAGCTCATCGGCGTTTTCGAGCAGGTACTCCAAGACGGCGCGTTCGAGTTCCGATTGGTCCGGAAAATCTCGCTTCAAACGGTTCAAGCACCGAGACGCTTCCTCCTCTTTCCCTTCCCCTCTTAACCGCTGAGCTTCATCGCGCAGAGCTTGAGATTGTCGCTCCAAATGCTCAAAATAGCGGAACGCCTCCTGGTATTCACCTTGCCGGGTTAACCGCCGAGCTTCATCGAACACGAGTTGCTCGTACGTGCGCAATCGAGCAATATGCCGCCACTCCACCCGATACTCCTGCCCCGGCGCGTCAAGCAGACGAATTCGCAACCGATCACCCGGTCTCGGATCCTCCGGAATATCCTGATCCGCTTCAGGGGGCGCGATTTCAAACACTTGGTTGTCATTGGCGGCATCCAACGTCAATTCCCAAAACGGGTCTCGTTCCAGCAAATCGACCGGGATTTCCTGGTTCCCTTCGTCCCGCGACTCCGTTCGCTTGGCCTGCTTTTCCTGGGCCGCGGCAACAACGGTACTGAGCATGATCCCCGCCACCAACAATTGGCCCACGGCACGACGGCGGAAACCCCACCGGCACCTCGAAAACGGGCGTGGATTCGGACGTTGGACCACACTCATCCCACAAACCTCATATCTCTTTAGCCGTCTGAAGAACAACGGTAGACTCGTTATCGCAAACCACTTATGACACGCGTCGGTCTAACCGCAAGGCCGAAGTCCGCTCGGGCACGGGCTTGAATCCTCACGGCTTCTTCCAGGGGACGCCGGGCCGCGAGCTTCCAGAGGCCCCTTCTCAAACCGTCGTCGCCCCGAATAGACCGACTTCGGACGGCTAAACCCTAACGTTGCAAACAGTATATGTAGGACGGGTCTCCAGGCCCGTCTTTTCAAGTACGAAATCGTACTTGATCTGGTGTCCGCGGATCTCACGA
>JBNJEM010000625.1:0-4724 GCA_051745935.1 Planctomycetota bacterium
TCAGGCGGTCGGATTTTTCCGGATGGAAAGCTGCCCGACGCAAGCCGTCCTCCCGTTGGTCGGACTCGCGGCGAAGAAAGTCATCCGCGACCGGTATATATTTCAGGCGGTCGGATTCTTCCGGATGGAAAGCTGCCCGACGCAAGCCGTCCTCCCGTTGGTCGGACTCGCGGCGAAGAAAGTCATCCGCGAGCCGTATATTATCCGAGCCGCGTCGCGCGCGTTGTCCTGGTGTTCGGTCTGCTGCTGACGGTTGGGGCCGGTACGGTTTTGGCCAATGGCGGGTTTGAACCGTTGTTCGATGGCGAATCGCTCGAGGGATGGCACACGCGCCCGGGCGGAACATGGGAAGTCAAGGATGGGATGATCGTGGGGACCAGTCCGGCATCCGAGAAAAAGCACGGATTGTTGGTCACCGATAAGCAATACAGCGATTTCACGGTTCGCTTCAAGTTTCGCGTTATCGAGGGGAACAGCGGGTTCTATTTCCGTAGCGAGCCCGTGGATGGCCCCGTGGGGGTTCATGGCTTTCAAGCGGAAGTCGATAACTCGACGTCGGTCGGCGGACTTTACGAAACCGGGGGTCGCGCCTGGGTCGCGCAACCGGACAAGGAGTTGATTAAGCGCATTTACAAGCCGGGTGAGTGGAATGAAATGTCCGTGACGGCCATCGGGCAAGACGTAACCGTGCGGCTCAACGGTGAGCAAACCGTCCGCTTGGAGGACGATCCCGGGCGTACGCGTGGCGTTTTCGCCTTGCAGCTTCACGGCGGCATGGACATGGAAGTGATGTTCAAGGACCTGGAAGTCCGCTGTGAATCAGAAGCGGTGTCGGAGGCGGAAGGCTTCAAGCCCATGTTCAATGGAAAAGACCTCACCGGTTGGCGGACAACCGGAAATTGGAAGGTCGAGGAAGGGGGGGTGGTCACTCTCAAACCGCGTCCCGGCGAACAAGGCTGGAAACGATATGATGCCTACCTGACGACCGAACGCAAGTACAAGGACTTCGTGTTGGATCTTGAATTCAAGATCAACGAAGGAGGGAATTCAGGGGTCTTCCTTCGGGTGCGTGATCCACTTGACCAGGTGAAAACGGGTTTCGAGGTCCAGATTCTGGATACTCATGGCAAAGAGAATCCGACCGCCCACGATTGTGGTGGCGTGATCAGCGCCATGGCTCCATCCAAGAACATGGCGAAACCGGCCGGCCAGTGGAATCACTACACGATCACCTGCGTGGGCAGCCACCTGAAAGTGGTTTTCAACGGCGAAAAGGTCATTGATATGGACCTGAGCGAATCGCCGTTGAAGGACCGCCCCATGGAAGGGTACATCGGATTTCAGGACGAGGCCAAACGCGTCTGGTACCGGAACGTACGGATTAAGGAACTCTAGGACTGGGTCCTCTGTTTCTAGGCGTAGGCCGCGGTAATGTAGTAGGCACACGCCGAGCGGCGTTCCTGAAAACGTAGCCGTTCACGGGTGCTGCTACACGGCCTGGACACGCAAGGCCCGCATGGATGCCACGGGCTTGTCCCGTGGTGGTTCACGCTCGCCGCTACACACCGGCCAGACACACCACTCCTGGCCATCGGTAAAGCCCGGCTCCGAGGGTCTTTTCGAAGGTGGCCGCCGCCGGAAATGGCCCGAATTCAATCCAGCTGAAAATCACAGGAAACAGATGGCCCGTTGCCGGCGGGTATCGGCGTAGAGATGGATGGCTTGGTTTCCGGGCGCCGCGCCGATCACCCGCACCACCTCCGCCCACCGCGTTTCTTCCGGCAGCAGGCGGGGGAGGAGGTTCTTGCCGGTGGATTCGAAGAAGCTCCAGTCGATCCGATGTCCCTCACGATCCGGGGTCAGGGCGAGATACAGCATGCCGAGTTCCACGAGATCGTTGAAGAAGTGCGTGCCCAACGAGACGTCGGGGACCAGTCCCTCGTGCATGACGGCGACCTCCACGATCACCGAGGCCGGTTCGATTTCGCCGAAGTTCACGGGCACGCCGAGGGCTGGCGTGGAGGTGCCCCAACGGCCGGGTCCGACCAGCATGAGACCGGCGTCGGGGGGTAGATCCCCCGCCCGCGCCACCTGTCCGATAAGTCGTGCCACGGCGTAGCGGTCGTTCATGGGCAGGCGGGAATACGCATGGGGCGACACGTAGATGATCCGATCGAGCGACAGGGCGAGACTGGGGCCAATGATGGGGCCGCGGCTCTCGAAGAGCCGCGTCGCGTCCTCCGCCGGCTCGGTCGCCCGCTCGGCTCGCTTGACGCGCACCTGCAACGGGCGGCACTGCACCAGGTTGACGCGATACGATTCCTCGTCGACCAGGTTAACCGTGAACTCCACGTCGACTGGCGTGCCATAGGCTTGTTCCAGGGCATCGAGCATGCGGCGCATGCCGTCCACGAAGCCCTGGCGGCGCAGGAGGGGTGAGAGGTTAGGGATCCAGGCGAACGCCGTGTCGCGCATGCCGGCTTGCCGTGCGCGCTTCAGCAGCTCGCCATCCAGTTCCGCGAGCTGTTCCACGGGAAAACCCCGCCGGTCGCGCGCCAGGTCCTCGAATTTCACCAACCGCAGCCGGTTTTCCGCCAAATCCACGACGTCGAGGCGTTTCTGGGAGAAGCGCCGAGCATCCTCGCGCACGGTGGGGGGTTTCACGTGGGGGGCGTTCAAGGCCACCAGTGTCGCGTAGTCGTCGTCCGTGCGGTCCACGGCGCGCGTTCCCAAACCGGCCACCATGCGCAACATGCCGGCTTCCGGCTCAATCTCCTCGTCCCAGGCATAGGCATTGAACGAGAACCCCACGCCGGCGGCATGGGGCATGAACATGTCGGCATGCCGGTTGCCGGAGACGCGCTGTACGAGCAGCGCCATCTGCTCGTCCTGGTCCAGGAGGCCGCAGCGGGCCCGGTACACCAGGGCGTCCTCGCTGACGGAACTGGCGTACACGTGTCGCACGGCATCCAGGAAGGCCTCCATGCGTTCGCGCGGCTTGCCTTGGTTGGCGCGGAAAAAACTGTCGTATTTCCCCGAAAACGCGTTGCCGTAGCTGTCTTCCAGCAGGCTGCTGGAGCGCACGATGAGCGGGGACTGGCCGAAGTAGTCGAGCATCTCGGAGAACTGGCGCAGCACCTGCTCGGGAAATTCCCCCTCGAGGATGCGCCGGCGGGCCTCGCCCGCGTTCGCCAGGCGCGTCTCCAGGTCCTCTCCGCGGCACAACCACCAGCAATCGTTGCGTACCAGGTGGGTATAGAACACGTCGGATCCCACGAAGAACGAATCGTGCGGCTCCTGGAACGTTTCGAGCTCGGGGGCGTCGCGCCGCAGGATCGCGCGCGCCAGCAGCATGCCGAGTGCCTTGCCACCGATCAATCCGGTGCCAATCATCCGTCCCAGCACGCGGATAAGATCCTCCAGTGTCAGGTAGCGTTCCACCACATCCAGCAACCGCCGCTCGCGAGTCAGCGCCATGCGGATCAGTTTCCTGAAACACTGCGTGATCTCGCCGGGGTCCGCCACGCCCGCGGTGGCGTGCGAGAGCACCTGCTGCGCGCGCAGGAACTGCTCCTGCCAGGGACCAGGACGCGACACCGAAAACTCCAACCACGGCTCCGGCATGTGGGAAAGCACCTCGGCCACCATCGCGCTCGAGGAAACCTCCGCCATCCCGCCGTCCCGCCACTCATGCAGCGTGAAGAGGGTTGGCGAGTAGCGACCGTCCGCCTTGCAGGGCTGCACGAACAGCCGGCCGCCGTGATTGAACACATCGATGATCACCTGGGCGGTGTTGTGGATGCCGTCGATCGCCGTGGCGGAGTGTTTTTTCTTCATCAGGGCGAAGTAGGCGATCGTGTCCACGCGGTACAGATAGGGGCAGACGATCATGAAGAAATTGGCCAGCATGCGATCGCTGAACCAGTCCGCCGCCAGCTCGGACAACGAGTCGAACAAGTAGAACACTTCGCGACCGGCCGCTTCGATGCAGTTAATCACCTCGGTGACAAAGCTCGCGAAGCCCGCGTCGGCGGACAGGTTGACGCGTTCCACGCGCTCCTGTTCGGGCAGCAGCTCCGCGTGGCGCGCGAAGCGGAAGTAGATCAGCCGCCGCTTTTCGGCCAGGGCGCGGGCCACGTACGGCCCCACGAAGGCGCGGTAGTCCTCCATGGACTCCACCTGCAGGACCACATTGTCGCCCAGAATCAACCCCTGGAGCACCTTGTCGAGGTCGTCGATCCCGGTACTCGGTGGCGGCACGGTGGACTTGTCTGGCTCCGTCATGGGGTCTCTCCCGGACGAATTCTCGGGGCGCGAGCCGGATTATGTCGAGGTCGGGTGACGCGTTCAAGCGTCGCCCGGCCGCTGGGCCTTACGTTTCCCATGGGAGACCGTTCGCGGCCAAAAGACTGATATCCGCGTCCGTTCGCGCGTCCGTTGCATATATTGAGGAAAGGCTTTTCGAGATGCAAATGCCACGGGCTTGCCCCGTGGTCCGTTACGTTCCACGCTACCGACGGGCAGGCGTGGTGTGTCTGGCCGGTGTGTAGCGGCGAGCGTGAACCACCACGGGGCAAGCCCGTGGCATCCATGCGGGCCTTGCGTGCCCAGGCCGTGTAGCGGCAGTGTAGCGGCGAGCGTGAACCACCACGGGGCAAGCCCGTGGCATCCATGCGGGCCTTGCGTGCCCAGGCCGTGTAGCGGCAGTGTAGCGGCGAGCGTGA
>JBNJEM010000626.1:0-4717 GCA_051745935.1 Planctomycetota bacterium
GAAATGTGAGATCTTCAAACAACCGCAAAAAGACATTTATGCGCTGTAAAAGACGGGCCTGGAGACCCGTCCTACGCCGTCTTTATGCAACAATAGGGCTTACCCAATTTCCGGGATTTTAACCAGTCCAGGCTTGCCCCGTGGCATTTGCACCTCGAAAAGCCTTTCCTCAATATGTGCAACGGACGTGCGAACGTCCGCGGACATTCGTCTTTTCCTCGTGAACGGTTACCCGCTTCCAAAACGCCTTGGATGGTCGGAAATCCCAATGGCTCTGTTACGGTTTCTCAATCTCCCAAGCCCGCGCCGATGTCGCCGGGACATTCAAATCCTCGCTGAACGGGCACCCAGCGCGCCACGCCACCTCACGCCCCTCCGCCGTGACTTCGCGGTACTGCAGCGTTTCTCCAGCGAGCCCGTAATTCGCCGCCTTGAAATCGAACGACGCCATGCACGGTTTTTCGCTCACGTTGACGAAGATCAGCACCACTCGATCGCGATCGGCCAACCGCCAGGCGCCAGTCAAAACGGCATCGGTCGTGACCGGCCACTCGCCGCTCCACCGCCAATCGGCAGTCACCGTGGGCATGTCGCCCTTTAGCCTCGGCGGTCGAGCCATCTGGCCGGCGACGAAATAGTCGATCAGTTTCGCGCGCAGATGCACAACTTGGCGCAGGAACGCGATACTGTCCGGCTCGTTCCTCACGCTCGGGTTGATCCATCCGATCTGTTCGCCATAGACGAGCTGCTGGCCGGCCTTCATGCGCAAGGCACGTTCCTTGGTCGGCCCACCGCGATACGCGCGGCCGAACATTTGGATCGCGCCTCCGTAGACGGCCGGAAAGGCCGGCACCTGGCCGTCGTACTGCCAGTGCCACGTCAAGTAGCCGTCGAACCGGTGCACATACGGCTCCGCGTTGCATTCGGTGGTGAGGATCCGGCCGGCGGGCATTTCCTCGTCAATTCTCGAGAGCAGATCCCAGTAGCTTTGCGTCCACCAGTGCCCTCCGCCGAGCGGATGGCCGTGGGAGGCATCGAAGCAGAGTCTTGGCTTGGCGGCGGCAACCTGGTCAATGTAGACGCCGCTCACCCCGCATTCGTTCATCAACCGCAAAACGATCTCGCGCACCTTGGATTTCCAAACGTGGGTGGTGGGGCACATTGCGGCCAGCTCCACGGGGCTGCCGTCGCTTTCTTTGCTTCCGTACGTCTCCGTATACGGCTCGCCGGCCTCGTTCTTGGTCGCCGCCGGCAGAGCCACCTCGTCAAACTGGAAAACGTCTTTACCCCGATCGTGCGTATCCCAAAGGCGGCCGTTGATGTACGGCATCACAAAGACCTCGTCTGACTGCAATTCCGCCACGCCTTCGGCAAATCCCTCCTTGGTTGGAAAATAGTGCGGGTAGTCGTTGTCGAAGGGAATTTGATGCCAGTTGTACCAGTGGACTCCCACGGGCAGGCCAATCGCCTGTTGAAACGCCTTCGTCGCCGGAACTACTTGTTCAGGCGTCCCACTTGCCAATGCCCAGCAGGACAGCTCGCGCATCCACTCCGGCGTATCCTCGCGCCCGTTCGGGCCGAGCTGGGGGTACCAGCGAGCGTGTTGGCGAACCCAATCACGGTAGAGCACGGCGGCGTCGAACCAATCGCCCCGGAGAAGCTGCCAGACGGCCGTCCCTTCAAGTTCAAATCCCGTGCCGGGCTGGCCCATGTTCGGCACCGGATGAGTGTAGGACAGATCGACCGCCCGATCGCCGGGCCGGCTTTCCGCCGTTAGGTCCTTCGTGCTCGCCAGCGGGTCATGGATCCCCGTGTAGAGGCCGGTCCGGTTCCCCCGGTCGTAGACCGCCATGAACGGCATCGACAGCCAGCCGCTGGGATAGGTGCCCGCGAAGCGAACGTCCTCGTCCCACGCGCCCGCTTTCACCTCCCCTGCCCCGCGCGGATAGAAGATCTCGGCTTCCTCACCCGGTTCCGACAGGGAGACTTGCGGAAAAACGCCCCGCCACACGCCCCAAGGCTCCGGCACGTTCTCGATCCTGAATCCCCACGCGATCCGGTCGGACTCGGGATCGAGGTTACCCGTTACGGTAACACTCAGCCCCCCGAGACGCTTGTCGGATGGCTGCCGCCAGCGCAGGGTTACCGAACCCTCTCTGGCCGTGTCGGCTTCCACTCGCTTCCAGCCCGCGTCCGCGGCGAGCCGGATCTCCTCCGCTGTCTTCGCGTGGCGGATTGTCACTTGAAACAACGGCAACGGGGACGTAGCCAGCAGCGATTGCCGCCGGTCCAGATCGGCTAGCTGCAGCAGCTGAAACCCGGTGCCGGCGCGTTCGAGCATCAGTCCGAGATCCCCGGCCGAGAGCGAAACCCACTCATCCGGCAATTGGCCGTCAACGGCGGCCATCGCCTCTTTAAAACGTCCCTGGGATTCCAGCTGGCGGGCAGTCGCCAGACGCCACCAGGCCCGCCGCGCGGCTTCCGCATCAAGCTCATCGACCTCCTTCTCAAGCTCCGCCAGACGATCGCGCACGGTGTCCACGGTTACCTTGACCAGGCCATCAGTCGGCACCGTGGCGGCCGCCTTGCGTATGGCCGCCAGCGGTTCTTCGGCAGCCCCGATCCAGAGCCAGGCAGCCAATCGACGCTGGGTGCCCTCGAAACCCTTCCAGGCAAGATCGCCAAAGGCGTGAAGATAGGTGCCATATCCGCCGCGACCATCGTGAATGACCAGCCTCCCTGAACGCAGCATGGCAATGGCATTGCGTCCATCCACCAGTGCCGCCCAATCGGAAAAACGTCTCGTCTTTCCGTCACCCGTGACTTTTCCGGTGCTTTTGGGGGCGGCGCCCGCCCACCGAGGAAATGCGTCGTCCGGATAGATCAGCTCCAGAAAATGCCACTCGTCCCACGCGAAAGCTTTTTCCTGTTCTTGGAGCGCCGTCACATAGACCAACGGCGAATCGTGGAAATAGTACCACTGATACACCGCCGTCGGTTTGCTTACTGGCTGCTCGGTTCCCCGCATGTACCGTCCCGACACGCGGACCACCGTGCAAAGCGGGCCGGCCGACACGGTTTCGACCGTGGCCTTCCGATCATTGATCAACCGGTAACTGCCCTGCTCGGCATGGTGTACCCGGTCGTGCCAGCTCAACGTCTCGAACTCTTTTTCCGTTTCCCGAAACGTGATCGTTGACGGCATGCCGCCCAGCTGATCGGCCGCCTGCACGAGCTCGTAATGCTCCGTGCGCACGGTTCCGTCAAACTGCTCGCTCGGCGACGCGGCAGTGCCATCGAAAACCAACCGGATCCGATGGGGCGCGTCGGGAGGCAATTTCATGACGACGGTTCCCGCAATATGCTCTGTCGCATCGTAGTTGAAATCCGGCACGAATTGAAACGGCAGTTGACGACCGTCGGCGCTGACAGCACCCAGGCCCCGCGGCTCAACGCGCTTTTTGTCACACCACTCGGCCGCTCTTGTGAGGTCAACGTGAGATACCACTACTCCATGCCGCGGAACCTTCTGGACCTGGAAAATGACATCGTTCGCAGCCGCCGCGTTCGCGAACGCAAAACAACACAGGGTTAGCAACAGCACGCCCGCTATGCGCATCGGAGCAAGGGGTACGTGTCGCAAACATGGCCACGCGTTCGGTGCAGCGCGAGACGCATCTCTCGAAGCAGTGCAACCCATCTGACAGTGGATGCGTATTCGGCATATATTCCAGGCGGTTGGATTTTTCCGGATGGAACGCTGCCCGACGCAAGCCGTCCTCCCGTTGGTCGGACTCGCGGCGGAGAAAGTCATCCGCGACCGGGGTATATTCCAGGCGGTTGGATTTTTCCGGGTGGAACGCTGCCCGACGCAAGCCGTCCTCCCGTTGGTCGGACTCGCGGCGGAGAAAGTCATCCGCGACCGGGGTAATAGGCGTTGCATTCTTCACCTCCTTCGAAGGCACACAGGGCACGAACTCGCTTCCGATCAGGATACCGCATGAAACGGCAACTTGCACGCCATCGCTCCAGAAAAAGATGGTCGCGCACCACGACCATTTTTCCGAAGCCGAGCGGTGCTTTTCAGAACTGATGATACGAATATGAAGCAACCGTCAGCGGCGCGGAGCCGACAGTGTCCGTGCCGTCCGTCTACTGGTCCCATAGCCCAATGTCTATTTGTGAAATGCATCACTTATCAGTGAGACGATAGGTCCTGCGTTTCCAACTAGTCCACCGAACGCCACGTTGGCCAGCAGCCTGCCTCCGCTGGCCGAAGGCCAGACACAGCTTAGCGGGTACGCTGTCAGAAAAACGCCCTGACCATCACCACCGGTGTTCCCGACGCCACAATAGGCCCACGGATGGCAGGACGGACCCACGGATGAAGAAAGGCGTAAGCGGATATTCCGCGTTCTCCCGCTGCTTACCCGTTACCACCTTCGATTGTGTCCGTGCCGGTCACCCACGTCGTCCCCTTGGTCTTTTCGATCCCTTTCGTCCTTGGTTCAACGCAGGCAGCAGGGGCGAGGCGCGACAAAACAGAGCGCACGCACCTCGGGTTCTTCCTGACCGCGGTGTGATTGTCCGGCGCCGGTCCGATTTTCCAAGACTAGCAGGTACGCTGTCAGAAAAACGCCCTGACCATCACCACCGGTGTTCCCGACGCCACAATAGGCCCACGGATGGCAGGACGGACCCACGGATGAAGAAAGGC
>JBNJEM010000627.1:0-4712 GCA_051745935.1 Planctomycetota bacterium
ACGCCACTTCAACGTAAGCTGTTCTCCACACGGGCTTTGAGGTGTGATCCCGGCACGGCCGTTGGGGTTTTCTCGTCGATTGGCGCGGGGATTGCTAAGAGACGGTGAGCCATGGATCAGCAACGGGGGCGGGCTGGATCGCCTTCCAGCTTGCCGGCTTCTCTTCTCGATGATGGAATGTCATGGACTACGGACTTTATGTTGCCGCGGCCGGCGCCGACACGCAGAGTCGCCGGATGGAAGTCTTGTCAAACAACCTCACGAATGTCGATACGCCAGGGTTCAAGGAAGAATTGGCGATCCTGCAGGCGCGGCATAGTCGTGCCATTCGCGACGGCAAGGAGCCCCCTGGCCGCGGCGGCATCAACGACCTGGGCAGTGGTGTGTCGATGGCCGAAACCCAAACCGACTTCGCCGCCGGCCAGTTCAAGCACACCGGATATAAGTGGGACGCGGCCATTCGAGGGGACGGATTCTTCGTGGTCGATGATGGCGAGCGGCAGCTGTTGACGCGGGCTGGCAATTTCCAGCTCGACGGCGATGGCAACTTGCTGACGCAGCAAGGATTCCGCGTGCTCGATGCCGAGGGGTCGCCGATCGTGGTGAATCCGAATATGTATTCCCAGATCCATAAGGACGGATGGGTTGAACACAGTGGAGGCGGTCAATTGTTGGGCCTTGTCAAGCCGGAGTCCCTGGGAGATCTGGCTCGAGTGGGCAACAACACGTTCAATCCGCTGGGGCCCGTGACCAATGTCGCTCGGAATGAGCGGACCGTTGAACCGGGATTCCTCGAACTCTCCGGCGTGAAGCCGACGGAGTCCATGATGAAGTTGATTGAGACGTCTCGGATGTACGAGGCGAACGCTCGCATGATTCAAAACCACGATCAGATGACCGGGTCGTTGGTGAACCGCATACTGACCGCGCAATAGATCGGAAGAGGTTAAGAGAGACGCAAATGAGTGTTCAAACGTTGTACACGGCCGCGACCGGCATGGAGGCGATGGAAACGAAGTTGGACGTCGTCGCCAATAATCTGGCGAATGTCAACACGACCGGGTTCAAGAAAGCGCGGGCCAATTTCGAAGATCTATTCTATCACCAACAAGTCATGCCAGGCACGACGGATGAATCGGGTGGCACCACGGCCACTGGCACGGCGGTTGGCCTCGGAGTGGCTTTGTCAAGTACGCAAACGGATTTTCGCCAAGGCTCGTTCGTCGATACGGGCAATCCGCTGGACGCGGCGATCGTGGGTGACGGTTTCTTCCAAGTCGAGGACGTGGACGGCTCCACGGTCTATACCCGGGCGGGCAATTTCAGTCTGAACAGTGAAGGGGAACTCGTGGTCGGTTCGGCTTCGGTGGGGCGGCGGTTGCTGCCGAATATTACCATTCCCGAAGACGCCACCGGGGTTTCGATTTCATCCAATGGAAGCGTGACCTATCGGTCCCCTGGCGATACCGCCGTGCAAGAGGCCGGGCAGCTGCAGGTGGCAACATTCGCGAACCCGGAAGGTTTGTTGAAGCTGGGGGAAAACCTGTACGGCGAAACCGAAGCATCCGGAGCGCCTCAGGAAACGATTCCAGGGCAGGACGGCAGCGGCACCCTCAACTCGAAAATGCTGGAAGCCTCGAATGTCGATCCGGTGAAAGAGCTCATCGATTTGATCACGACGCAGCGGTCATTTGAGCTGAATTCACAGGCGGTGCAAGCCGGAGATCAGATTCTCCAAGCGGTGGCCAATCTGCGACGCGGCTGATTCTCGATGGAAACATGAGTGAACAGTTGCCTTGGTGAACAGAGACAAAACCAGAAGCTCTCGGCGGGGGGCTTCAAGGCGGAGGGGATTGGGACGCGATGTCTTGGCCGGATGGAGCCTGTTCAATGGATCGAGTATATTTCAGGCGGTTGGATTGTTCCGGGTGGAAAGCTGCCCGACGCAAGCCGCCCTCCCGTTGGTCGGACTCGCGGCGGAGAAAGTCATCCGTGACCGGTATAACTCGCGCGGCTGGTACCCTGTTTCTGTTCTGTCTATTCTGTTTGGGCCGGCAGGTGTTCGCGTGGGAAATTGAATTGCGGGAAAGAATATCCAGCAACTCGGCGGTGGTGCGGTTGGGGGATATTGGCCGGATCAACGGGCTACCGCGAGGCGATGCCGCCGAGCTGGAGCAGGTGGTGTTGGTGCCAGGCCCCAGCCGAACCTACAGCCGGTCCTTGTCGGCCAGCCAGGTTCGCAAGATCTTGACAAGACGCGGTGTTGAATTAAGTTCCTGCCGGTTTTCCGGGGCTTCTCGATCAGTCGTTGTTCATGGTGACGGCTCTTCCTCCATGGCTTCAAACAGGGCGTCGAGGCGGCGCCTTGCAGGGGGGCAGCCGAATCCCAGGGACGTGGTGTTGCCCACCAGTTACCGGTCCAGGGGCGGGGCCAAAATGCTGGACAAGGTCGAGGAACGGATCGGAGAGCGGATTAACGCCAAACTCAAGGAACTGACCGGGGAGCCGCGTCCCTGGAATGTGGACGCCAAAATATCAAGAGAGACGCTGCAAACGCTTCCGCATCAATGGGATAGCTTGACGGTGGAAGGCCTGGAAGAGCCGAGCGAGGGATCTCACCAGCTCGTGGCTTGTTTCCAGTCCGACGGGGGTTCCGTTCGGATTCCAGTGAAAGCCGATGTCAGCCCGATGCTCGAACGGGTGGTGCCGGTGCGTGCCTTGAGAACAGGTGACGTGATCCGGGCTAGTGACGTGGAATTGCGGTATGTCCTGAACGAGGCGAACGAAGAACAAACGGCCAGCGAATTGGACGAGGTGCTGGGAAAACAGGTCCGACTGCCGTTGCCAGGCGGTGAACCCGTGAAGTTGCATTCGCTGGATAGACCGATCCTCGTCCGGCGGCGGGAAACGGTTCAGGCCGTGGCGCGACGCGCGGGCGTCCAGGTGACCAGAAACGTCTTGGCGATCGATCAGGGAAGCTTGGGAGACACGATCACCGTGGAGGCACTAGAGAAAGGCGACAACCGCAAGAAAGCCCGGTTCGTTGCCCGGGTCGTGGGGGTGCGACGGGTTGAAGTGTGTGTCAGTAACGCCTCCACTCAGCAACTCGGGGCTCAGTGAGAGCAACTTCGAGACATGTTTCCGAGAATAGGCCATGTGGCGAAACGATACCGGTCGCGGATGACTTTCTCCGCCGCGAGTCCGACCAACGGGAGGACGGCTTGCGTCGGGCAGCTTTCCACCCGGAAAAACCCAACCGCCTGAGTTACAACTCAGCGAGCACAAGCATGCAACACCCAACGGGGCCGAAATCCGGATATCGAAATTCCGAAGTCAAGTCGATTCACCGCTTGGATCATTTCAACGCGGAAAACACAACCGCCAATACCGTCCATGATGGGGAGCCCTAACACGGTCTGTTGTGCTTGGTGCTTTGTGCTTTGTGCTTTGTGGTTGGTGCTTTGTGGTTGGTGCTTGGTGCTTTGTGCTTGTGGCTTGGTTATTCGTCGTTCATGAGTGTTTCGAGATCCCGTTTGGTCATCAGCGCCGGTGCCACGGGCCATGATGGAGCGTATTTCATGGCCGGCAAAATGCGGACAGGCCAGAAAGGTGAGGAAATGAGAGGCGGACAGTGGTTGGTGATCGGCGCGGTGATCGTGTTTTCAGGAGCCCCGTTGCGGTTGGCGTGGGCCCAGAATTCGAGTCTCTTTTCGGGAGGCGGGCCACGGACGCGCGCGGGGCGGGAGGACATCGCCGCGCCAGACGGTGCCGGCGCGAGCCGTTCCGGTCGGCGACAATCCCCCCTAACCCTGAAGGATTCCAGCTGGACGTATCGGGCGATGCCTCCACCGCGAGAGATACAGAAGCACGATATCGTGAGTGTCCGGGTGGATGTGCTGTCCCGGATGGAGTCCGACGGGGAATTGCGACGACGAAAGAACGCGCAATATGACGCTCGTCTAAAAGATTGGATCTTGCTGGACGGCTTGCGTTCCATGCGGCCATCGCCGCAAACAGAGGGGGAGCCGCGGGCGCGCGGGGAGCTGAAGTCCGATTATCGTTCTCAGGGAGAACTTGAAACCAGCGAGTCGCTGGCATTCAATTTGGCGTGCGAGGTGGTCGATATTCGCCCCAATGGCAATCTGGTGCTCGAGGGGCGTAGCTCGGTCATAATCAACGAGGAACGCTGGAGCTACATCATGACCGGAATATGCCGTCCGGATGCCATTGGGCCGGACAACGTGGTTTTGTCCCGGGACATTATCAATTTGGATATCCGAAAAGGGGAAACCGGAAGCGTTGCCGCCGGATACCAACGCGGCTGGTTTCAAAAACTGTTCGACATGATGCAACCGTTCTAAACCTGTAACCCTTTAGCCGTCTGAAGTCAGGAAACGGTACACGGAACATGCACGCCGGCCCTGGGCGGTCGGGTGGCACGGGCTGAGCGAGCGTCGTAACACGATACCATGTCCATCAGGTAACCAACGCGAGCGGAGCCCGTGTACGCCGCCAATTCCAGTCAAGCCTAATTAGGCTGACATCCTTGTTCGAAATCGCGGGCTGGACGAAAAAGGGTAGCCGTTCACGGGCGCCGCTACACGGCTTGGACCCGCAAGGCCCGCATGGATGCCACGGGCTTGTCCCGTGGTGGTTCACGTTCCCCGCTACAAACTGGCCGGAAACACTACTCCTGGCCGTCGGTAGCGTGG
>JBNJEM010000628.1:0-4711 GCA_051745935.1 Planctomycetota bacterium
TGGCCGTTCTGCCCGGGTTGGAGATACACAATCTCTTGTGAAGTATGGATGCCCGCTGACGTTCCCAAGTCACAAGCTTGTGCAATAATCGGAGAAAGTGTGGGTGAAAGCCATGATGGGGGTGAACACAGAAAAATAGGCGTCGCAGAGGAAAAGGATAAGTCGCTAAAGTCTCACCCGGATTGGAAATGCTATATGGTGACTATCGTGTTCAGCCGATATTACACCGGATGATTCTGACACACAATTCATGTCTACCGGTTGGGAGCTTAGCGGTATATTGTGCGTCGTCTGGGCCACGATAAGAAAGTGGCGGACCGTGAATTTCACGAGCTGACCGCGAAGTTGGCTCGCCCTGAAACCACGATCGACAGGCGAAACCACCAGCAGGGCCTCGGCGGCTCGCGAAACGGCTCGATCGGAGCCACGGGTCGAGCTTTTCCTTCAGGACTGCCAGATTGAATGTCCCGAGGAAAAAGACTTTTGTACGCAAAACACGGCCACTCTACGGAAAACACCGCCACCCCCCTTCGTCGATCAACATCAGAGAGAGCATCAGGAGTGAGGCAAAGCAGACTGTAAGCCCCGTTCCTCGTGATTCAGTGATCCTGTCCAGAACGCAGTTCAACCGGTAACCCTGTTTCCGGCTTTATCAACCAGTTAGTGACCGTATATCGCAAGTCCAATGGCGTATCCGAGTCAGCAGTCGAGAAGCGAACCAATGCCGTCGCGCCGGCCGGAACCGTCATGGACTCCGGCCCATTGCCTCCCGCCCGCGCTAGATTGACATCGGCATGACACGAGTTGGCGATTTGCAGCCATACATTCTTACCCGTGCGGACGATCGGCTGTTTGACCGTTACCACCTCGTGAAACAGGCTCTCGAGGTAGTCGCGACGTCCAATCAATTGGTCCTTGAACCAAACCACCGTTCGACCATCCAACAGCGCCTCCTTTAGCGACTCCGGGGTTCGCTCCTTGGCAAACACCAACGTCATGGTGCGATGTTCCGAAGCGGTACTTTTCCGCAAGAGGTCGGGCGGGTGAATGTCGGAAGTGCCCAACATGGTGAGATCCTTTTCGACACACCAACGATGAGCAGTCGGATAATATGTCTCTCCGTTGCAGACTTCCATGCCCTGGAACATCTCATCCTCGAACATCGTGGCGTGAACATCCATCCAACGTCCTCGCTCCTCGCCTTTCCACCCCTGATGATTCCAGAACACGAAGGCATCCTGCTGGTTCGCGGCCTCGATCGCGTCCAGGAAATCCGGCGTATCGAGCTTGTCCGCGTCTTGCAAGAAGACGGCATTGAAGTGCCCTGGTGGTGTATCCCGGGTAATCTCCGCTCCGCGGATAAACATCAGATTGTGGGACCTCGCCGTCCCTTTGGCCAGTTCATACGGTCGGTTGTGGTTCGTCGGTATGTCATCGTCGTGCGGCTGGTATTCAATGTGGTCCGTGATGGAAATCACGTCCAAACCCTGTCTCCATGCTTCATCCACTCGCACCGTCGGCCACACGTCACCGTCGGAAAACACGGTATGCATGTGCAGGTCGCACTTCATGGTTTTGTAACCGGGTAGATCCGGAAACTGGATCTCGTGCCGAATCTCCTGGCCTCGGACCGTAGCCAGGGAAAGCAGAAGTCCAACAATACCACACATCCAACTCATTCTGTTCACTCTGGTCATGGTTGCACTACCTTTGCACGTTGTCGGTTCTTGGCAAACATTAACAGCCCGTAACAAAACCGAGCCCTTGCCTCCACAAACCTCTTGAATCATGGGCGACTCGCGTCATTTTGTTATGGGTACTAACAGCGGGAACGGGGTTCCCTCCAGCTACCAACAGGATTGTCATTGGGGAGGAGCAAGGCCACGGTGAGATGACACTTTAGAACAGGCGGGGGGCGAGATCAATAACAAGCGTGCTCAATAATGGCTTTTTCTAGCCGCTCACGCCCGCTGGCCGTGAACGGCTACGAGAATCAAGCAATCGAGCCTCTGATCGTCGGGCGGGGGGCCAAAGGCTCGCGCGCTAAGATGGCCCAGCCTGCAGGCCGCCCCCGCACCCGGAGGGCTAGGTGCGTGGACCCTAACGTTGCAAACAGTATATGTAGGACGGGTCTCCAGGCCCGTCTTTTCAAGTACGAAATCGTACTTGATCTGGTGTCCGCAGATCTCACGAAATGTGAGATCTTCAAACAACCGCAAAAAGACATTTATGCGCTGTAACAGACGGGCCTGGAGACCCGTCCTACGCCGTCTTTATGCAACAATAGGGTGGACTAACCCATTACCAATGCCACCTACCGGACATCCAGCATGCCCTCGGCGAAACTGGGCAGTTCCAGAGTGCCCAACCGGACATCGATCGGGACGATGTACCGCCCCGCCTTGGCATCCGGTGGCACGTCCACCGACAACGGCAACGCTATTTCACTCTTTGCTGGCAACCGTCGCGTCATCCACTTGCCCTTCCCGCCGCCCCATTGTTTGGGCACGGTTACTCGGCAGGCACACACCTTCGCGGACTCGGCGTGGTTGGTGATCACGGCCTCGAACTCCGCGGTCCGCCCCGGTTTGAGTTCCCGCCGATACGGATCCGCGCGGACCCAAGAAGGGTCGGTGGCGAAGTTGGCATGCGACCACGGCGTCAGCTCACCAAATAACTCCTCCCGACGATTCAGCTGCTTTCGCATGTAAGCGATCTCTTCCTCGGTGAAATTGAACGCGTTATCCACGTGACAATTGAACAAGTGCGTCGGCTGAGTCCTTTCCAGCAATGAAAGGCAATACTGGAAGCCAACGTTGGGCCCCAGGAAATTGCGATTGTAGGCACAATAGTCATCGAGTCCCGCCGGCGTGTGCGAGTCCCCCACGAAGAGCATGCGCAGATCGCCCTTCTCGACGAGTAATGCCGCGTGATAAAGCGTCTGGCCCGGATAGAAGTAGGAAGTGAGCTGGAATTCGCGCCACGTCCACGTGTGACCATCCTCCAAAGACTTATGCACCGTAATCGGATCCGGTATCAGGCATGGCAAACGCCACGCGGCAGGCCGGACGAGCACCTCGGCCAGTCGTTGGTCCGTGATACAGGGACAGTCAAACGCGCGCTGGAACTGAACGATCCCATTGGTATGATCATGATGATAGTGTGTCACCCATAACGCATCAATGCTCTTGATTTCACCATCCGCCAGCAACTTCTGGAGCCGCTCGACGATCCCCTTGGAACCGGCGTCCATCACGAACGCGGCGCCCGATTCAGAAACGAGCATCCAAGTGGTACCAAAATGCCGCAAGCACTCGGGGGGCTTGAAGCCTTCCCGGATCGGCATCTGCCCCGGCTTGCCGGCGTACTTTTCAAACAGAGCCGGAAAATAGTGCCGCAAAGCACTGATGGACACATAGTTCTCATAACAGATTTCCAGCCGCTCAACCAAATGGTCAATCGCCTCGCTCGGGTTCGATATCAAGTTGCCGTGTGAAGGCACGATCAAGTCAGGATCGCACTCCTTGACCGTCTCCAGGCTGTTCACCAATTCGTCTCGAGCCCCCATGAAACCATGATATCCCCCCACGGACCGTTCGCCACGCTGAAATCCTTTCTGCAAACTGTAGATGTCCCAGATCTTGCCATCACCGGCGATCAAGTCGCCACTGAACAGGACACGCTTGCCGTCAACCTCCACCAAATAACTGATCGAGCCCTCGGAGTGCCCAGGCGTGTCAATCGCCCGAATGGTCGCCGAGCCAAAAGAGAATTGATCCCCACCGGAATAAACCGTATCCACTGGCAGGGGTTCAACCGGCAGACGATGACCAGGACGGAAACTGCGGGCGACGCGATACAACTGATCGTCATCGCGCCAATAGCTGCCGGGATCCGAAAAACGCTCCCGCTCCTTTTCGGGCACGCCCCGCTTGGCCGTCTCCGGAAACTGGTCGGCACCGCAGAGCTGATCGCGATGGCAATGCGTGAACACCAGTCGCTCAACGGAAGATATGCCTTGTTGATCGAGCGCCGACTTAACCCGTCCATCGCCACAATCAATCACCAAAGCTCGGGCCCCGTCCTGAATGATCCCCACGTGAATCGGACCATGAAACACCATCAAGTGCGGCGAAATGACCGTGATCTCGCCATCCACCGGGCCCGCCCCGCCCTGGAACGGAGACGGAGCGGCCAGCAGCGGCTGGGCTAACATACCGCCGGGAACCGATGCCAACATAGCCTGAAGAAACTCGCGACGCGAACGGCACGACGATGGGGATGGGCGATGCAGCGAACTCATGAGCCGGTATCTCCTGGGCGGAAAGAACAGGGTTTTACAGCCGGCAACGAAACCTAAATCCCGCCTCCAGGATCCTTTGGACCCTGGGACATGTGAATGGTTTTGTCACGAGGCCTTCGCATGCCTCCAATATGGAGCAAACGAAAGGAAAAATGAAGAGGCCCCGTCTATTCGCGCGGGGGCCGGGACAAGGGGTCAACAGAAAACGCCGCCCACGCACTCGCGGACGGCGCTTCTTCAGCCCGTAAAAAAACCGACTCCGCGTTTCCAAAACCCCTTGGATTACGGGTGCCTTTGCGTGCTTTTGTGATGGGGGCTTAGTACGTGAGGATCGCGTCCACGCCGACGGTGAACTGCGAATCCTCGTTGCCGCCGTCAAACGGCAAGCCGACGGGCCCCTCCGCCCCA
>JBNJEM010000629.1:0-4700 GCA_051745935.1 Planctomycetota bacterium
TTTTAGGTCTCTTAGAGGTCCTTTCGTCTCAATACCGGCGAAACGAACGGCGCAACAATATGGATGGCAACGACTTGGAGTTTTTCCTCACCCCAGCCCTCTGGCCCGTAGCCCCCCCCCTCTTCTCTAATGTGCTCAAAGGCTCTAATGTACTCAAACTGAAGACTTTACATGGTGACTAGCTGGTAAAGCTCGGCTCCGAGGGGCTTTTCGGGGATGGCTGTCGCCGGAAATGGCCCGAATTCAATCCGCCTGAGAATCATCGGCAGCGAGGGCATTGCCAGCGTCTAGGCCGCTCAAAGAACCTCACAGGTTTGCACTTTGAGTAATGTAATGTTCTAGCCGTCGCTCACGAAACTTGGTTTCAGCCTCCAAAACCGCGTGGTTGGCGGACAATGTGTGAATGGTTTTGTTAGCGTCTCAGGGCGTAACATGCGCGCAGGGCGCGCGCATCGTTGACGTGAGCGACCAACGGGAGCGTCCCATCGCTGTGGGATGTCCCTATTTGGTTGGCGGCCCTGCCGCCTTAGGGCTGTTAAGGTTAATGGATATCGACTATTGTAGCCGTTCACGGGTGCCGCTACATGGCCTGGACACCGGCGCCCGCATGGATGCTCCGGGCTTGTCCCGTGGTGGTTCACGTTCGCCGCTACAATGGCCCGAGGAAGGCCCCGAAAAGGGGCCAGTTATATTTCAGGCGGCTGGATTGTTCCGGGTGGACAGCTACCCGACGCAAGCCGTCCTCCCGTTGGTGGGACTCGCGGCGGAGAAAATCATCCGCGACCGGTATATTTCCCACCGAGCCTGCCTCGGTGGGTTTGGGTTTGAGAACTAAGACGGCAACTCAAAACAACCATCGCCCGTGTGAGGTCCAGCTAGTTGCCAAACCCTATTCCCCCGAGACAAGCTTGGTGGGGAACTGACAACACGCAGGAAACGGCAGAGCCTTTATGGTTCTCACCGGAGAAGTCGGTGGATTACGTTTCATTTAGTTTTAAGCCGGAGGTCCCGCATGTCGGACTCGGATACTCGACCCGACGATGATGTCTTTGACGTCGAGCGTATTCGGCGTTTGGTGGAGCTGATGGAGGGGCATGATCTGCGCGAAATCGACCTGCGTCAGAACGAGCAGCGTATTCGGTTGTGCCGTGGTAATGACGTGGCGGCGGTGCCGCCGATGGCCATGCCGTCCCCGGCCGCTGCCGCCGCGCCGCCGGCAGCTTCGCCAGGGCAGGCCCCGGCCGCGGCCGAGCAGACGGCTTCGGCGTCGGAAGCGGCCGAAGAGCACGTGGTGCTGGTCACCAGCCCCATGGTGGGGACCTTCTATGCCCGTGCCAATCCCAACGCCGAGCCCTATGTGAAGGTTGGCGATATGGTGGAGCCGGAAACGACGGTCTGCGTCGTTGAAGCCATGAAAGTCTTCAATGAAATACCCGCTGAAACACGCGGCAAGATCGTGGCGGTGCTGGTCGAGGACCAGGAACCGGTGGACCACGGTCGCCCGTTATTCAAGGTCGATACCAGCATCAGCTAGCGGGCGATTGGAGCCAGAGAGGCGTCTTTCACGGATCAGCTTTCCACGTCCGGCGTCGGGGCGGCAACCGGACAAGAGATGAGTGGTCGGCTCTTGGGGGAAACGCCCTGGGATGTCGCGTGGCGCGGTACCGCGATCCCGTTGCACGCTGAACACAAACACCTGCATGGCACACGCCTGTTCGTGTGGTCGGTAATTACCAATGTACAAGAGAATTTTGGTTGCCAATCGAGGAGAAATCGCGCTGCGGATCATTCGGGCTTGCCGGCAATTGGGTATTGAAACCGTGGCGATTTTCAGCGAGGCGGATCGGGGCAGCGCGTACCTGGAATTGGCCGATGAAGCGTATTGCGTCGGCCCCCCGAGAAGCGCGCTCAGCTATCTGAAAATCGATCAGGTCATCAGCGCGGCGGAGGTGGGAAACGTGGAAGCCATTCATCCCGGTTATGGCTTTCTGGCGGAAAACGCTCATTTCAACGAAATCTGCCATAGCTGTAACATTGGTTTTATCGGCCCCACCCCCGAAGCCATGAATTTGTTGGGCGATAAGAACCAGGCTCGCAGACTCGCGCGCGAAGCCAACGTCCCCGTCGTTCCGGGCAGCGAGGGATTGATCGAAGACGAAACCACGGCCTTGCGAGTCGCTCACGAGATTGGATTTCCCGTTCTGATCAAAGCCACGGCGGGCGGCGGCGGCAAGGGCATGCGCGTGGCCTCCAATGATCTGGCGTTCAAAACCGCGTTCTCCCAGGCGCGAGCGGAAGCGGAATCGGCCTTCGGCAACGCCAATGTGTACCTCGAAAAGTATGTTGAGCGGCCACGGCATGTCGAAGTGCAAATCGTGGCGGACCATCATGGCAACGTCGTGCATCTCTGGGAACGGGACTGCTCGACGCAACGCCGCCACCAAAAACTGATCGAGGAAAGCCCCGCCTCCAACCTTCCCCAGCAAACCCGTCGCGAAATGTGCGAGGCGGCGGTGCGCCTGGTCAGGGAAGCCAACTACACCAACGCGGGAACGGTCGAGTTCATTGTCGATCAGGAAAACAATTTCTATTTCATCGAAGTCAATGCGCGCATCCAAGTCGAACATCCCGTTACGGAAATGGTAACCGGTGTCGACTTGATCCGGGCACAATTGACTGTCGCTGCCGGAGAACCGCTTCCCTTCCAACAAGAATCGATCAAAACGGACGGCGTGGCCATTGAGTGCCGCATCAACGCGGAGGACCCGGAGCGAAACTTTCAACCTCGCGCCGGCACCATCTCCAGGATCCTTTCGCCCGGCGGCTTTGGGGTCCGCTGGGATTCCCACGTGCACCAAGGCTATACCGTGCCACCGTTCTACGACTCCATGATCGGAAAACTGATCACTCACCAACCGACCCGAACCGACGCGATCGCTTGCATGCAACACGCGTTAGGAGAGTTGCGCATCGAGGGTATCCCCACCACGGCAGGCTTTCACGGCCAGGTCCTGGCCCATTCGGACTTCGTCGAAGGCTGGGTCGACACCACGTTCGTGGAACGCGAATTCTTCAGCTGACGACCAGCCAAACGAACTCGTGACCGGCTGCCTTGCTCCATTCACAGCGTCCCTTTCGTGCTCGGCACGCCGGCGTTCCCTGGATCCAGCTCAACCGCCACTCGCAACGCTCGGGCCACCGCTTTGAAAATGGCCTCGGCGATGTGATGGCTATTGCGGCCGTGGTGCAAGACGACGTGCAGATTGCACAAGGCGTGAGAGGCCACCGCCTGCCAGAAATCCTCCACCAACTCGCTGTCAAAATCACCGATCTTGGCCGTGGGAAGGTGAGCGTCGAACACCAGAAAGGAGCGGCCACTCAGATCCAAGGCGGCCGTGACCAGCGTCTCCTCCATGGGCAACGTGAAATGCCCATAGCGACGGATGCCTCGTTTATCCCCTAACGCTTCACGCAACGCCAGCCCGAGACAAATGCCCACGTCCTCCACCGTGTGGTGCTGGTCCACCTCCAAATCGCCGCGAGCCCGGACCCGCAACCCCAAGGAACCATGCCGCGAAACGAGTTCCAGCATGTGGTCCAAAAAGCCGACACCGGTCTCGATTTCCGCGTCCACGCCGCCGTCGAGTTCCAACGCCAATTCAATATCGGTCTCGGCCGTTTTACGATCGATCCTGGCGGTACGTGTCATTTCAAACCATCGCTTCCAATATGGCTAGACAGGCGTCAATCTGCTGGTCCGTTCCCACGCTGATCCGCAACCCTTCACCCCATCCCGGATAGTTCATGTATCGGACCAGGACCCGGTTTTCTTTGAGTTTCAGGTAGAGCGGCTGTAACGGTCGTTCCGGCTGCGTGCACCAGAGAAAGTTTGCTTGCGACGGTTGCACCGTGAATCCCAGCCGGCGCAAACTCGATTCCATCCGGGTCCGGGTGGCCCGCACTCGCTGTTGATTCTCCCGCAGCCAGTCCTGGTCGCTGATGGCCGCCGTGGCGCCGGCGACGGAAATCGCGTCGCAATTGTAGGAATCCTTCACCTTTCTCAACTCCGCGATCATACGGGGCTGAGCCACGAGGTATCCGAAGCGGAGGCCGGCCAAGGCGTAGGACTTGCTCATGCTGCGAGAGACCATGATCTTCTCGTTCTCCTTGACCAGGTCCAGGCAATTCGCTTCCGCGAAATCCGCGTACGCTTCGTCCACCAGCAGCGGACACGGCAACCGGCTGGCCAGTTCCAGAACTCGGTCCGGGGGAATCATCGTCCCGGAGGGGCTGTTCGGATTGGGCAGAAAAACAAGTTTCAAGTTGGGCGTGGCGGCCGCAAAGGCCTCCGATAACGTCCAATCGGCGTTGAAGTGAACCTCGGCGTACTCGGCGCCTTGGATCTCGGCCAATGTTCGGTACAACACGTAACTGGGATAAGGCAGCCGCACGCATTGCCCCGCTGCCACGACCGCGCGAGTGACGATCGTCAAGATGTCATCACTGCCATTGCCGCAAAGAATCCAGTCGGGATCCACGTTCAACACCTCGCCGGCGGCGATCCGAAAGGACGTCGCCAGCGGATCGGGATACAGCCTCAAACGGTTCTCCGCCGCCTCCTGAATCGCCCGGGGCACGGACGTCGACGGCCGGTACGGGTTCTCATTGGTGTTCAACTTGATGTGTTTTCCCGGCGCCGG
>JBNJEM010000630.1:0-4692 GCA_051745935.1 Planctomycetota bacterium
CTCGACCATCGACGTCGAAGAGATGCCATCACGTTTGCGTCATTTGGGACTGGAGGCGGCCCATGTCCGGACCATCAACCTACCGTGAAGCCGCTGCCCGCCACCCCAAGAGGGGCTTAGGATCGCTTCTGCAATCGTCTTCACGGCGAGAATGGCGTGCCGGCTTGCTGCTATGCGTGCTCGCGTCGAGCATCCCCGCGTGGGGGGCGGGGTGTGGCACGGAGCCGCCGCCCAGCGTCTCCATTGACCGTGGAACGGAAACACGGGGACAAACTGGCGTGTCCCGGCCGGTGTTGCGGGCCGCCATCGACCGCTCCGCCCAGTACTTGGTGGAAGCCTGCCAGCCGGACGGCCAGTTTACGTATCGCATCAATCTGGATCCGGGCGTCGAACCGGAGCCGCGGTACAACGTGTTGCGCCATGCGGGGACCATCTACGCGCTGGCACAATACTGCCAACGCGGCAAAAGCCCTCGGGCGAAGGCGGCCATGCTCCGGGCAACGCGGTTTCTGAAAGAACGCTGCGTGGGGCCAATTGCCGGAAATCCCAATTTCCTGGGCGTGTGGTCGGAGCCCGATCTTGTTGGCGGCGATCACCGTCGACAAGCCAAATTGGGAGGCACCGGGTTGGGACTCGTCGCGCTGCTTTCCGTCGAACAGGTTGATCCGGGGGTCACCTCGATCGAAGAGCTACGCAAACTAGGACGGTTTTTGATCTTCATGCAAAAGAGCGACGGAAGTTTCCACTCGAAGTTCTATCCAGACATCGGCCGCTCCGACCGGTGGCAATCGGTCTATTATCCCGGGGAGGCTGCCTTGGGCTTGCTGATGCTTTACGAACGCGACCCCGCCGAACGGTGGCTTCATACCGCGACAAAAGCGTTGGAAAACCTGGCACGCCGAGGTTCGCAACTCAGTTCTCCCTTTCCAGACCAGTGGTATCTGTTGTCACTCCAGCAGTGGTTCAAGCTGGCTGGCGATCAATACGAACCCACCGTCCAAACTCGGTTACTGGCGCATGCCCGGCGTCTGTGCGGAGACATCGTGAACGATCAAGAAAGCCAACAAGGCGTGGTAAAAATTCATGGCTGTTTCACCCCGGATGGTCGCACCTGCCCCTCCGCCACCCGGTTGGAAGGATTGCTCGCCGCCCTCCAATACCTTCCCCCGGAAGACGAAGACCTGCGTCGAGACGTACGCCATGCCATCGAGTCCGGCCTCCCCTTCCTGCTACGCAGCCAGGTGGCCGAGGGACCACGCGCTGGCGCCATGCCCCGCTATACGCCAGGATTTACCCCTCCTGGCCTGAGCGATGCCGCCAAAACCCGGTTACAAGAAGTCCGCATCGACTACGTACAACATGCACTCTCCGCCATGATCGCCTACGAACAGGCGTTTTTCGGCCAGAACTCGACTCGGCGGCCCTAGTGCGTTGAGCTGGTTGTTCCACCCAGGGATCAAAACCTCGTAAGATGGCCCATGGAGTGCCGCATGGCGTGATCATGAAAAACTTGAACACTTTAGCCGATTGGCAGGCATGGACGTCAGCCCTTCCAGGCTGACGCCGGTTCAGGGCCGTTGTCCAACCCTCATTGCCTGGAAGAGCCTTACTTCAGTTTGCGAAACGTTACAAAAACGCTAAGTTCTTACAATCCATTTTGGTGCGTCCTGGCCCGTGTCGAATCAAGGACTTTAGGGGCCAAAGGGAACTGGGGAGACGTGGCTTACTTGGGAAAGAAAGGTCGCGGGACGGATGCAGGGCCCCTAATATTCCCCGTCTGCCCACGCCCCGAATTTGTCATAAATCCAGTCTTTTCCCCACTATCGCCATATTTACGGCGATCAAACTAGAAACCGTGTAACCCCTTAGCCGTCTGAAGTAGGATCCTAGCTTCGTGATCACAACCCCCTGACGACGTACTCCGCTTAACCGCAAGGGCAGAGTCCGCTCGGCCACTCGTTGGGTCGGCAAGGATCACGACAGCGGACGGCGGCGCGCACTCTCCAGGCGCTTCTTAAACCCTGACCGAGGGGGAATCGACCGCGCCCCGGGGATGCCACCGCACCCTGCACGCGTTCCACGAGCTCTTTAAAGCTCTGACCGCCCCGGAAAGCTCTTATGGTTCTCGAAGTGCGTATTCCAGCCAGATAAGCAAAGCCATCCAGGCTATCCGTTTTTCCCCACTCGCTTAGTCTCGTGCGCCACATGCTTCTTGCGCGAGTTATTGACTTGGAGAGGCCCCCGATCGGCGAACGACGCCGCCAGGGCGCGGGCCCGGTCCCGCTGAAGCGGGCCGCCGTGAGCATGGAGCAGGTAACGGAGGGTAAGCGGAGAGTGGCGGGACGTGATCCGGGCAGCCCGCATGCAGGCCGAGGCGATCATCCAACCGTCCTCGCGTACGTGCCAGCGCGAGGGATATCCTGGATTGTCCGGGTGGTCCAAGTAGGTAATCCCCTCTTCCGATGGGTTTTCCCTGTTTGCCACCGCGCCACTGTAGTCCAGCCATGCTGCCTGTTTTCCGAAGATTTCCGACTCACCCTCTCTTTCTTCGCTATCACGAATTCTCCCGTTTCCAAAATGCACCGAGAGGCTTTTGGCAACCCGGACGCCCAAGAATCCGAAATTCGTTTGGCCGAACTCCAGCTGCTGCGAGGTGGGGATGAATGTGGTTTGAATCTCGAGTAGCGTTTCTCCCGCTTCCCCAGGTTGAATGGCAGCAATAACCTCCTGTTCCAGCAACGCTCGGGCGTCGTGACCGTCATACCAACCCAGCTTCACCGCCAACCGGGCCTCGGCATCGCCGTCTTCGTAGCAGAGCCACTGGATCTGACGAATGCGTGCCGGAGTCCGGTCGCTCCAAAAATCGTTCCCCAGCACGTCATGATGGGCAAACCAAATGCCTCGATGATGGTCGTGATTGGGCGCGCCTGGATGCCCCATGCGAATCAGAGAGGCGCCGGACGGTCCGACCAAGGGGTAGAAAAACGGGCGAGGGTACTGGTCGCCAAAGTGCCAGCGCAATCGTTCAGTACCTTTAATGTCGACAGCCACTCGATGGTCCGGCAACGGGACGATCTGGCACGCGGGCAGGGCCGGCGATGGCATGCGATTCTCCTCTGAAGGTCAGCGGCTACGACTCAAACTGGATTGTTTCGCCGCCCTGACGAGCTTTCGGGCGGCAACTAATTCGGCCTGGGTGACGCGATGGCCCGGCCGGTCCCCAGTGCGGGGAAACCGGAATTTAGTCAAGGCTTTCCAAGGAACGTCATTGGCCATGTGCCAGGCCGCGAGCTGTGCCGCGTATTGATTCATCTCCTGCTGGCCAAACTCCGCCAGCAACTTGGCGACACCAGCATGCTCGTTCAGCTCTTCCAGGGGACGAATCACATAACGAATACCGCTGTTCGGGTCGGGGTTACCATATTCCAAGCAGAAACAGGGGATCCGAGCCTGCGCGAACCGCCCCGCGGCGAGCGTCAGACCTTGCGAGTCTCGTGGCGTGTCCTTTTTCACATTTTGGCCCTGATCGTTGCGAGCCACGGCGCGGTTCCACCACGGACCGCCGAGCGATCCCCCCAATCCCTGTGAGTTTGCCTGTTGTTGGACGTAACCGTCGCTCAAACTGGCCTGCATGCCTCGCATCCGCAGCGCTTGCCTCGCTTGCACTCGCCGCGCGGGAACGGCTGCGAAAGTAGCGGGCAGTTCGACGCGCAGCGGCTTCCTGGTCGCGTTACGGACCTTGATCGCCAAACTTGAATAATTGTGAGCCACCACGCGCACGTCAATCATGCCCCGCTGCATCGCGGCAAAGAATTCAACGGCGGCTGGCGCCGTTTTGACGGATTGATCGGACGGGTTCTGTTCTTCGATTCCGAAAGCCGGCGCGCCGCGGAGAAACATGGTCCCCAGGAGCACCATGCTAAACAACCAGACCTGCCGTTGCCACGCGCCGCCGATATTAGCCGCTTGCCCCTGCAACACGCTACTTGGTCGCTCTTCAGACCGCCAAGATTTCGCTGTTTTCGTTTTGCCTCCGACGGGGCAACCCATAAATGCCCCACCGCTGCCGCTGGTCGTGTCACTCATCTGTTTTCCTTTTCCCGTGCGTGTTTGTGTTCTGGTCGGTACCGCCCTCCCCGCCCTCCAACATGTCCGGCTAGCCCTCGATCGCGGCACGGGGCGTCTGGTGAGGCCCTCCGCCAACGGGGCCCGGTGCCGCGGCCACATTTATACCGACCGCGGACCCTTTAACCCGCCTCCCGTGCCATGACCCGCGGGGACCACCCCATGCATTGTCTCGCGCGATGCGAAACACGTCCACAACATTGACCTGGGCGTTTGACAGCGCCGTCGCAAACGTGTTCAACGCACGGCTGCCCTCGTTCAGACGGCCAACACATTACCGTAATTCTTAGTTCGCGTCGCCCGGCTGAACAGTGGTGATCTCGCGAGTCATCAGAATCGGGGGAAAGGTCAGCCGCGAACGGCCAGGGGGGGAAGGAGACAACGTGCGAATGCCCCCCATTGTGTCCTCGCTATTCATGTCGCCGTTGCGCAGGCCGGAGCACCGTCCGCGGCCGGTCGGGGCACTCCCGGACTGGGCTGATGAAAAACCCGAAAATCGGACAAAATAGAACAAGTGGGTTGTCCCGAGTTTGTCGCGCGTGCTTGATTGAAGAGTGGAAGATTTCG
>JBNJEM010000631.1:0-4690 GCA_051745935.1 Planctomycetota bacterium
GATGCCGGGACTGGGGGCAGTTTGAGTGTGGTGGCAAGATCCCCTCCCCGGCTTGCCACTGGGGCCGACATCTCCAGTTCCAGTTCCGCCCGGCCCTCCTCCTTCAGCAGCAGGAACAATGTACCGTCGTCCTTGCGGCCGAACCGGGCAGGTTCCTCGTCCAACCGAGCCGACTCGATTGCCAGCCCACCGAAGGGCAGGTTGACCGTCTGCCAGTCTCCACGCAGTTTCGCGATCCGAATGCGGCCGGTCACGTGGAATTCGTGATCGCTCAATCGAACTTCGTACGCCGCCCGCGTCAACACCGTATCGGCCGGCGGGATGCTCCTTTTCGATTCATCTCGACGCTGGGCGTCATGCCACAAGGCCAAGATCTTCTCCCGCGGCATCAGCACCCCTTTGGACGAATCGTCGAAGAGCACCTTCAGTTGATCGGATGGAATATACACGTTCCGAATTCGCGGCGGACCGCCGCCCACTTGAGCAGACGTCGCGCCGGAGATCAGAAACAGCAGGCAGCAGGCGAGCCACGGATAACCGGCCGCGTTTCGGCCAGCGTTGAATGCGCTGCGAAACGGGCTGAACGCTCGTCTGCCCGTTAGGGATGGGGCGAGCCGAAGTGGGGCATTGGTCATGACTGCCCCCTCCCCGGTTCACCGGTCTCGTCCTCGGCCTGATCGACCCCCGGCACATCGTCCGACGCGCCGGCGTTGTCCCGTGAATCCGTGTTGTCCCGCGAATCGGTCGTGGAAATGTTGTCGTCGCTGTCAGCGGTTTTCCCAGCTTGGTCGCCGGGTGGTCCTTCCGAGGCATCTGGCCCGGGGGATATGACATCGGACACATTGACGGTCACGTTCCCAGCCGTCGAACCAATCCCGGCGAACCGTGGCAGGCAGTAGCCATGTCGACGAATATGCAACAGCCACGCGACCAGCCAAACGGCAACAACCCCGGCGATTCCCAGCCGTGCCGCCAGCAGCCAGCTATTGACGACCGACGGTAGAAACATACCGGCGAATGACAGCCCGAGCACCACGCTCAAGACCGTGAATACCTTGGCCTCCAAGGAGAACGGCACCAACACCACTCCGATCGCCAAGACGAGCAGACTGGCGATGAGAGTCATCGTTGGGATGTGCCAGTAGCCGACCTTCAGTTCCCCCGGGCTGATCATGCTACTGAACAAGTAAGTCGTCCCGCCGACCTGGAAGTCGAAGGAGGAGGTATCCTTCGGAAACCAGCTCTCAGGGTTGTCTGGAGCAGGGGTGATCTTCCGCGAATTCCACAGCCCCACGCCGATGTGACTGGTGAATCCCGCCGGCTCACCGACCAGGCGGTAGTTCTTGGGTACCCAGGCGCGCACGTACACCCTTTGGAATTTCACCCCTTCGGCAAACTTCGGAAGCGGCAACCGCAAGCGATCGGTGACGCCGAATTCCTTCTGATTCGACGGTGTTTCGAAGACTATTGCGATCTGGAAGGGTTCATCCGATCCGGTCGTGCGAGCCACATTGATCAGGTAAGTCCTGTCCTCGGCGTCGTCGCCTGCCGCGTTGGGCCCTTTCTCGGGCGCGACGGACTGGCCCGCCACGGTGATCCCCAAAATGCGAGGATTGCGAAGCGTGATTTGCAAACGCTGACGCTCGCTCGACTTCAGATCGTATCGAGCCCGCATGGTGATCGGGCCCTCTTCGGTCACCACGGCCTCGATGTAAGCTCGGCGTACCACGGTCTTGACGACTTCTTGGAGCTCATGCTTCGCGACGTTCAAGAGCACCCGCGCGGGATGCTCGTAATAACCGTAGGCCAGGTACGGCTGCGTCGCGCCGCTGGGCCGCGAGAGCTCCCGGGGATCAATCTCCTCCAGGCCGGTCGTGGTGGCATCGATCGCCAGAGCGCGCTCTTTCTGGACGGCAATCTCACCGGCTTCGCGATCCACGTCCAAAACCTGGATCGGTTGAAGTTCAAACGTCGTTCCCTGATCGGGAACCGAGATTGTCTGATCGTATGTGGCGGTGAACGTGAAATCGCCAATCGCTTCGGAATGCAGCACGATGAACCACTCAACGGTTCCATCCTCCCCCGATTGGTCGGCCTCGCGGCGTTCCTTGATACCATCTCCTTCAATCCGCAGGCGATCGGACGCGACTTCGGGCACCGCGATTCGAAAGGTGTCAGTGCCGGCGAATTCGATCTCATATTGAAATGTCGTCGCGACTTGCACGACGTCTTCCTTGACGTCGGCCACCGTGCTGACGGTCACGGCAGTGCGCCGCGGCCGCTGGGTAATCGTCTGCACAATGCTGACCGGCCGCGTGACGAAGGAAAATGCCGCCGCCAGCGTCGAGCCGTCGGGAACCTTCGGCTCAAGCCCCTTGGCCGCCAACTCCGCGGGCGTGGCGGCCCGGGCGGACTGTAGACGTCCCGAGTCGGTCTTCACCTCCAGCGACTCCGGGGCAATCACGGCAACCAGGCCTTGTTCACGCGCCGCATTCAATGGCTCCGGCAGCGGTAGCGTCAACTCACCGGCCAGCTCGTCGCGTGTCCGGCTGGCCGTGATCGCCACCGTCAGATCGCCGCGCACCTCCTTGGTGAAATAGACAGTCAGCGTTTGCCCTCCCTCGGCGGCGGCGACTTCGAATCGTTCCATCGACTCCGCGCGAACGTCGTCGATTTGAAATCCGGCTGGCAGCCGAAAGGTTAAAGTAAAGACACCCGATCGCGAGATGTCATGGCGAAACTCACCCCGCGTGGTCACTCGGGTCTTGTCCAGCATGACCGAAATGTGACTCTCGACGATAATGCGAGGTTTCAGTTGGGAGGCGATCACCGATAGTTCGTGCTCTGGCGTGAAAAACTTGTAGAACGTGCTGCGTGGTTTCCGAAGCGACTCCGGAACGTCGGCGGCGTCAACGCGTTTGATCGATTCACGCTCAACGTATTCCAGCCCCACGTCCTCGGCGCCGCGAACTGCCAGGGTACCGCTCTCGCGGGCCACCCCGACCGCGCGCATGTTCCCCACCTGGAACGCCTCCTCGGAGATCGCCGTTTCCGTGTTCAGCTCCAGGCGAGTTTCCTCGGTCACCGGGGCATGCAATCGCGCCTTCACCCGCTGGCGGTCGTCGACTTCCTCCGTCTGCCAGTCGCGTAGACCAGGCACCTGAACGTCCAGGACGCGATGATCCATCGGCACCTCGACAACCAGTTCGCCAAGCGAACCGCGCAGGATCTGATAGTCAAAGACGGCGCGTGTGTGGACGACGCCGTCGCCCACATCGACGGCGATCGTGTCGGTTACGTTAGCCAGACCAGCAGCTTGATCCGTGCCGCCCGACTTCGGTTGCCAGCTGACCGTGAACTGGTTGGTGGATCCCAGAACGGCGCGAACATGAGTGGCATCCTCTTTGTCCGACCGTATCTCGCTCGTGCGCCGGGGAGTGACGTGCACGGCCAGATCCTTTTCAGGTATTTCCAGTTCCAAGTTGCTGACTCCCACGGCCGGGCATCGCACCGTGACACTCCGCCCCTCGGTCCCTGCCTCCACGCCGACCACCAGATCGAGCTGGATCTGGTGCTTGCCTTGTCCCTGCACAAGTAGTTCGTATTGGCCCTCCCCAACGCCTCGCAGCAACGCCGCGCCATCTTCCTTCCGGGCCGATCCAATCGCCGCGTCGCCGAATTCAACTGGCAAACGGGCCCACCCCTCGCTCAACACCTCGACATCCAGCGTAGCCTCCAGATGCACCAATTCCCCGCGGACCGATCCAACATACTCGGCACATGTGATGACACCGTTAACGGGCGGTTCGCCTGGCCGCCGCTCCCCATCAGCCAAACGATTCCACATCTCCAGAAACTGCGCGTAGGGCAGAACGATCGAAGACTCCTCGTCCTCAAACACATCCCGCAGATTGTCGAACGGCAGGTAGATGACGTGTTCCCGGGGCAAGGGCGATTCCACAGCGAGATCCCTCGGGGACGGCAATTTCTCATCTGGCCCTCGCGGCGACTCGGAAGCCGGCTTGCCCGCGGGCGATGGCTGGTCACCCGGCGTGTCCTGCCCCAGAACAGAGGCGTTGATAGCCAACACGAGAACCAGAAGGAAACCGCGAGCCCGCAACATAATGTTGTCTCCCAACGCTGTTTCGTAAGCCGGAAAGCTCGCTTACCGAAAAGAGAAAAGCCACGCCGCCGCCAATCAGATAAGCAACCGGTATCCCGAAGCACCATCCTCGATTCTACTGTCTCGCCACCGCGAAACGCAAATCTCCGGTTCTCCCACGAACGACTTTTCCCGTTTTTGGTCCGACGCCACGGCACAAAGGCCGCGGCCCTGTGGTGAATCACCCGGGCGCGACGGTGGAATAGGCGGAAAGGTTGGCTCAATTTCGGGTTGGTTACGCCTGGGGGGGGACAATGCAAGTGCCACCCTCCGAAAAACGCCGCAGTTATTTCTGAGCCGTTCCTAACAGGACGGTCGCATTTTTAAGCCCGTAACAAAATGAAATGCGACACTCGGCAGAATTGCGTGCTCTGGTTTATGCAATGCGGGAGTTCACGCGCGGCGGCGGACTGGTTGAACACGAAACGGGCCGGTAGCCGTTCACGGGTGCCGCTACACGGCCTGGACACGCAAGGCCCGCATGGATGCCACGGGCTTGTCCCGTGGTGGTTCACGTTCCCCGCTACA
>JBNJEM010000632.1:0-4676 GCA_051745935.1 Planctomycetota bacterium
AATGAGCGACGGACGACATCAAACCACTGGCCGAAACCGGTACGATTTTGGCGTGTATGATGTCTTTTCTCCTAGCGGTAATCGGCGCCGGTGAGGCTGCTTAGAACGGATTCTTGCCAGTCGCGAAGTTGCCGCGCGAGGTCCTTGGCGATTTCCGGTTCGGCGTCGATCAGGTTGTTTTCTTCCGCTGGGTCGTCGCGGAGGTCGAACAGCTCTTTGGCCGACTCACTTCCACCGCGGGCGCTCACGACGAGCTTGTAGCGGCCATCCAGAATGGCTCGGGCTCCCCCAAAATCCTGCTCGGTGATTTCGTCATAGTGGACGTTGCGGAAATTGCGGGTGTAGCGGCCCCTCATCATTTTGACGAGGGGCGTCGTTCCCTTCTGAAGCTCCGGATCGATGTAAGGTTTCGGCTGGCGTTTCAAGAGGCGGCCCGTGTTGAAAGCCTTCCTTCAATATGTGCAACGGACGTGCGAACACCCGCGGATATCACTCTTTTGCCCGTGAACGGTTACTCAACGGGAGAAGCGGAGGTCCGGATGCGTCTGGCGATGGCGCGTTACGGAAAGGACCCGCGGGAAGTCGCCAAAGCGGAACAAAGCGGAAGACGGGGAGACGACAACGACCATCGAACCATTTGCGTCGGCGCGGACCGTCCTTTAGAATCCTTATCAGTAAGGGTGCCAATGGATGGCCGGAGCGGTCTTTTTCTACGGGGTTTGAATCGCAGAAAAAACATGGACGAAACTTTTATCGTGGATGGCTTAACGAATACCATTAGACGCAAGGACGGGGGAGGAAAAACACATGAGTGCCATTGAAGAATACATCAATGCCACAACGACAGGAAAACAATTGCATATGAGATCCTTAACGAGGATCATACTGGTCGGGGTTCTGGCGGTTTTCAATTTCGGAGGAAACCTGAATGGCAATGAACATGACTGGCCGATGTGGCGCTACGACGCGGCCCGCAGCGCCGCGACACCGCTCGAACTGTCCGAAGACCTGCACCTGCAATGGGTGCGCGAGCTGCCGGAGCCAAAGCGCGCCTGGCGGCACCAGTGGGACCATCGCGGCAAACTGGATTTCGACGTCTCCTATGCGCCCGTGGTGATGGGCGAGCGAATTTTTGTTCCGTCGAACGCGACCGACAGCGTTACCGCCTATCGCATTGCAAACGGCGCGCGGTTGTGGCGGTTTTATGCCGACGGCCCCGTGCGGCTCGCCCCCGCGGCCTGGAACGGCAACGTCTATTTCGTGTCCGACGACGGACACTTGTATTGCGTCGAGGCGGAGACGGGCGATCTGGTCTGGAAGTTTCGCGGCGGGCCGTCGGACCACCGGCTGCTGGGCAACGAACGGATCATCAACTTCTGGCCGGCCCGCGGCGGCCCGGTCGTCAAGGACGGTACGGTCTATTTCGCGGCGGGCGTCTGGCCGCTGCATGGGGTGTTTATTCATGCGATTGACGCGGAGAGCGGCGAGCCGGTGTGGGTCAACGACACGACCAGTTCGGACTATGTCCAACTGCCGCACGGGGGCGCGGAGGGATACGGAGGCCTGGCGCCGCAGGGCTATATCGCGGCCTCGGAGGACCAGGTGGTGGTTTCCGCCGGACGCGGCCCCAACCCGGTGCGCTTCGACCGCAACACCGGCAAGGTCCTGCAATCGGACTATCGTGGCCAGAAAGGTCACGGCCACTACGCGGTACACTCCGAAGGCATGGGCTTTCAGCGCAACGAAATGATCGAAAGTCGCGTGGAGGCCTTGTCGGATCAAATCGACGGCGCGGTTTTCGCCCAGATAGCGGCCCACGAGCGGCTGTTCGTTACCACCGAGGACGGCACGCTCTATTGCTTCGGCCCCGAAGAGATCGCCCCGCGGCGTTACGAATACCGCCCGGCCGCACTGAAGCCGCGCACGGATGACTGGGCCGCTCTCGCCCGCAATCTCCTGGAACAGCTCGACGATTCCCGCGGTTACGCGCTGATGCTGGGCGCCGGCTCGGGCGACCTGTTGCGAGAACTGCTTAATCGCAGCGACCTTCACGTCGTAGTGGCTGAAGCCGACGCCGAAAAGGCGCGCGATCTGCGCGACGAGCTGGTGGATGCCGGAATGTACGGGCGCCGCGCGGCGATGATCGAAGCCGATCCCGCCACGTTCTCGGTGCAACCGTACCTGTTCAGCCTGATCGCCAGTGAAAGCGCGACCGACGCCGGAATCGACAAGGCCGCCGTTTTGGCGGACATGATGGATAAACTGAGACCCTATAGCGGCGTGGCCTACTTGAACGAGACAACCGTTTCCGAGACGGATGTGGAGGTCGCGATGGCGGGGGTTGATCAAGTGTTGGCCGGGGTTCGAAAAGGACAATTGGTCGCCAAACGCGGCGGTCCGCTCAGTGGCGCGGGGCAGTGGACTCACCAGCATCACGATGCGCTCAACACCAACCTTTCCCACGACGAACGGGTGCGCCTGCCGCTGGGGATTCTGTGGTTCGGCGGCCCGAACAATCACAATGTTCTGCCGCGCCACGCGAACGGCCCCCGTCCGCAGGTGGCGGGGGGGCGCCAGGTATTCCTTGGCGTTGAAACGATCGCCGCGCGCGACGTTTACACGGGTCGCGCGCTTTGGGAACGCGAGTTTTCGGGCATCGGGCATCCTTTCACCGATCTCGAACTGGAGAAGGAATGGGCCAGAGGCAAGGAGGTTTACATGAGCAACATCCCCGGCGCCGTCTATATTGGCAGTCCTTTCGTAACCACGCCCGACAGCGTCTATCTGCGTCATGAAGAGAAAATATACCGCCTGGATGCCGCCACCGGCGAAACCTTGGCGGAGTTCTCGCTGCCCGGCCAGTCGCTCTCGGAGTTGTACCCGGAGGAAGATGTTCCCGACTGGGGCACGATGCGCGTGGCGGGAAACTTTCTGATAACCACATCGGAGCCCCATGTTTTCGAGGATCAGAAGTTGGGTTGGAATGACAGCTACAGCGGCACCTCTAGCCGGCGGATTGCGGTGTTGGACCGCTACAACGGCGAGGTTCTTTGGGACATGGGGGCGGAAATCGGTTTCCGGCACAATGCGATTATTGCGACGGATAAGACGCTGTACGTGATTGACGGGCTTTCCGAAAAGGCCCTCGAATACCTGGGGCGTCGCGGGAAGAAACCTGAAAACGCATCCCAGCTCTTGGCCATGGATCTGGCCACCGGCGAGACAATCTGGAGCACCCGCAGCGACGTGTTTGGCACGTATTTGGCGTATAGCAGCGAGCATGACATTCTCGTGGAAGGGGGAAACACCGGCTTCAAGATGAAGAAACTCGAAGACGAGCCCCTACAACAAACCATGGCCCGACGCGGCGAAACCGGCGAAGTGCTCTGGCGAGGCGGGAGTTTTACACTGCCGGGCGCGATGCGCGGCGAGATGCTGATTCCCGGGAACCCCGGCAACGCAATCTCGCTGCTGACCGGCGAGACCTGGATGCGCGAGCAACCGCGCGCTGGCGAGCAGAGTGCCTGGACGTATGGCCGACAATACGGCTGCAATCAACTGAACGCAAGCCAGCATCTGCTGCTCTTCCGAACCGGTTACGCCGGCTACTTCGACTTGGAGCATGACGCCGGCACCGGCAACTTCAGCGGTATCAAGTCCGGCTGCACCGCCAATATGCTGGCGGCCGACGGCGTCCTCAACGCCCTTGACTACACTCGCTCATGTACGTGCAGCTACCCGCATCAAACCTCGCTGGCCTTGGTTCATATGCCGGGCGACTCGAACATCGAGTTCTGGATGCGCCACGCTGGCACGCCGCCGGCGCCGGCCAACCATGGCCTTAATTTCGGAGCGCCGGGTCGCCGGGTCGATGTCGCCGGCTCGGGGCGGATATGGCATGACCGGCCAGGTACCCGCCGCCGGCATCCATCGGCCATCGCCGACCCTGGCGGAAGTCTCGCCTGGGTCGCCGCCTCGGCCCGCGAGATCGACGACAACGAACCGATCGTTATCGAGGACCTGCCCGACGGCGAGTACACCTTACGGCTGCATTTCGCCGAACTCGACGAAACTGTCGCGCCGGCCCAGCGCGTCTTCGATGTATTGATCGACGGCGAGGAAATCCTCACCGCTTATGACATTGTCGATAAAACCGGCGGGGTATTTCGCGCAATCGTGGAGTCGGCGGTCAGGGATGCCGGCGGCACCATGACGATCGAGTTTCGCGAAACCGAGGACTCGCAGCGGCCTCCCATGATCAACGGTGTTGAAATCATTAGCGAATAAACAAGGGGCCATCGCCGCGGTACGCCCGTCATGCCGGCCAGTAGGGGATCGCGGGCGAGCAGACGCGAAGGGTTTGGATCTCCCGGATTCGTAACACTTTAGCCGTCTGAAGTTGATCTTTCCTGAAAACACGATTTTCCTGTCGCAAGATCTTCCTGTCGAACCGGCCGCCGAAAACGTCGAGGATTCTCAGACACGGGTTGCCGCAAGCTCCACTGGGGCCATATCGCCCGCCATGAGCTTGCACTTTGCACGGTAAGGAACGACAGGCAGATTCGAGGACAGAAAGATTCGAGGACAGAAAGATTTGAAGACAGAAAGATTTGAAGACAGAAAGATTTGAAGACAGGAAGATTTGAAGACAGGAAGATTTGAAGACAGGAAGATTT
>JBNJEM010000633.1:0-4663 GCA_051745935.1 Planctomycetota bacterium
TAGCCCGCTTGGAGAGGATCAGCTAGCGAGAACGTACGTGGCATGGGCGCAACAAAAGAAGAGAATTCGACACACCACCAAAGACAAACTCAACCCCAGCAAAGGACGAGCTTCCCGGCTTAGTTCAACGGCCGCGTTGACCAGGCCGCGACGAGTCAACGTCACCATTCCGCCAGACCAGATCGCGGCTCTGGTCCAACGCCAAGTTAACGGACGTCCGTGGTGATTAGTCAACCGTCTTTGGCGGATTGGGTAGAGCGACCCGAGAGAATGTATCCGCGAAGTGCTTTGCCATATGCTCGCGGTACGGCGAAACGATTGTGCATATCCGATTGCCCTCTGCGACCAGATCATCGATCAGCAATCGGGAAATCGTATGAATATCGCGAAAATCGATAATTGACTCAGCCAGGAGATCAGACTGCTCGAGGAAATACCAACCGAACATTTTGTGCAGTCGAACACTGTCACGAATAGTTTTGGCTTTCAGAACGCCTTGTTGGACGAGAAAGGCGGTCTCATGAACAACGGCTACTTGAACTCGCGTCGACTTTTTGTTGTCGAGATCGCAACTTTGCGTGAGAACGACGACACGAACGTCAACCTCTTGAGGCTTCCGAATGACTTCATCGCCGTCCTCGAAGCATTCCCAAAAGATCAAGGGGCAAAAGTCAATAATGTCGCCTTGATAGAGAGGGTCAGAGTTGCCAGGCTTTCTTAACATCGGCACCAGACGATCATGGATGTGTCAGTCTTCGACGAGAACATCGGGTAGCCGAATCGAGCCTTTGGAGACGTTGACGACGGGTTTCACAACGCCTTTTCGCGGAAGGTCGAAAACCTCAGGCTGCTCATCGTCAATTAGCACGTCCGGTAGATGCCTCGGTTCGTCCGCTAATTCGTTGGCCTTGGCGGTAGGTTGCTGTGTCTGTCTTTCGTCGGAAGGATGTGTCATTTTTCGCGCGCTCAGTCCAGTCATGATGGCCAGAAATCGCTTCGCAGTCGCGATGTTTGGGCAACGTAAAGACAAAATATTGGTTTCGCCTTCTCGCTGCCAATCCACGAAGCAGTCGGCCAAGCTTATCGCAGATTGACCGTCTGATGTCAAGTTGAATTCGCTGGCGATGTAACTTGTTCTGCGTTGAGGCCGCCACGTGCTCTTTGACAGCCAGATGCGTGAGGAACCGGTTGACATCGCCTTAGGCAAGTCCGCGGAGATGCCGCTGCTGGTGGAACGCGATATGCCGGCGAATTTAATGCACGTAGGCTTCTTCAGTGCGTCGGCTGTAATGGCGAACCCGGAGGACTCCGAGCAGATGATCGTAGAGCCGGGGCACCGCTTGTCCTAAAAATAGCCCCAACGGCTTTGTTCTCTAGCTTGCCGTCAACATGGTATCCCCTCAGACCGTCCAAACGACCCTCTCCCTCCGTGATTTTAGCTGCACCGTGTGGGGGCGGTCAAGTACTTGGCTGAGTCGAAAAAGACCGGACTCAACCTTCGTATGTGGCGCAGACCGACCCGCCCTGCACCTCGCTCGTCATCTCACCCCCCGCACCTTTCCATGAAACATTTCTTATTTCATGGATACCCATTATACACGTCGAAGTCCGTGCTGCTGCCGCACAGTCCCCTGGATTCTCGCTCAACCCAGCGTCCGGTATCAGCGGGCGCTATCCTACCGTCTGGTGAGGTTGCGGATTCCTGTGCGCGTAAGGGCTGGATCGTGAGCGGGTTGCGCCGAGGCGGGGGCGACGTCTCCGATGATGAACCGTCCGCTCGACGATAAAGTCGCCAAGGGAGGATGCGTGTCGGGCATGGACCCGACGCAGCTGCGGGATGGAGACGTGCGTATAGATTTGCGTGGTTTTCAGGCTCTCGTGCCCGAGCAAGGCCTGAATGAACCGCACGTCCGCTCCGGCTTCCAACATCAACGTGGCCGTGGTATGCCGGAAAGAAGTCAGTTTACGTTGTTGTCGGCGACCAACTTCTCTTCCGCCTTACAGATAGGTATCGGGAGAGCGCCGGTGTAGAGCGCCCAAGCCAGTTCGCGAACCTGCTTCTTCCCGCAGCTTAACCCCGTGATGCGGAACTGGTGCCTGAGATGACTCTCGAAGTTGTGTGCCACGCGGAGGCGGCCATCGAAAATGAAGGCCAGCTTGTGATGGGGGGCCTCCGCCGAATCCGGCGGATGTCGCGAAGTCAGAAGAGCCAGGCGTCGCGCACCCTCCTTGGATAACAGAACGTGGATGCATGGATTGAGTTCCTCGTCGACTGCTTGCTGGGCCACTTCGACAAATTTCTCGGTCACATCGAACTCATCCTCCAGCACCAATATTTCGAGGATGTTGCCATTCTCCGTTTCTGGCGTTCGTGAAACTGCTTCATTGGCTGCAACGTAACCTTCGAAAGCCTTCCTGTTCTTAGGGTGCACTGGCACCCACCGCGCCAGCGTCTGCTCTTTGCCGTTTTCAATCCGCACGCCACCCTGGCTTTAAGCCTGTTGGATTAGCTCTTTGTGGACGTGTGGGTTCGCCAAAATACGCACCTCGAGCGTGCCGGGCCTTCCCAGAAAATCGGCGATTCGGTGCATTTTCTCGGCAGGAGCTTCGAAGATGTCGACCTCAACGGATCTCTTCTTAAGCTCCAATACACGCCCTGCAGATCCCAGCCGACGGTCAAGGACGTCCGCCAAGCGGTGCATCGTGTCTGGCGACGGTTCAAAGCTCGGCGGAAGTTTCTCAGAGTCGATGCGATAAACCACCTTCATACCGACCGGGGGTTGACCCCCGCAAGAGGCCACCATCCACGGTACGAGGAACGCTAATGCGAGCATCGTTTTCCGCCGATATCTCATCACAAGGTCTCCTTTCGTTCCAGCGTCGAGTCGTGGCTTAGCAGCTGGCCATCGTGGTCACCATCGAGCTGACGGCACATGTCGATCCGCCAACCTGGCTGTAGCCCTTTCCGAGGTCGGATTTCTGGGCTTGGATGTGCGGCCACTACCACCCTAGGACCACTCTACCGGCGCCTTCACAGTACTGCCAGGCCGTCGCTTAATCATCTCCGTGCGCGTTATCTAGGTTCTGGGTTGTCCGCTCATCCCTATCCAACTCTTTTGCGCGGCGCACTTTGGCTTGCCGCAGCAGTTCAACGATCTGTTCATTGCCACACTTCATGCCCATTTCATACGGAGTAAACCCAAAGGGCTGGTGCGGCAAAAATGGCGAAGCGCCGTGATCTAACAGCACGCGGACAACATCTGGATTTTCGCTGGAAATCCCGCTCATTAGAGGAGAACATCTGTCCGACGGTCCGTTCGGACGAGCCCCCATTCTGAGCAGAAGTTCCACAACGTCCTCACGCCCCTCGCCCGCTGCGCAGCTCAACAGCGTCCGCCCTTGGTAGATGAAGCTTCTTACGATGTGGGGTCTCTCGCGTAAGGCCTTCTTGATTTCTTGCAAGGGCTCTCCTCTCGCGATCATGTAATAGACTGGCTCCTCCGGACCTGCGAGTTCGAGACGTCTCTCTATCTTGACGCAAGACGTCATGACAGCAATTACTATTACGCCATATAGCACGCGTGAAGTCGACGGTCTAACCCTGTTTCGCGTGAAAGACATGTAATGGGACCCTTTTTATTCGTGCACTGCCAGTTACTACCAAGGAAGATAGGGATAATTCCACCATGTAGCTTCCTCCATTGTACTCCAGTTTGGGAGAGCATATTTCCCGGGCAATTTATCCCCCAGCTTAAGCAGCATCTCTGGTCCAGATCCTTTCTCGCCGTGTTCACATACGTGATTGTTGAAGTCCTTATTGGCCTGTGCGACAGCATTTTTGAGCTCATCCTCATAGTTGTCGATTATCTCGCACGTAATGCCGCCGATTTCGCCAATAGCCAATTTCCCAGGCAAATCAATTGGATCAGATGTAAAGAATGACTGTTGCCATTTCGCGCCGCCGTCGTCGGTGGAGGCACACCTCTTACATGCTTGCTGCAAGTAGTACGTTTTGCGACAAGGCTTACCCACGAGTAGGTTTTTGTCCTCCTCCTCCGAGAGGTTCTGATACTTTTTGATAAGATCCGACGTCAGGTTACGCCACCCTTCAAAGCTAAACACGCCCGGAAGGTGCAATTTGCCGCTCTGTCCCTTGCCCTTAGCTTTATCATAACCCATGAAACCGATTGTCAGATCGTACTCGTGCCTCACGAGCACGTCATAATCAGCCGCCCGATCGGCATGATATTGCCTCCGTACGTAGCCCGGCTGCAGAACACCTTTCCATCCCTCGTCCTCTGGGTTCTTTTCCCAAAAAACGTGAACTTCGTGCCACTTATACCAGCGTCTCATGATCCTAATATTTCCAGCAGATGAGCGCATTCTTATCCAAGAACTCCAAGAAGGTTCAGCAAGTCCTCTTGGATCTATGTTGAATACAGGCCGATTCCCTACATACCGATACAGATTGGCATCCCCCGCTTTGAACCCGATCGGATCTTCGCTCAACCAGCGCCCGGTATCGGCGTGGTACCAGCGGGCGCGATCGTACTGTAGGCCGGTAACAAGGTCCCGGTATCGGCCGGTATAGTACGCTACCGTGACCACATTCGCGTCGCTCTGGGCCAGAATCCGCCCAAAGGCGTCGTAGTCAATATGGTTT
>JBNJEM010000634.1:0-4650 GCA_051745935.1 Planctomycetota bacterium
GGTCGATCGCCAAATCCAGATTCACCTGCCGCAGATCGAGAGCGGCACGCCGCTGCAAAGCCCGATAAATGAGACGGCCCGTCGGAGTCGACTCGCGACGACACATCAGGAAGTTAATCACGCTGTTCTTGAGGGATGCGTCGCTCTGCTCAATGGCGCGAGCCGCATAGCAGGGATTGATGGGCCGCACCGCCAAGGGAACAAGCCGCCGCACGCAATAGCAGCCAACCCCGAGCAGCAAAATGCCCAGCGCCACGGCCCTTGCCGTCCCGCTTAATCCGATCACCCAATGATCGACCAGCACGAGCAGCAGGGTGTACAGAATCACGGCCCCCAGCAGCGTCATCACCATGACGCCGAGGTCCACCAACTTGAGACGCCGCCGAGTTCGCGTGAGCTGGTGATCGATGATGTGGTCGTAACGCTGTCTTGGCTCGGAGGCCGGATGAGCATGCGAGGATGAACTGGCTGTTCTACTGGACATACGTTTTCCTGCGACCTTCCGCTGCAATGCGATTGTACAGCCCGTAACAAAACCTACTCGCCCCTTCCAACCCCCCCTGGCGCGAGCAAACCGGAGCCGTTTTGTTATGGCTTTCTAGATTCAGATTAACCGTTAAAGCCCTTACTATAGCGGTCGCGGATGACTTTCTCCGCCGCGAGTCCGACCAACGGGAGGACGGCTTGCGCCGGGCAGCGTTCCATCCGGGATAATCCAACCGCCTGAAATATACCGGTCGCGGATGACTTTCTCCGCCACGAGTCCGACCAACGGGAGGACGGCTTGCGCCGGGCAGCCTTCCACTCGGAACAATCCAACCGCCTGAAATATATCCATCTTTCAACTCTTGGAACGTCGTCAGGACAATCCTCGCGTCCCGCCAGAGAGGGGGGCACATCTTGCCGCTCGGGACGCGTGTCCCTCGTCCAAATTCGCCCCTCTTCAAGTATAGACGAGCGTCCGGGCCAATTTGATCCCTATTGGCCTCTTCTTGAGGCGAAAAAAAAAGATATAGCGGTCGCGGATGACTTTTTCCGCCGCGAGTCCGACCAACGGGAGGACGGCTTGCGTCGGGCAGCGTTCCACCCGGAAAAATCCAGCCGCCTGAAATATAACTGTTCGGCCATCTGAAGCAGAAGAAGATGGGAGCACGCCGAAGTCGGTCGAAACCCAGGCCGGTCACGGGCCTGCGATAGCGGTCCCAGATGCGGTAATGGCAAATGTACATCCGCTGGGCGAACTCGGCCCCCTTTTGCGCCTGCACCTCGACGTGCAGCAGGATCCACTCGATGGTTCCGTCGATCCATTGGACCCGGATCAGCTTGTCCGCTCGACGGTGTCCCGTCTCGGTATCCACCATCAACTTGGCGAGTTCCTTGTCCAGGAACCGGTAGTCGGCATCGAAATTGATGGATGCGCGTTCTCGGGTCGAAGAACCAACCTGCTTAGGCCAGCAGTTGCTTCTCTAGCTCGTCGGCGAGCACGCGGAGCTGGTCGAGGGGTTGATTGAGCAACTGATCATCGGGCGTCAAAGAATGACCCAGTAGCCGTTGGGCCAGTTGAATCCGTCTGACCAGCTCTTGCCGTTGTGCATCGGCAAGCTGCTGCTGGGCCTTGTCGCGTGCTTGAACCGCTTCATCGCGCGTCTGAACCGCTTCATCGCGTGTCTGAACCGCTTCATCGCGTATCCGGATCGCCTCGTCCCGCGCGTATTCGAAACTTCGTTGGTCCCGTAACGCCTTCAAACGGTTCTCGTACCGGTCTCGTTCCACGTCACTTTGAGTGAACACCTTCAACACCTCCATCGCCTCACAAATCTCTGGCCGGGCTAACGGCCCCGGCAATGCGTCCGCGTCCAATCCTTCTGCATTCTGGAAGAAATAGAGCCAAAAGTCCAGCGGTTCTTGTAGCAACTCCAATTTCCGCCTGAACTTGGGCAGTTCCAACAGGTGCATTTCCAGGTGTGGGGTTAGACAGACCCGATCGTTGCACTCCAATAGCCCGAACACACTGTGACATTGCTTCCGAGCGGGAAACATGATGTCGTTCAAGAAGCAGATGGCGATGGTCGCCCGGAGGGCCTGGAACCGCTGGCCCGCGGCCAATTGCCGTGAATACAATTCCGACCAATAGTACAACAGCCGGTCGGCGAGCGAAGGGACGAGGTTCATCTGCATCTCGACATTGAACAGCCGTCCCGTCTCGTCGCGAGCTTTCAAATCCAACACCGTCAATTTGTCGTCCAGCCTTTCCTGATTGTTGTACGGATCCAAGATCTCCAACTCCGCCACCTGACGGCCGGCTTGAGGCTGCAACACAGCGTTGACGAGCGAAATCGTGAGATTGCGTCCCTCCGTCCGTCCGAATACCCGTTTGAAGGCGATATCCACTTTGGGATCAATGCCTAGAATCATCATCAGCCTCGTACTCTATTGCGTGAGCTGATATCGACCGCCGGCGCCCCCCCGGCGTAGACGTCGGCGAATGGTCCTCTATTCGGGTAATCACGGTTTCGGGGGCGAACCCCTCAAATTTTTTCAGAAAAAGCCACGGAGCCGTGGCCCAGGCATGCGGCCCGCGGAGGAAACGGTGTCACCCATCGTGGCTCGGGAATCTTTCCTGAGCCGGCCCCGCCACTGGGGAAAAGTGCCCTGGGAAGCTTTTTGCGATAGCCTGCGGGAGTAGGTAACAATCGCTGAGAGGCACGGAATAACGCGCAGCAACGAAAGAGGGGTAAGGCTTGACAGATCGGCGTCAAGGTGGGATAAGAGATAAGGAAACGAATCGCGGGCAGTGAAACGGTCCTTTAACTTCACGGAGGAAATCCCGTGCTCCGCGATGTCACCAATCCCCACGACAAATTCTTTTGTCAGGCATTGAGCCACCCAGGCGGCAGGGCCGCCAACTACATGCGAGCTACCGCTCGAATAGGACTAGCCCGCTCCCGTTGGTCGCTAGAACTGTACGGAGAGATATTCCAGGCGGTCGGATTTGCCCGGGTGGAAAGCTGCCCGACGCAAGCCGTCCTCCCGTTGGTCGGACTCGGCGGACAAAGTCATCCGCGACCGGTATAGTTTGCGTCACGTCTGGCGAGACATGGCCGGCCCAAAATGAGTATTAATATTGAAGACATCATTGTTGCCATTAGAAAAGGACAAGTTCGCATAACAGATCATGCTGATGAAGAAGCCGTAGATGATGATCTGACTTTCGATGAGATATACTACTCAGTAACGCAAGGCGAGATTATTGAGGATTATCCAACTGACAGGCCATTTCCAAGTTGTCTGATCATGGGCAAGAACTTTTCGGGTCAGGCAATCCATAGCGTGTGGGCCCATAATCCAAAGAATCAATGGGCGGTTCTAATCACCGTCTATCGTCCAGATCCAGCGAGATGGGTGAACGGGAAGATAAGGAGAAAGAAATGACTCCTTTTGAAAATTGTCCTGTCTGTGGCGGGGAGCTTTCAAGCAAGAAAGTAGAAAAACTCTTGCGCGGTGGTGGTAATACCGTGTCGTTAAGAGTAGAGGCGGAAGTGTGTCAGCATTGCGGTGAAAGGCTCTACTCTGAAGACGTTGTGAAATCCTTCGAAGAAATCCGTTCTAAATTGAAAAGACAGGAGTTTGCACATTTTCGACCGCTTGGTCGGTCTTTCACTGTAGATGAAGACTGGCCGAACAAGGCAATCCAGCCGACGGCTTGACCCACCGGAGCGGAAACGGTGCCACGCGCCGTGATTGCAGCAAGGTGGGGGAGATGGGGAGCTTTTTGCGAAGGGCCGCGGGACGAGGTAGCAATTGCTGAGAGGCACGGAATAACGCGCAGCGACGAAAATGGGGCCAAGGCTTGACAGATCGGCGTCAAGGTGGGATAAGAGATAAGGAAACGAATCGCGGCAGTTGTCCGGCTTTCAACCTCAACTCCTTCGTTTTCGGTGATGGGTTATTCAAGCTCGTTTGCTTCGGCCCGCCCCGTTACCTCAAACGTTAGTCACTGATCCTTTAACGAGAAAGCTCAATCAATACCGCAGCGGCTCTTAGTTGGATTGCCGCGGCGGCTCGGCGGCGGGCAAGAGCCGGCAAAGGGTACAACAGCCGCTCGCCAGGTTCACATCTCCGGATAAACAGCCTTCAAATCAACCTTGTCCCCCACTTCGTCCTGCAACTCGAGCAACCGCGCGAACAACTTGCTCATGATCGGCTTGCTGCCGGGCTTGTCGGCCAGGTCGTTCGTCTCTTTCGGATCCTCGACCAGGTTGTAGAGCCGAGCGACAGGAACACGCGGATAGAGGATCAGCTTGTGGCCGTCCATGGTGACGGAGCGTTGCGCGTCGAGGTAGGCGCCGTAGATGGCCTCGTAAGGAACGACGTCTTCGCCGCGGATCAGGGGCAGGAGGCTCTTGAACTCGACGTGGTCGGGTTTCTCCACGCCGGCCAATTCGAGCGTCGTGGGCATGATGTCCTGCAAGTAGATGGGCGTATCGATCTTCTTGCCTTTCGCCACGCCGGGCCCCGTGACCATGAACGGCACGCGGACGCTGTGGTCGTATAGGTTCTGCTTGCCCATCAGTCCGTGATGCCCGACGGCAAGGCCGTGGTCGGCACTGAAGAAGATATACGTGTTGTCGGCCTTGCCAGTGGCCTCGA
>JBNJEM010000635.1:0-4631 GCA_051745935.1 Planctomycetota bacterium
TCAGGCGGTTGGATTTTTCCGGGTGGAACGCTGCCCGACGCAAGCCGTCCTCCCGTTGGTCGGACTCGCGGCGGAGAAAGTCATTCGCGACCGGTATATATTTCAGGCGGTTGGATTTTTCCGGGTGGAAAGCTACCCCACGCAAGCCGTCCTCCCGTTGGTCGGACTCGCGGCGGAGAACGTCATCCGCGCCCGGTATAACACGATTTGTGTCCATCTCGCCGCCAGCAGCAGCGCGGCGGGCCAAGTGTTCCAGGCCGTCCATAATATACGTCTGTTTCGCTGCAAGGCTAGAGGCCGCTCCGCCAAGTGGGAAAATTACCATCGGTTTTTTTCCGGCCGCCGCCGGCGGCTTGGGCCTTGCACTCACGCGGGGCCATGGAGCCGGCGACGACGATCATGCCGATTTGTGTTCCTGGCGTGCTTGATTCTCGCGAGAGCCCGGACTAGGATCCAAGTGGGGGGGGCCGTCGTCGCTATCAGTCATGGTTTGGCACGCGCCACTTCCATGGGACGGGCTCCCGGCAAGATGAGCGTTTCCCGCGCCCCCTGCCATGTCACACCTACCGTGTTTTCTTTCCTTACTCACTGAAAAGGCTCATTGTCATGTGTTGGCGTTCCCTATCGTTAGCTCTTCTTGTTCTCCTGATTGCTCCGATGACCGTGCCGCCGGCGGTTGGCCAGCAGCGGAAGAAGCCGGACCGGAAGCGGCCGCCGCAACGCCAAGAACAGCCCGAGAACCGAACCGAATCGTTGCGGGCAATTTGCAAGCGAATTGATGTGGGGGCTGGAAGTGTGATCGCCGATATCGGCGCCGGCCAAGGGCGCGACAGCTGGGCTTTTGCTGATATTGTGGGTGAATCCGGTAAAGTGTTCGCGGAAGAGATCGAAAAGAGCAAGACCAAATCTCTCAAGAAAGAGGCCGAGAAGCGTTCGCTGGAACAGGTCGAACCGGTGCTTGGCACGACGACAAGTCCCAAGCTGCCGGCCAATAGCGTCGACATGGCCTTCATGCACTATGTGTACCATCACGTCACCAAACCTCGCGAAATGCTCCGTCACATCTGGAAGTCCCTCAAGCCGGGCGGACATCTCGTGGTCGTGGACCGGGAATTGGGAACATTGACGAATTGGGTGCCGCGAGAAGACCGGGGCGCAAAGCATTACTGGATTGCGGAAACAACCGTGGTGCGCGAAGCCCGCGAGACCGGGTTCTCGTTTGTGGAGTATGCCGATTCCGCGTGGCATAAGAAAGGTACGTTCGTGCTGGTCTTTCAACGGCCAACGGCACTCTCGGCGCCCAACCGGGATCCGGACCCGCTTCCCGCGATACCGGACAATACGGTTTCGCGATTACTGCCCCCGGACGGGCAGAACGATCAGCGGGTGGCGTTTGTCGCTTTGGGAGAAGGGCGCGAACTGATCCGCCCGCTGTTGGAAGCCACCGCGTGTGAAGCCGTTGACGTCGTGCTTGAAGAGTGGGCAACACGGAAAGACGAGCGACCGCCACTGCCGGAGGGCATCAAACTGCCATCCGTGTTTACGGAACAGGGAGACCCGAACCTGAGCTCCGAGCCGATCGATGCGGTATACTTTCTGGACACCTATCATCTGCTCTTTCACGCACCTGTCCTGCTGGAACATCTGCGCGAGCGATTAACCGACGATGGCAAGGTCTACATCCTGGACCGCGCCGCGGACCAGAAGATGAGTCATCGCGAGTCAAGTCATCGGCGCATGATCCATCCGGAGTTGGTGACACAGGAGATGCAAGCGGCTCGCTTTGTTCCGTCTCGCGACGTTGCCCAGCTCGGCGAGGACCGATTCCTGATGGTGTTCGAGAAATCCGAGTAACCCACCTAGTGACGCGATCAAAACTCGACAAGTGCGCGGGGCGGGCGGGGAGCCCCGTTAATTGTACCGGTCGCGGATGACTTTCTACGCCGCGAGTCCGACCAACGGGAGGACGGCTTGCGTCGGGCAGCGTTCCATCCGGAAGAATCCAACCGCCTGAAATATACCAAACCCACGAGCCACCGGCACGGGGCCGGTCGGGGAAGTATTGACCGGCGGATCTCGATTTTGCCCGGCATGGGGTTTGATTCGCCGGGCGCGGTAGACCGCCGGGAAGCGGATCAATCCTGCCAGATCATGGTGAACATCACGTGCCAGCCGCTGCCGCCGCAGAGCGCATCGGTCCGTTTTTCGGCCGGATCGAGCGGTCCAATTTCCCCCGCGTTGTAGCAACCGAAGAGGGGGACGTTCTTGCCGATCACCTCTTGCATGGCGTTGAGCTCATCGTGCATGTTATCGAGTCTGCCACGACGGCCCGCGCAGTTGTACGCGAGCACGGCGAGCGGCCGCCGCGGGGCCTCGCCGAGCGCCTCGGCGGCGGCCTCGCGAGCCGTTCGAATGACCGCATCGTTTTCCTGAGCCATGCGGCCCGACAGGCTTGCCTGGAAGTTGCCGGAGAGCATGAGAGCGATGGCGCTGTCCTGGTACATTCGACCACGGAAATAGATGAATGTCTGTCCCGCATTCTTGTTGGCCGATCCGCCCGTCATCGGAAAGTCGGCCCCCACGGTTTGCTGGACCCCTTCCACGAAATACCGGTTTTTCGGTGAGTGAGCATCGGGGATCAGAATCAAGAGGCGATCGCGCGCGTGCCGGCGTATCTTGCCGCCCAACGTTTTGCCCGCTTCGCGCAGCTTCTGCTTGATCTCCGCTTCGTGCTCGTCAAACGAAAGTTTGGCCGTCCCCAATTCCCTGACCAGCGCGGTGGACACTCCCACGCCATCGCCGCCGATGCCAAGCAGGCACACCGAATCAAAATCCGTGCAACCCTCTTGGGTAAACGAGCCATAGGTGGCCGCGCCGTAAAGGAGATTGGGATCAAGGACCTTGGAGAGTCCGGCCAGCAGTTTCTCCTTATACGTTTTGCCTTCAAAGCACTCAGAGATGATGACGGCCTTCAGCGGGATACCGTTCATCGCCTTGCGCAACGAGGTGGCCGCCGCCTCGCCGGCCGCCACCGGCTCCCCCTTCTCATCTTCCACCATCACGACCCGCATCACCAGCTCACCGTCCGGTCGCGCGAGCGGGACGTGCCGTGATTCCTCCGCCGCCCGTACCCCCGGCGCCAGCGAAACCACGAATAGGCAGGCCACGGAAAAACCAGTAAGGAGTGGATGATTCATCTTCAAGTCTCCAGTAATGCCAATGTCAGAGAAAGCCGTATCCATCCATGTTTTTGCAGCCGGTAATCCAACCGTGTTTCCGCTTCCAACACTCCTTTAGTACTTCGAGCTACACATGCCCCATTGCGTGCGACAATCCATGGGCGGCACGTCGCCCCACTGCGCGCCCTTCCAGTCACTCCATGCCAGGCGATTCCGTTGGTGTTCCCACAATCCGGCCGCGACCCCCCAGTCCCGTATTCCAGTTCCATCCGGATCGTGCACCAACACGGACAAGTAGAACTCGCGTCCTTCGCTCGGTCGAATGTGTTTTCGCACCCGTGCCAATGGCAGACTGAATTCGTAGTGCGTCGTCTGCCCGGCGCGTTTGATGGCGACTTCCGCATCGTCATACATGAGCGGATTGAGTGATCGGGGGCGGGCGACTTCCGCCAGTGCTAGGCCCGGTTGTGCCAATTGGCAACAGCAGTCACCGCCTTCCACCTTGCCGAATACGAGGTATTCAAACCGACGGGCGTTTTCATCCACGGCGTGACCGGTTTCCGTGCCGCGGGGGGCCAATGCAACTTGCACGGCATCGAAACAATTCGCGGCCCCGCGTGGAACATATTTGTCTTCTTCAACCGAGACAAGCATCGAGAACTGACGCCGGTTCCAGTATGTCGCGATCGTTGTTTTCTTATCCCCCTGTGAAAAGCTCACGGGAATCGCGTCCTTCCAATCGCTCGGATCACCATCGATGGTGGGCTTGAAATAGGGGGCACTGGCCACCGCGATCTTCTGTTCCCGCACAACGCGATGCCGCTTCGATTGGGCTGTCATGGTGATCGGATACGAGTTGGATGGTTTTACATCCCCTTCGGCCACGGGGAAACTCACCCGGACCTCTTCCGAAGCGGCCAACTCGACGTCCCGGGATAACTCCGAAATCCGCCAGGACGAGGGGACGTCGACCGAGAGCGTCGTGGAAATCGGACGGTTGGCCCGATTGGCGACCCGGACATAAAGTATGGGCTTTGATTTGGGTAAAACAGCCAGGTTTTCCGCTCGCAGCAACAGGGATTCGGCGTCCTGGGCGGATGCGAGTGAGCCCAACACGCAGATCAACGTTGGAACCATCGCGGCGACGGCCGGCTGAAGAGATTTTATACCGGTCGCGGATGACTTTCTCCGCCGCGAGTCCGACCAACGGGAGGACGGCTTGCGTCGGGCGGCCTTCCACCCGGAAAAATCCAACCGCCTGAAATATATACCGGTCGCGGATGACTTTCTCCGCCGCGAGTCCGACCAACGGGAGGACGGCTTGCGTCGGGCCGCTTTCCACCCGGAAAAATCCAACCGCCTGAAATATACCGGTCGCGGATGACTTTCTCCGCCGCGAGTCCGACCAACGGGAGGACGGCTTGCGTCGGGCAGCTTTCCACCCGGAAAAAT
>JBNJEM010000636.1:0-4613 GCA_051745935.1 Planctomycetota bacterium
TGTGAGATCTTCAAACAACCGCAAAAAGACATTTATGCGCTGTAAAAGACGGGCCTGGAGACCCGTCCTACGCCGTCTTTATGCAACAATAGGGTTTACAGTGTACCGGCGGTTGCACCGCAGGCCAGGACGTGTCTGGCTTTTGGCCAGAGAAGAGGAAAGGGGCTGGCGGCTACGTGGCCGTTTGATGGTCCATGGAAAACGCGAGGCCTAAAGCGTCGCTGCTAAGGAACGGCTCAGGAATAACTGCGGCATTTTTCGGAGGGTGGCGCAGGCTTGAGAGAGAGCATGGTTCACCCGTGTTAATCGTGGTTCCGCCCAACTTCATCATTCAACCGCCCAACTTCATCATTCGAAATTCCTTGCTCGATATTCGATATTCCCTCCGTGCTCCGCGTGGTCACGGAAGACTCCGTGAACCTTCATCGCTTGGCGGCCCCGAATGCGCTTGTCCTTTGAGAAAGGCAAGTGCGCATGGGCAATGAGCGCACGGGGGACATGCCAACAAATAATTGTAGCGCCACGGCATAGTGGACTCGACTCCAGCGCGGCGGACATTTTTTTGTGTCTCATCTTTTTGTCTAAATGTCATTTCGAGACAAAAACATGCAGGACAAAAATAGGTTACAAACATTCAAAAGTCGTCTACAATCATGGGGTCAACTCAGCGGGGTTGGACAGCAGTCGTCAGGATGAAATTTACCATCTGGAAAGGCACGAACATGACCCGCAAAACGCTTATCACTCTTCGCCTGGTCGGGGCGCTCGCACTGGCCGCCGCGACAACCGTTTCTCCCGCTCACGCTCAGCAGACGGGGTCCTGGGGCGACCAGGGCGACGGCACGTATCGCAACCCTGTTCTAAACGCCGACTATCCGGACGTCGACGTGGAACAGCATGGCGACACCTATTACATGATCAGCAGCAAGCAGCATATGGCTCCGGGCATGGTCATCCTGGAATCCAAAGACATGGTGAACTGGACGACGATTGGGCACGTCTGGCCGCGGCTGTCGTGGGATGCGAAGTACAACTGGGACCAAATGGCCGGGTATCGGCACGGCGTGTGGGCCGGCGACCTGGCGTACCACGATGGCCGCTGGTACTGCTACCAGATCGACGTCACCAACGGGCTTTATATGTCCAGCGCTCCGGATATTCGCGGGCCGTGGACGGAGCCGCATCTGATGTTGGCCAAGACCCGTTGGACCGATCCCGCCGTCTTCTGGGACGACGAGGCCCGCGAGGCGTACCTAATCTGCAACTTCGGCCGTGTCGAGGATAAGGGCAACGAACTGCGATTGTTCAAGATGAGCTGGGACGGTCGCGAACTGCTGGACGACGGCGTGCCCATTCACTACGGACGCGGGGCCGAGGCGGCCAAGATTTACCGCCATGACGGCCGCTGGTATATCTTTTTCGCCCAGTGGTTTCGCCCTGACCCTCGACGCCCGGACGATCCGAAAGCCAGTTCCGGCGACCGCAAACAGTTGGTCATGCGATCCGAGGGTGACAGCATATACGGTCCGTACGAGACGAAGGTGGTGTACGAACGCGGCAACGGCGTCATCCGCAGTTGCTGTCAGGGCGCGCTGATGCGGGCAGCCGACGGATCGTGGTGGTACATGCATCAGCTGGTACAGAACCGTCCTATCCGTTTCCAGGGTCGGCCACAGATGCTTCAGCCCGTCCGCTGGGTCGACGGTTGGCCCGAGATCGGCCACGACTGCGACGGCGATGGGATCGGCGAGCCGGTCCTGGAACATAAGAAGCCAATCAAGGATTTCCCGCTGACGGCGCCGCCGACGGATGACTCGTTCGCCGCCCAATCGCTTGGAGAGCAGTGGGAATGGAACCACAGCCCTCGCGACGATCACTGGTCGCTGACCCAGCGGCCGGGATGGCTGCGGCTCGAGGCGTCCGTGCCCGTGGGCGAAGGCGGGTTCTGGAACGCCTGCAACACCCTGAGCCAGCGTGTCATGGGCACGACGACCGGCGAAGCGACGGCCAAGTTCGATCTGTCGGGCATGGAACCCGGTCAGCGGGCCGGTTTCGTTCGCTTCGGCGGCGTCTATCACCTGCTCGGCGTGCACGTGGAGGACGACGGCACGCGCCGGCTGTTCTTCAACGGGGACGGCACGGTGCAGTCGGGTCCCGAGATTGAGTTGGACCGGCTGTGGATTCGCACGGTCAACGAAGGCAATCAGGCCCGGTTCCTCTGGTCGACCGACGGCGAGACGTTCAGCCGGTTCGGTCCGGAATTCACTCTGAAGTTCGGTCGCTGGATGGGGGACCGGCTTGGCTTCTTCTGCTGGAACGACCAACGCGACGCGGGCCGCGTTGACATCGACTGGTTCCGCTACCAGTACGACGGCCCCAAGCCGGTGGCGAACGAGGTTCTGACCGATGGCGATGTATCGCTCCTTCGGTCCATTGAGTAGTTGGACATAGCCACTTTCCGGCGCAACTGCCGGACCCCAACGGCCTTGCGGCGTTGGTGAACCAGATGGAGGGCTAGGCGACCGTCCCCAGAAACAACCTTCCTGTCCCGGGACAGGAAGGCCGAGGGAGCGGCAGCGCCGGGTGGCACTGGCTGAGTGAGCGAGCTGTGCCGGAAGGGGGTCAAATGAACTGAAAGAGTGGCCAGTTCCGTGACGGGTCGAACGACCTGGAAAGCTCGCGAACGGAGCCAGTGTGGGTGGAGTGGCCTTTTAGCGTGACATTACTCGGATGCTTGGGCGTCACCTCGTGAAAGGCCTTGATTGTTTTTGGAAAAGCTGGGATGGAAGAGCTACACTGGCTCCGCTCGCGTTCCGTGCTCTCAGCAATGGAAACGTTTCCTGCGCTCGCTCAGCCAGTGCCACCCGACGGTGCATCGACCAGATCGTTCTCTGGGGCTAGAGCACACCGTGTAGGATTGTCCGAGAGCGTTTGCAGAGCCTCTTCAAATCGGTTAAGCCACCGAGCCGCAGTTTGAGGAGCATGTTCACGAGCGACAGAAAAATAATGACGGAGGTCATCCTTTGCCTTTTGGGTGACAATAACGGAATATGTCATTCGGTGTCTTGGATTCCGCCCTCCTTTCTGATATCGGCGAATGCCTCGCCGAGCGGCTGCATGCGTCCGGCAGCAGCATCATCCAGGCCCTGCTTGATTCCCGAAACCGCCTCTTGACGCTCATTTCGAAGCCAGCACAGTGCTTGAACCACTACCTCTTCTCGAGTGGCATATTGTCCCGTGGCAAATTCTTGTTCAACGAAGGGCTCTAATTCAGGCGGAAGCTCGATATGCATAAGGGATGCTCCTGTCTTTGACCAATTCAAGGATAGCATCACCGCCAGTCATCCGTCAAAGGAGGCCCCCTCCGTATTGGTAGCGCCAGGGGCGGCGGTAATTTGGTACCGTCCGAGAGCCCGCAGAGCGTGTAGCCACGCTCTTGAGAAAACGGTGATTTCTTCGGACCGGGCGATCTCGCTACCACAGGGCTTCCCGAGAAGGCATTTCCTTTGCGGTCTCCGTCGCTACACGGCGATTAATCTCGGCCCGCATCTTTCGTCGAAGCCACAACCTTCCGAGCCAACTTGCCTTCGCCATACGCTCCACATACTCGGCGTCGAGAGCCTCCTTGATGGAGGCTTGGATTGCGGCTTTCAGTCGTTGGCTGCCGTTCGGCACGAATCCGCTGCTACCACCCCGATTCTTAGTATTCTTGCATGGCATTTTTCGTTTCTCAAACAGACCTTTTTCGCCCCATCGCTGATTATACCACTCAGGGGGCGGGAATTCTGACGCGCGAAGCTTGTCACACTCCGGCAGGCCGCCCCACTGCAGGGCGGATTCCAGAGCTCTCGGGATTCGTCAACTGGTTTTGAACCACTGTCCAATCGGCCTAGTGCCCCTTTGGTCACCCGTTCAAGCGTCGTCCTCTTCGTTGCCTTTCCACCAGTTCTCACGCTCTAGGTTCTCGCGTTCCCTATCACAAAGCGCGTGATATACCTCCAGAGCGCAATCCAGTTTCGCCTCGACTCTCTTTAGCAGGACCGATCAAGCAGTCAGAACCGGTCGACCGCTGATGAACGCTAATAAACGCTGATAGCCCGACAAATCCAACGACGGCCTGAGTGGGGAGCATTTCGCATTTGTAGGATGAATTGACCTGGAAAAAAACCTTCGAATCGTCGATAAGGGCGGTTTACTATTCCCCGTGTTCTGGCGGAAAGGAGTTCCACCATGCCCTATGTTACGGATGACGATTCGAAGGCGGTTGATAGGATAGCGGAAATTGAGCACGAGCTGCAAGAGGCAAAATCCGAGTTGGATCGGTGGATCGGTGCCTGGCGGATTCCGGCACGCCACTCAATGCCGCGGAACCGATAGCGAGGGAACGAATGACCAAGACGCTCACGGATCGAATTCAGGCGTTGACCGCTGCCTTGGCGTTGCAGCGAGCACTGGCCAACCCAGCCTTGCACGAGCAGGAGCGAAAGCTCGCCAAGGGCTCTCCGAAAAAGATGAAGAACTTCGGCTACCGCCCGGCCGGGTGGCACTCTACGCCGTGAACCAAACGATTTGGCACTGGGGCATTTCAACCTCAAATACAAGTGTTTCGTGGA
>JBNJEM010000637.1:0-4611 GCA_051745935.1 Planctomycetota bacterium
AGCGGCCCAATTCCAGGGGAGTAGGGATTCGTAATCCGTGCTCCCCGCGAGGAGCTTATCCAACACGTCTTTCACATACACCCACACGTCGAGGTCGTTGCACAGCGCTCTTTCGAATCGGTTACACTAACTCCTGTTGCACGCAACCACTGCCACCGCCCACGCACAGGAGTAATCTCATGCCGATTCGCATCACTCGTCGCCGAGCCCTTCAATCCCTCGCGGGCGGATCAGCGGGCCTTACCATCCTTCCAGCGGGTTTGGCTCGGAGCTACGCTGCCAACGAAAAGCTCAATATCGCCTTGGTCGGATGCGGCGGACGCGGCCGCTGGTTTGTCGAGGCGATCCCCCGTATCGGACAAAACATCGTAGGCATGTGCGATGTGAATGAGCAGCGCGCGGCCGAGTCATTTCGCAAACTGCCCGGCGTTCCCAAGTTTCACGACTACCGCCGCATGCTCGATGAGATGGACAAAGAGATCGACGCGGTGATTATTGCCGCTCCCGATCATATCCACGCTCCTTGCGGCATCCGAGCAATGAAGATGGGCAAGCACCTCTACTGCGAAAAGCCGCTAACCAATAACATCGAAGAAGCGCGCCGCATGCGCGAAGTGGCCCGGGAAACCGGCGTCGCCACGCAAATGGGTAACCAAGGGACCGCTACCCATGGTTTCCGCGAGCAAGTCGAAATCGTCCGCTCGGGAGATCTGGGTCAAATCAAGCGGGTGCTCGTCTGGAACGCGGCAGGCGGCGCCGGTCCGCGCGAAGTGCCGGAGACCAGTATGCCAGTCCCCGATTACTTGAAATGGAATCTCTGGCTAGGACCGCGCGAATTTCGTCCATATCACCGAAGTTGGATGCGGTGGCACGGCTGGCGCGAGTTCGGAACAAGCCAGTTGGGAAATTGGTCCGTCCACTCAACTAACCTGCAGTTCATGGCCTTCGAGGCGTTTAAGCTGTGGTACGACGAGGCGACGCCAGTAGAGAAACGTGCCATCAGAGTACGGAGTGAGGTACCCCGCATCGACCGCGTCAGTTTCCCGAAGTGGGAAATCGTCCATTACGATTTGCCGCCGCGCAACGGGCGCGCCGCTTACACCGTGACTTGGTACAACGGGCTTACGGCTCCGAACTTTGTGGAAACCGTCGAGGAGATACTCGGCCGACGGCTCTACGCCGGTGGCCCGGGCCCCTGGACGGAGCATGCCGGTTGCTTAATCGTAGGTGAGAACGGGACTCTCCACTCGAACGGCCACAATACTGAATACTCGCTGCTCCCCGAGGATCAGTGCAAAGACTACGAGAAACCCGAGCCGACCTTGCCGCGCGAAGGGAGCCACGAACGCGAGTGGCTCAAGGCGTGCCGCGGAGGTCTCCAGGCAATGTCGAATTTCGACTATGGCGCCGTGCTCACCGAATTCGTGCTGCTCGGCAACCTCGCCACGCAGTTCGCTCGCCCCCTCAACTACGATCCGGTCACCATGCAATGCATGGGGGACGACGCAGCGAATGCCGCTCTGCGACGCGAGCACCGAGAGGGTTGGGAAATCACATAGTGTTTTGTCACCTTGAAAACCATCCGAGGGCGCTAGCCGCGAGTCTTAGTGCAAGACCTTACACGGGAGAAACCGCAGGTGAACCGTTCAATGAAGCCAACGATATTATCGCGCAAACGATTCCGTCTCGCTCAAACAATATTGACGATCGCTTTGGCCGCCGCATTTCATAAACAATACCTCGCGTAATTGGATCGTCCCGACCGGGGAGCAATTGGAGGAGCAGCCATTCCGCAAGCTGGGAAGCAACCGTGAGGAAATCGAGCGGGCGTTGCGGGAGAGCTTTCTGAACTATGTTCGTGACGGGGGCGGCCTGATGGCAATTCACTATGCGATTGGAGCGAACCGGAACTGGCCGGAATTCGCCGAGTAAATGCCTATCAGTTTGGGGCTGACGTTATCAAACAAGAGGGCTCGCTGGTGGCCCGTTGCGCTGATGGCGCTGGCGATTCCGCTGGGGATCTGGCTGGCTTCGATGAGCCTCGTCTCTATCTCGGAGAAAGAGGCCCACGCCGAGGAAGGAGTTGATGAGTCGAATGAAATACCATCGGATGTTTCTATCGAAGGCCGTGTCCTTGGGATCGACGGAAAGCCAGCCTCGGCAATTCGAGTTATCGCGTTGCCCAAAGCATGGAGCACGCAATCGGGGTTGCCGCCCGAGACAACGACGGACCGGAAAGGAGAATTCCGCTTCAAGAACCTGCCTGATGGCCCATGCGATATCGATGTGACTCCCGTTCCATTGACGAACCAGCCGAACATGAGGATCGAGGGAGTCGTTTTGAAGGAGGGCGAACCGGTCCACGTGGAACTGTCGCTCGAGCAGAAGTACGAGTTTGCCGGCCATGTTATCGACGCCGACGGCGAGCCTTGCACAACTTTGGCGTCAAGGACCGGGCGACGATCGAGGAGCTTGCCCCTGGCGAGTACCGAGTGACGGCAAGCGTGGGGCACGGCGACCCGACGGCGATCGGCGTCAGCGATGTGATTCACCTTGACGGCAGTCGCGAGCACACGACGGTTACGTTGGCCATGGAAGCTGGCCCGCCTTTGACGGTCGAGATTCTCGACGCGGAGAACGACGAATCTATCGAGTATGCGGCGTTCCGCCTAGTACGTTCCGACGGCCTCCCGGTTGTCAGGTGGAGCAGTGGAGGAATCTGGTGCATCCGTCCTCGTGACGGCCGGCACACGTTTGAGCATCTCGCGCCCGGAGAATACACGCTGGAGGCGTTCAAAGAGGCGCAACAATACGGCCAAACGGAATACGCCGCCGTAAAAACGCCAATTCAGGTGCGAACCGCGAATGACCGGGATCAGAATGTCACCGTGAAACTGGAAGCGTCGGAACTGGGCGAGGAAGAAGCCAAACGCCGATGGCCTTGGTCAGTCACCGGCAAGGTCACTAACAGCGAAGGGCAACCTCTCGAGGGCGTGGAGATCCGCGCCAGTTGTGGAGTGGGAACGCTGCTGCCAACGGGGTCAACAACTTCGGACGCGGAAGGGCGCTACACGCTCCGATTCGGGCCTGGCATGAGGAGCCTCAACGAGGATACAGGAGCCTGGGGCGCAGGATTGCAGGCAGCGACCATATTTGCCTCCAAGCAAGGATTCACGGAGCAGAACCTCTGTCGGCAAGGCGGCCTGATCATGGCCGACGAAATGCCTCTGGAGGACAACGCCTGGGGCGCCAAGCCGAGCGAGGTGGTCCTGCCGCACAAGCCGCACAAGCTGGATTTCGTCATGGTGCCCTCGGCAAGTCTCGAATTAGACCTGCTTGACGAGGATGGGAAACCGATCGGCGATGAGCGCCGATTCCACTTCGGGGCCGCTATCCTTCACGGTTAGCGCACGGATGATTCCTTCACGAATCTCTTTTCGGTGCGGGACGGACAGGTGTCGAACAAGTATTGGGTACGCGCGCGGGTATTCGCCAAGGAATCGGCGTTCGAGGATCGCGTGTGGCGTGTTCTTCACCAAGTCCCACACAGATTCAATGTCATAGCCAGCATCACGGATTTCGCGAACAAGCTCAGTTTGATCGGCGGCGCAAACCTGCCGGTGTGCTTCACGTTCGCGTTCCTTGGCATCCCGCCGAGCTACCCATTCTGGATCGGCTTCGAGTTCGGCCATCAAGTCTGCGGCAGTAACGGGTTTGCGTTTCGACATCGCGTTCTTGGTTGGCGAACGTTAAACATGACTTTCGGTGCGCATAGCGTATAGACCGAACCAACCGGCGTTTTCACCGTAAAGTCAATGTTCTGGTTCGCCTTATTTGGTGTATCTCAATGGCCTTGCTTGCCTCGGGTAATATTCAATACTAGTGGTCTTGGTATTCGTAATTCTCTTTTTTTAAAATCAATAGTCGCTCCCGTCTCAAGAAGGAAATCTGCGCCTAATACGCCAACGGCAGCAATGAGGGGAGTGGATTTCGTGGTTATACGACTCGGGGTATATCCAGGAGAGTCAGTTATGCCGGGCACCACCAAGGACCTGCACGGAGTGCTCGACGACTACAGAAAGTTCTTGCGGGAAAAGAACTTGGCGCCACCCGCGCATCAACCCTACCTCGTCCGGTGGGTGCGGGCGTTCCTGCTCTTCGCCCGAGCGCATGCCGGGTACAGCTTCGAGCAGACGCTGGACCTGTTTCTGGCCGAATGCTGCGGGAGCGTTACCGTGCGTGGCCCCGCACAATTAACGCCGAAACCCGAATATCGGCCCCCGATTGCGCGTTATCGTGCGCCAGAGACGCAGGATTAACCGGACGGCGGCCTGGGGGCAAGAGTGCGGAACATGGTATCTCGACAGAGTTTGTGTGGTAAACTACCAAGTTGACGCTGCACGTTAACGTGCGGCAGTGCGCCGGGTTTGCTCCCGGAGGCGCTTCGTATAATTACATAGTTCTGCCACGGAGAGAGACTCATGTTAAATCGACGTCAATTCTTGGTGGCTTCATCCAAATTGAATCGAGTGCTCGCCGACTTTGATGCATTCATCAGCCCAGCGATGGACGGACCGCCCTTCCCAATCAAACGTGAAGATGGTCACGGCG
>JBNJEM010000638.1:0-4604 GCA_051745935.1 Planctomycetota bacterium
ACGACCTTCCACCCCAAATCCTCCGACTCGGCGAGTCGATCAGCTGCCTCAGTCGATTCATCCGCTTTACCCTCTCTGGCCAAACACAACGCTTGAAGCCAAAATGCTCTGGGGGACACATCGGCGTTAGTGGCCAGTTCGTTGAGATCCTGTAAGGCATCTTCGGGGCGGTCCAGATAATAATGAGCCGTGGCTCGCATCAGGCGGTTACGAGGCGTGTTTTGTTGATCGGCTGGCATTTCGTTAACGGCCACCAGCTGCTGGCGGAGAGACTCGAGCGGATTCGGAATCGCTTGTGCGGTCTGATTCTTGTCCGGCTCGCCTCGGAGCATTTCGGCTGCCATTGTTGTGTCGGCCAGGTGAAGCCCCAACACCGCCAATCGCGTCTTATGGGTCCAATCCTGCTTTTCAGTGCACGTCCGAGCCAACGAGTCCATCGCCAACTCGGCCTGTTCCTTTGAGTGCTTTAGTGCCGCCACAAAGTTGCCCAAATCTTCGTTAGAAGCCTCTCGTACCTGTTCGAGCAGAAACTCCAGCCGTACGTCTCCATACTTCGCCAAAGCAAATGCCAGCGGAACACGCTGAAGCCCTTGGGCTTTGGCAAACTGCTGTTGCAGCTCCGCTTTCACCATTCTCTCCGGGAATTTGTTGAGTAAATCCTCAATTAGCAGGCGGGCACGGAGACCTTCGCTCTTCCTCAGAACATCAACTTTTTCAGCAACCTGACCTTTTTGGATTTCCCTGTACCCGAATTGTGAGATGACGCCGGCAATCAGGAGGAGAACTAACGCCAACGCCCAGCGTGCCCCATGCACAAATCGAGCTCGCCGCATCATCTTCTGCTGCGGTTCGGTCCACTTGCTCCGATCAGTAAGTACCCGGATGTTCAGATACTCCCACGATGCCGGTAGGTGTCGGTTTTCTTGTTTCGCGTTCCAGGCAGCACTGCGATCGGCCAATCGCAACTCGGCTCGACCCCGCCGTGTCTCCTTCTGCTTGCGAGTCAGCCAATCCCTGAGCGATGGAACGAGGTAGTCGTGCGTCAACTGGTAATACGTCCCGTCCGACGCCACGTCTGGCCCCTCATCAACACCTTCTGGATCCGTGGGGGTAATCAGCCGCACCTCGCTGTCGAGGATGTGGAGAAGTTCGGTGAACTGCCGTGGCTGATCCGAGTACTCGGCAGCGTCGCGCAACTGGTCCGTCGATCGCATCGCACCTTTGATATCGGTCCCCGCTTCCGGTAACAGGGTCTTGAGCACGCCGCGCACCGCTCTTTGATGGATGCGATGGGATGGCGGAGCGGTTTTGGCCGCGAAGGTTTCTTCCAGAAACGTGACGCCCACACCACCGACGCCACCGACGTCTTCCAGGCTGGTCGGCACCCAGGCATGGCTCTTCATCATGTCCGCAAACAAGGCCAGGCGGACGCTAATGATCTTGTTGTCTTCGGCCAGTTGCGCAACCGCTCGCGTCAAGAACTCCTCTTGCTCCGGGGACAGCTCCTCGTCCAACTTGCCATACGCGCGGCCGAATGCTTTCAACACCCGGCGGGCGTGGTCTAGATCAAAGAGATCGATGACGCTGTAGTTATGGCCTTCAACCAGCCGAATGTCCAGTTCCTGAAACAGTCGGTTCACCGACAAGTAAAAATCATCTCGCACCAGGACAACCGCCTGCAACCGACTCCCTTCACACTGTCGCAGCGCGTCGACCAGTTGAGCGCCCTTGAGCTCGGCATGGGCGTGCAGCCACTGTTCGAACTGATCAAGCACCAGTAGCACTTTGCGGCCCCGCCCCGCGCCGGTCATCCGCAGTTCCGCACACGCGGCCGGGAGATCGATGTCTGTGGGCAGTTGTGGCAGGTTTTTGTGAAGCTGCTTGAGCAGCCGCACCTCGGTATCAGCAGCCGTGGCCTCCACGAAGACGGGTACCACGCTGTCGCTGAGCCTGGGCAGCAGTCCGGCTTTGAGGAGAGAAGACTTGCCACAACCGGAAGGGCCGTAAATCAAACCGACCGAAAAGGTTTTGTCCGGGTCGTCCTCTTCAATGCGACGCTTCCAGAAGCGAATACTCTCGGGCAAGCCGTTCCGATCGCGTGGGCCGGGCAAGAGATCCAGGAAGAAGTCGGCGTCCTCGGCATCGAAGGACCGCAGTCCCTTGGGGATGACCTTGGCCGGAATCGATGATCCCGAGGACGAATCTGGAGCGGCGGCCTCCGTCGTGGACTGAGCAGACGGTATCGAGGATGCTGTTTCCGGTTGCTCATCCAACCACGCCTGCAGATCCTCACGCAGGTCGTCGGTGGTGCCGTAGCGCTCCGATTGCCGCTTGGACAGACACCGGAGGCAGATTCGCTCCACCTCCCGCGGGACACTCCGATCAATCTGCCGTGGTGGCCGAGGGTCTTTCTTCTGGATATCCTCAAACAGATCGCGTTGCTCTTGAGCGCTGAACGGCCGCCGTCCTGTCAACACCTCATAGAGCATCACCCCCATGGCCCAGATGTCGGTGCGGTCGTCGAAACGGTGCGTCTCACCGCGTACCTGTTCCGGCGCCATCATGGCCGGTGTGCCGAACACCTTACCCTTATGCAACGTCTGGACGCTCTCATGCATCGCCAAGCCGAAATCGGCCACGTGCGGGTCACCGACGGTGTCCATGAGCACATTGGCGAGTTTTAGATCGCAATGCGTGAGCTCCTGCTGATGTGCGTAGCCGACCGCCTCGGCAATGCCGATAAACAGCCTCGCAATCTGCTCATGGGACGGCTTCTGCTCTCTCGCCCACTCCGCCAAGTCTTGGCCTTCGATGAACTCCTGCACAATATAGGGCCAGCCGTCTTCCTGTTGCACATCATGCACGGTGACGAGCCCCGGATGTTTGAGCTTGGCCGCGGTCCGCGCTTCTTTCATGAAGTCCCCGACCTGATCTCGCGTCTTGAGTCGCTTGCGTCGCGGGACTTTCAGGGCCACGGGACGGTCCAAGTCTGGATCGTGCGCCAGATACACCACCCCAAACCCCCCGCGTCCCAGGCGGCGCTGGATGCGGTAGCGCCCCAGCCGCTCGGGCGTCGGCTCATCTTCGGTGTCCGTATCATCGGGGCTTGCGGGCCTGTCGCGCGTGCTTTCAATCCGGGCGCCGGACGATTCCACGACACTGAAGACCGCATTGACCATTGCCTGAGCATCCGGGAATCGTTGAACGTACTCCTCGCGCATCGGCTGTTGTCCGGCCGTTTGCCGCAATTCGACCTCGACGCGGATCAGTTCGTCCAGCAGATAGGAGCGCAGCTCCGGCGCTTGCTCCAGATACGCTTCGATTCGCGGCTGCCTGCCCTCGTTGAATTCCCGCTCAAACTCATCGGCTAACCGATCAATTCGTGTCCGTTCTGCCGCGGGCAAGGACCATTTCTCACCGGTTGCACGTTCGTCACTCATACCCGCCGCTCCTGCCCTTCATCCAGGCCAACCCTGAGGCCACCGATTCCGCGCTCGTTTACGGTCTTCCTTGTCAGCACGATTCTACCACTCGTGGGCGGTGCTTCGCAAAGGGTTTCTCGCCCTGGGCCGCAATCCGCTGTTTTCAACGGTTCTGCTTCTGTCGGGCCTGCTCGACAAGGATGGTCTCATGGCTTCGGCGGCCGCCGAGGAGAAGTGACGCGAGTTCTCCCAGTGCTGATTCGGCTCTGTCTGCACCAGCCCCAGATACGCCTCATGCAGCAGGGCCGCGGTCTGCAGCGTCTGCACGGGCTTCTCATGGGCCAAGTTGTCAGCAGCCAGTTTGCACAACTTGTCGTACACGAGCGGCGGCAGTTGCTGAAGCGCCGCATGGCCGGGTTCGATTTCGGAAAAGATCTGCATGACGGTACTCATGCCGTCGCCCATGACCAGCCACCATTGCCAGCTCGCCAAAAAAGACTCAACGTACGGCGAGCAATATGTCAGTATGCCACATGAGTATCAAGCCAGCGTGGCCAAGTTGGATCAGATTTCATGCGTCGGAGAAACGCCCTGGCCATCTCATAGGACAAATTATCAACGGCGGTAATAGCCCCACATTCTTCCAAATGTTTAAGTGCCCCGCCACGATCACGAAGCGCAAAACGCGACATGGCGATTGTGAAATGCGCGTTGATTGCGGCATATCCATTCTGATTCTTGTTTAAGCGTACGTTTTCCAGAAGTTTCTCCTGCGATAGCCGGCCGGCGAGAAAATCAAGGCACGACTTGTTGGCAAAACGTTCGAGGCCCCAATCGACGTGCCTAGGGCTCTGCCTCGCAAGCTGCTGGACTTCGTTCCAGTCGCCACCGAGACACAGAGCACATAACGCAAACATTCTGACGATCGCATTTTTGTCATTCGTAAGCTCTTCGACTAAGCTCCGCACTTCCTTTACCCCATCAGCAGAATCGTGCACGATAAACGCTTTCGCCAGACGCCCATATTTGTCTTGTTCACGTCCCTGAATGGCGTCGCTAAAAGCACGCGCAGCGTCGCGAGTTGCTTCATGTCGCTCCAGACAATCAACCGCCACGCCCCAACAAAACACTCCGTGCTTACCCGCTCTTCGACTTGCGGCCCAAGCACCCTCATAGTCACCC
>JBNJEM010000639.1:0-4579 GCA_051745935.1 Planctomycetota bacterium
CGCGGGCTGGGCATGAAGGTGCCTTCCGTCTCGGGACGGAGTCCCAAGCTACCCGAACGCCGGGAAGATGGGGGTTTGGGGTCACATCTATTGTTTCTCTTTATGGCTAGTCGTGCGGGGCGTGGTGCGGTAGACTGGCGGCATGCCTCGACCTTTGCGAATCGAATGTCCGGGTGCAGTTTACCACGTGTTCTCACGCGGGAACGGACGTCAGGATATCGTTTACGATGACGCGGATCGGCAGCGGCTGGTCGACGGTCTGGAGAAAACCGTTGGGCGCTGCGGCTGGGAGGTGTTCAGCGACGTCGTGATGACCAATCACCTCCACGCTTTTTTTACAGCCCGTAACAAAACCGAGCTCTTACTTCCAAAACCCCTTGGATTACGGGACATCCGCGTGGTTTGTTATGGGTTCCAAGAACCCATAACAAAACGACCTCGGTGCGGTGTTATTCAGGCGAGGTTGGAACGAGAAGGCAGGTTTTGTTACGGGCTGTAAGAACCCCCGAACCGAGCCTTTCCGTGGGCATGCGGTATTGGCTCGGCGGATACGCCAACTGGTGGTGCCGGCGGCATGCTCACGACGGTCACCTGTTCCAAGGGCGGTTCAAAGGGGAACGGGTGGAAGACGAAACGTACTTCTGGACTGTCAGCCGCTACATCCATTTGAATCCGGTGCGAGCGGGACTGGTCGACCATCCTGCCGACTGGCCGTGGTCGAGCTATCCGGGGCATGCTCGTCGCCGCCGGCGAGTGGCGTGGATCTCCTACGACACGCTCTTGAGCGCGTGGCAAGGTGAATTTGGCGGTTCGGACGCCGCGCGAGCTTACCGGGGGTTCGTCGAACAGGGGATCGAGAATCCTCCTGCTTCCCCGTTCCAACACGCACTGCACGGGTGGATTCTCGGCAGTGAGGAAGTTTGCCGATCGTCCGCGGAGCCTCCGGTTCAGCCGTGACGAGGAACCGGAGAACCCCCATGATCGGCAGCGCCGCGGACTGGACGTTTCGCTGGTCTGGGCGGCGGTGGCGAACCACTTAGGGGGTCGATCCCGAGGTCTTGGGACAGCGGAGTCGCAACACCGAAATTCGCTCAGTCGCCGCCTGGCTGGCCAAACGCCATACTGCGACCACGCTCGGCGAGCTGGCTTCCTGGCTGGGCCTGGGACGTGCCCAGAGCGCCAGTAACTTGACGAGGCGCGTGGATGAATCGCTCACCAAGTCAAAGGCACTGCGGCGCACGATCCAAGAGATCCAAACGCAATTGGCTGATTGGCAACAGGACAAGCCGAAACCACGACCAGGACAAAAGAAAAACTAGATCTGACCCCATACCGTTGCGCTTTTTCGGCGTTGACAATTGCTAGCATTCTGCATTCCCGGGAAAAACCCAAGCTAGCGTGAGTTGATGGCGTTGATTTGTTGTCAGTCGGCGAAACCACTCCAAACCGCTTGTTTCAAAGGTGTTGCTTGCTCGCTGGCTAAAAAAAGCGCAACGGTATAGGATCTGACCCTATATCCATAATCCTCGAGGGACCACAACGGGGTTCGGCTCGGGGACCGTTACGCGCTGGTCGAATGGCACGACGACCACCAGACGTCCCTTCGGCAACAGTTCGATCACCACCAAGGGGCCGAAAGTAGAACGGAGGACAGGCAGTCGATCCGCGTCGCCTTTCACTGACGCGTGAGCTTGAAAACGCCCGCCGACGCGTCTCTGCACGAGGCCATGGAATCATTCCGTCCGTTACAAACGGAAGGTCCTATGCGAGCGTCGGCAACACTTTCCTTTTGGGGACGGTAGTTTACGCCTGTTGGCTGGCCTCGCGCCGTACGTTTCTACGGCCAAGACCGCCAACTCGGCTTGTTGCCAAACGATCCTCAAAATGCAACGCCGTTGGCAGAGAGTCCTCTCGGACACGACTCTGCGCGTCGGCATTTCCCGTCCGTTCAATGCAGGTACCATCATGGATCACGACCACGCATCTCAGTTCCGTCCTTTGCTGGAAAAGAACGTCCCCCAGTTTGCCGGGTGGATCAATACGCCATGGGACAGTGCTCCTGATCTCGCCTGCCACAACGATCTCGCATTTTGTCGTATCGGTCGTGCCCTCGCTCGCCTTCATAGCGCCGCCGATTGTCAGCCCACGTCCAAGGGTGTGTTGGTGCTTGGAGAAGCCGGGGCCGGCAAGACGCATCTGCTCATGAGAGTCGCGCGACAATTGGGATCCGAAAACTCGATTTGTTTCGTCCGTCGCCCCAACAATGAAGAGGCCGTCGCTCAACACATCTGGGCCAATGTTGTTGACTCGCTCACCCGCGTCGCGGATGACAGTGAGCGGCACGACCGAAGCCAACTCGACGAACTTCTGGCGCATGTGTTTCGGTACGTGCTCGTAACAGAATTCGAGAAAGATATCAACTCAGGTCAGCAGGCGACTCTCAAACAGCGATGGATAAAGCAGCTGAAGGCCGATCCGTACGCCGTATTCGCACTCTTGGGTGATGGCGACAAGCGGGTGAATGACTTGCGGACGATCCGCAACCGGACACTCCGATACCTCCAACTCAAGCATCCGGAGGTCGACCAGAGGATCGCTCACGCGTTACTGACGTACTGCCTATCCGCGGACCGGAGTCGACGACGGGCGGTCCTGACCTGGCTGTCCGGTCGCGACATTGACGACAGAGAGGCAACTAGCCTGGGGCTGCCGGAGTCCTGGCTCGAATACGATCGCGCGCCATCACGAATGTCGATCCGGCAACACCGCGAGGATCAGGCGTTACGGGGAATTCAGACTCTCGGAGTGTTGTCCATTTATCACCGGCCCATCATCCTCGCTTTCGATCAACTGGAAGGACTCAGAGGCCAGTGCAACCTCACCACCGCGTGGGGTGACGTTGTCCGTGAAATCTTCACCATGACCCCCAATCTGTTGGTGGTAACCTGTGTATTCAGGTCCCACTGGGAAAAATGGTTCAGCCCCCGTTTGGACGCGAGCGCGACGCAACGGCTTTCGGAACATGTCGTTCGACTGGAGCCGCTGAACACGCGTAACGCTCGAGCCCTACTGGAAAAGCACCTGGAAGCAAACGCACGGTCTCTCCTTCTGCCGAGTTGCATCTATCCATTCACGGAGGAAGACATCCGCGCGATGTCGGCCGATTCCCCCACACCACGGAAATTCCTCGACCGAGTCCGCTCAGCCTTCGACGACTGGCTCGAGGGCACACACGACGTGCCGACGATAAGCCCCGGCCAAAAGTACACGAAAGTCAGCCGTATGGTTCTCCTGCAGCAGCTCTTCGAAAGCGAAAGAGCCGAGTACACCGCAAGCCGTGCGCTTTGGCTGCAGACCGACGAGGACCTATTCGGACGTGTGTGCCATGTCATCCGGACCCTCTTTCGAGGTGACCCCACAATACGTATGTCCGTCGCACGCGACGGGCATTTCGTCATGCCGGATAACGTCATCATCCATTCGAAATACGGTGATGCCCTCTGTGTTGCGCTGCTCAATGCCATAGGCGGGGCGTTCACGGCCAGGATGAAACACTTCGCCGAGGCAATGAAGCAACGTGAACAGTTCCGATACGCAATTCTCATGCGAAACAACAACCTCCGATCGCCAAGTGAGCAAGGACTGGCGTTTTTGTCCGCGTACAAAAAGGGTCGCGGTGTATACGTTGAAATGGATGCGTCTGAACTGGCGGTTCTCAATGCGCTATACGACACTATCGTCGCGATTGAAGAACGCAACCCGTACCAAAATAGCGGCGATATCAATCTCGCCGACTTCCTAAGGTTCGTCGTGGAGACCGAGATGGCACTCGGTCAGAGCTGTGTCCTCAATGAAGTACATAAGCGAATGGACTTCACAAGCCAGGACAATCCTCCGCACGCTGATGAGAACTCGCGTTGTGCGGAACACGCACTTATCGCGGAAAGTGATAACATGCCGACGGATGTTCCGGTCTCCGTGTAGAAGAACCGATTTCCATACTCACGCGGAAGCATCGACACGTGTCGGAACGGGCAAACGCTCGTCCTTGCGCGACTGCGTCACCACGCTCTCTTGCCAGTTACCGATCATGTTCAGCAACCAATGGCAGCAACTGCCCAATGCAGTCGTTACTAGTCGCGCGGAAAAGTGCGCGCGGACTTGCATGTCCGTCGGCAACGGCGTACCAGATGGTGTCGTTCTCCCTTTCGCGTTCAGGACGTTCGCCGCCGCTCAAGTCACAGATCGTGGCTGTTTGTTGCAAATCTTGCCGCCGGGCATATGCCGAAAACACGGCTCCAAGCGACGAGTCAAACCGATTATCGCGAAACACTTCTGCCAAATCACCAATCCGGAAAAGGAGGTGAGCGTTACATCCGGGACGTATTGCCACCAGCGGTAAGATGCAGTGTGGGACCCGAACCAGACACCCTAAAATGGACCCGTTCAGACGGGCGGATCCGAGGTTGGACCACCTCCCACCAGTCGACTGGTTGTTACACCGGGACACACGCGCCCCGCTCGACATGGGTTCCGCTAATACACGATAAAACGACAGCTCTGCAGTGTGCCAGCTTCT
>JBNJEM010000640.1:0-4575 GCA_051745935.1 Planctomycetota bacterium
CTCAGCGTACGTCAGGCGTTCTAGACCGACCGGCGTGGATTTAGCGAGACACGGCAAAACACTCCGTGCACCGGCGTCAGCCTGGAAAGGCTGAGCTAGGCCGATCGGCTAAACCACCATATACGGGTCGCGGATGACTTGGTCCGCCGCGAGTCCGACCAACGGGAGGACGGCTTGCGCCGGGCCGCTTTCCACCCGGACGGCTTCGACCGCCTGAAATATACCTATTCTAGCACGGATTTGTGGCCAGTGGGGGCAACCGGGCCGAGCGGTCGGGCTCGGGGGGGGCGGAAGGAGCGGCTTGTCCGTGTTGCGAAACCGCGTTTCGTTAGGCTTCCGCTAGTCGGCACGACATGCACTCGGAAGGTCCGCCGGAGAGGAGTCCTGGCGAAAATCGCAAACTACACCATTTTACATGGCTTTCAATCGCGGTATACTCACGGTTCGCGGTGGGGTGCTGGGTTTTGGAGGGCCGTGTTGAGGGGAAGCCGTCCGTACCCAACCCGCAGCGCGGTGCCTCGGTCGATTTATTGGGGACGGGCAAGCCGAGACCTCAAGAAGACGGCGAGCCTGGGGCGCGGGGTTTCACGGGATAACAAGAGGTGATTGCGATCGCGTCCCCAGCGTGGAGTAATCGTTGATCGGATGCCTGGATGAGGCGGGCGATGTAGCCCGCGATCCATCGCTGCACGCTGTAAACCAGCGGCAAGCAGTACAGTTTTTCATGCTTCTATATCGCGGCCTGATGGGCCATGTGAGGAGGAACGCTTATGGCTACCAATCTCCCTGACTATGTCGCGTCCGCCAAACCAGTACCGTTGGCTGACCGCATACCGTGGTACAAGAGTACCGCGCAGACATTCGCTGGTATTATGCTTTGGTTCGTGTTTTGGCACGAGGTGCCGATGGGCAGCGCTCTGTTTTCGGGACAGCCTTATGCGGAGCATGCGGGCGGCACGCTGGCTCAAGGCGTGCTGGTTGCATTGATTGGGTTGGTGCTGGCCGCTCTGTTTTGTCACTTCTTGTTCTATCTCGTGCCCAGTATGCTGGGCATGAAAACCGGATTACCCTTGTACATCGTGGGCACGTCCACATATGGCGTCACCGGTGGATTTCTGATGCCTGCTTTTCTCATGGGCGTGTTGCAATTTGGTTGGGTGGCGGTTAATGGGTTTTTCTCCAGCTTGCTCCTTTGCGCCCCGTTTGGATATAAGCCTCTTTCGATGCCCCATCAAGTGGTGGCCACGCTCTGGATCATTGCCGCTCTGTTCGTGGGATTGAAAGGGATCAGTTACGTGGCCCGGGTCGCCACGTTTATCCCGTTGATTCCGCTGATTATCCTGGTCATTCTCTTCATCTCCGCGCTAGGAGGGCTGGGGGATTTCGACCATCAGGCCGCCTTCGACGAGGTCCCCGGGACGACCATTACCTCGGAGGAAACGGGCGAAGAGAGAACCATTAAGGAGCCTCTTTCACCGATCGGCGTAATCTTGTTGCTGTGCACGTACACCGTCGGATTCTTTGCAACAGCGGGCGCCGCTGGGGCTGATTTCGGCATGAACAACCGGAATACGCGAGACGTACACCTCGGCGGCTTGGTGGGCGTGGCCGGCGCCACGATCCTTGCCGGTGGCCTGGCCTTATTGATCGTCGCCGGGGCCATCGGTAGCGGCGCCGCGGAAGATCCCAGCAAGTTGCAAGCAACGACGCTGATGAGCCACGTGATTGGGGGCAAGACCGGGGGCGTGTTCATGTACTTGCTGGCACTCGCCGCGTTTCCGGCCGCGTGTTTCGCCTCCTTCATCGCCTCGAATAGCTTCAAGACGACGTTGCCGAAAGTGAACCCCTTCGTTTCGTGCGGCATCGGGGGCGTGGCGGCCATTCTTTTGGCGGTCACGGGGCTTGCCGGTGACGCGACGGGAGTATTCAAGATTATCGGGGCTTCATTTGGTCCGGTTTGTGGTGCCATGGCCGCGGATTATTTGTTGGCCGGTCGAAAATGGCCCGGTCCTCGAGCCGGATTCAACCTGGCCGGGTGGATTTCATGGGTCGTTGGATTCGTCGTGGGGGTAAGCGATTTCATTCCAGGCATGGCGGGCGTCGTGCCGTGCCCGCCGATGGCTGCCTTCGTCGTGGGGTTCTTGCTCTACGCCGGCCTGGCCAAGGTAGGATGGGAAAGCAAAACGCTCGAAATGCCGACAACCGAGCAAGAACCGGCTCAGGCATAGGTGCCATGAGCCGAGTTTAATGCGCTCTGGCGGCGTTGCCCGTTCGTACAGTGGACCGTTCCGTTTCGGCGGAGCGGTCCACTCTTGCGTTTCCCGCCGTGTCGAATCAACAACACAACCCGCACGAGCCGGAACCATACAGGGTTAGCCCGCGTAGGAGTCGAGGGTCGGAGGGCAGAGGTCGGGGGTCAGGTGTTCGGTGTCGGAGTCGCCGATGCCACCGATCAGGCCGTTGAGCATTTTCCGCGTCGCAATCCCGACGAGTCGCAGTCATACGGTCCAACTTGAACGCTTACTCAAGATATACCGGTCGCGGATGACTTTCTCCGCCGCGAGTCCGACCAACGCGAGGACGGCTTGCGTCGGGCAGCTTTCCACCCGGAAGAATCCAACCGCCTGAAAAATAACGCGCGCAACTCCACGTGCCTCCGAATCGTCCGGAACAGTGGCTCCGCTCGCGATCCGCGTTTTCTGGAGAGGGAACACTTCTTGACGCTCACTCTTTCAGGAAAGTGCCACCCTCCGAAACATCCCGAAGTTGTTTTCGAGCCGTTCCTAACGCCCAAACTGCTCTTGCAGCTGTTGGGGGGTGGTGCCCATCAGTGCCGCCGCGTATTCCAGGTCGGTGTAGTATGCGGCCCGTTCGTTCGCCAATTCAATGTTCAATGTCTGAAGCATACGTTCCGCTTTCTCCTGCGGATACCGCCGTTGAAGTTGCTTCAAAAGACAAAGGAACTCCTCGTCCCGCAAGGCTTCGCCAATCGTCTCCCACCGACGAATGAGATGGTTGGGATTGTGTTCCAGGACCCGGTGCCGGCAATTCGCCGCCACCAACTCCAGCCCCATGCGTGCCGCCACGGAGCCGGCAATAAGCAGCAGCCGGTCCCGCGCATGCGGGCGGCGCCGCCGTTGGCTTGCAGCCGCCAAGTGAAGATAGACGGACAAAATGTGCACGGACGTGGACATATCGTTCATGATCGCTTCTTTGCCGCCACTTAACAAGAGCGCGACCGGCTAGTTTCCCAAAGGTGATATCCAATCCGCCCCCGTGAGGGCGGCCTTTTACAGCCCGTTATAAAACGTGGTCCGCGCCCCCCGAAACGCCCTCGGAAAAAGGAAACCTGACCGGTTTTGTGAGGGCTTCCGAGAGCGAGCCAAACAACCTGCGTCAGCGATGCGGAAAAAACGTATCTCCTTAGCCATCCGCGACAGAACAGCGGACCGCTCGTCTCGGGCCCCGTGCATTGTTCGGGCTGGGTAAACTGCTCAGCTGGCAACGGGTCCCCAAAAGTTTCACGCCATTGGTTCCGATGAGCTTACCAAGGACCAACGCGGGGAACACCTTAGTCCTCCGAAGCAGGACAGCGGAATCCATCAATGACCAGTTTTCTTCGTCGCAACCATCTCTGGATACTGCTTGCGCTCAGCGTGGCCATTCCCTACGTCATTTTGGGTGAGTCGGCGAAACCGATCCGCGATAAGATCGGAAGCTTCTTGACCACTCAATCCAACGAACCCAACCCCATTGAAGGGATTGACGATCCGGAAGTCGGGCGACTCTTGACCAGGCAGCAGCAGCTGAGCACCACGCCCAAACCGGATGACAAAGCCGGCGATTTGACCCCGACCGTGACTTTTGAAGGAATCTTGAGATTCGACATCAGTCCACGCTGGGTCATGCAACATTGGCCCCACGTTTCAACCACGCGAACAGACGGGCCGCTGGACGGATTGCGCGTTCCAGTGATCACGGGAACGGATCCGAAAGACGCGGTCGGATCGTTGACTTACTATTTCAATGCCCAACGCCAGGTTCAACGAATTTCAATGGACGGCATCATTGGCGACGAACGCCGCGTGGTGTCCGTGGTCACCGGACGGTTCCAATTGCAGCCCGAGCCCAAACCGGGCGTGGGACTCTATGTGTCCCGGTGGAACGGCAAGCCGATCAGTGCGTTGTGGATTCGACGAATGCCGGTGGTTGACACCGGAGACGGCGCCGCGCGTCACGAGTTCTCCCTGGAACTCAATCGCCCCGACAACTACCATGGCCTGAGTTCGCGGCTGCGGAAACGGATTGAAAACGCCCATGCCAGCCGTGGTCCGGTCGCCGTGGTTCGCTGAGAGGTCCATTTCACGGAATGAATTACAGGGATGGGGAGCAACGCCGACGGGAACGTGCCAGCCGGTGGCGCTTGCAAAGAATCGGCGGTCTATTGCCATTCGCGGAACCGTTCACGGGCAAAAGACTGGTATGGGTGGATTTTAGCGTGTCGAGTAGATTTTTGTCGTTATGACAACGACAACCGATCCCCACACACCGACCTACGACGAGCTGGTTGCAACC
>JBNJEM010000641.1:0-4565 GCA_051745935.1 Planctomycetota bacterium
CGCTGGAACATCCGTTCCATGGTAACGTTTGCGTTGGTCGGTCGAACCAAAGTGGCGCTGTCGAATTAAACACCCCCGCCAGCAGGTCGGAATTCGAGACGTTGCCGGGTGGGCCCTGGAGAAGCTCGGACCATCGGTTCAAGCCCGCGGGCGGCTACGTTGCAATCGTGCTGCTCGCGAAACAAACCGGTATATATTTCAGGCGGTTGGATTTGTCCGGGTGGAAAACTGCCCCACGCAAGCCGGTCCTCCCGTTGGTCGGACTCGCGGCGGAGAAAGTCATCCGCGACCGGTATAACAAACACTCACCGCTCAGCGACCGATTCTTGTCGGCTCCCTGCCGAACCCCCTCCACGGACCGCCGCCACTATGATAAGAATAAAGGACGTATCGTTGAATCTCGCGGCCGGCCATTTCGGGGCTGGTGGCGGCAAGGAGAGAGAACAATGGGCGGGAGGGACCCCCGTACATGTGGGAACGGCATTTTCCGGGAGGCCATCGGAGCATGGATCCACTGAGCCGTCCAGCGAATCGTGAGTTACTGCGCGAGTTTTGCTCAATCTATCGGATTCCGCGCGAGGGAGACCCGCGCCGGCTGTTGGGCCAGGTGGCTCGTGCCTTCTCGCGGGTTCCGTACGAGAATCTCACGAAAATCCTCAGCCATGCCGAGCGGGGGTCTACCGGCGCGGCCTGTCGTACTCCACGCGAGGTACTTGGCGATCACCGGCGTTGGCAGGCCGGCGGCACGTGTTTTTCACTTACCGCGACATTGCTGTACCTGGTCCGCTCCCTGGGATTTGAAGCGGAGCCGATTTTGGCGGACCGCCGGTACGGGGCCGACACGCACAGTGCCCTGATCGTCTGGATTGACCACCGGCCCCACCTACTAGACCCCGGCTACTTGATCGTGGATCCAATCCCGCTGGCTGAAGACCCGAAAACCTTGGTTCTGCCCACGCGGTTCAATGAGCTAAAACTGGTGCCCTCTGGCCGAGATTGCTTGGCGCTTTACACTGTGCAGCAGAATGAGTGCCGTTATCGGTTGACCTTCAAGGTATCCCCAGTCGATGCGTCTCAATTCCGGCGGGTCTGGGAAGCCTCGTTTGACTGGGAGATGATGCGCGCCCCCGTGTTAACCATGGTCAGCGGCAACCAGCAGCTCTACATGCACGGTGGTCGCCTCCAGCGGCGGTCGCAAACGGGCGTGCATCGCGAGAAGGTTCCAGAACCACTGTTGCCGGAACGGATGGCACGCGAATTTGGGATTGATGCACACGTGATTCACCAAGCGCTGCAGGTGCTGCGGCGTAGAGGCGACTGACATGACCAACCCCGGCCCCGTGGAACCCGTCAAACTCTTCGTAGCCACGCTGTTCGCCCTGCCAAACCGCGCCTCGGCGGTTGAATCGCAACTGGAGAAGCGGTGGGGGCCCATCGACTTTCGAGGCCTAGACCACCCGTTCGACGTGACGGACTACTATGTGGCTGAAATGGGCCCCGAGTTGACCCGTCGCTTGATCAGCTTTGAGGCCTTGATGCCGCCGGAAAACCTGCGGCAAGCCAAGCTGGAAACGAACGCCATTGAAAACGCCATGGCCGTGGACGGAAACCGCAGCGTGAATTTGGATGTCGGGTACTTGGACCACAACAAAATCGTGCTGGCCAGCGTCAAATACGCGGGCCAGAAAATCCACCTGGGCAATGGCATCTACGCCGACCTGGTGGCCCGGTACCGCCAAGGTCGCTATCAACCTTTTGAGTGGTCGTTCCCCGATTTTTGTGATGGTCGCTACGATGACGAGTTGCGACAGATCCGCCAACGGTATCTGCGACAGCGATGAGCTCCAACGGGAGGCGGCTCGGGCCTTGCGGTCAAAAAAACAGGGACGGGCCATGGGTGGCGAGCGAGCACCAGTCTGCTATTCTATACCGGTCGCGGATGACTTTCTCCGCCGCCAGTCCGACCAACGGGAGGACGGCTTGCGTCGGGCAGCTTTCCATCCGGAAAAGTTCAACCGCCTGAAATATACCGGTCGCGGATGACTTTCTCCGCCGCCAGTCCGACCAACGGGAGGACGGCTTGCGTCGGGCAGCTTTCCATCCGGAAAAGTTCAACCGCCTGAAATATACTTCGGATGGCTAAAGCGATACGAGTTCCCCTCGCTCCAGGGGGGGCAGACCGTATTTTGTCGGCTGGCCGAAGACACGGATTTCCGTGAAGCGAGTCGCGAGATCCCGTGGATTCACGCGGACCGCGGGGGGGCACGGTGAACACACGGATTCCGGAACCCGTTGCCTTACAGCCGTTTGCGCCAGACACTGGCGGAAATCTCCATTCTGGCATGGTTTCTGCTTAGGGGTGAGAGGACGCCGTGGGGCCTGGAAGAACGGGGCGATAGGTTCTGACGGCGAAGGGCGACGCACACGTCGCCCAGCCCGTCGTCTGACCGAGCGGGTCGAAGCCTATCTGGAATCCGAAGCCGGCAGGAGTCAATTCAGTGCTTGCCCGGCGGCTTCACTTCGGATTGCCGGAACCCCCGGATGACCAGAGGGAGACGGTTGCTGAGACGGGGATGTACATCTTGAGAGTTCAGGAGTGAGTTTGACAGCCCGTAACAAGACTTGGTTCCCGCCGCCAAGCGTCCCTGGGTGGGGAGGAAACCTGAGTGGTTTTGTTATGGCTACTTCATGATGGTGGCGCGGGCGCACTGCAGTCAGGCAGCCTTCTGTTTCGTGGCGGAAGGACGCGAGTGGGGCTCGCTTTTTGAGTTTTGTTATGCAGGTTGGTGGGTCCAACCGGTGTCGGAGGAAACCGATGGTCACGGAATCACACGTCGATCACCGCTCGGATTTTTTCAACGAGGTGGTTGCGGACACGCCTGGTGGCGAACAGTTGGCGCATTGTCTTCAATGCGGCAGTTGTGGGGGATCGTGTCCGAATGGTGCTGACATGCAATACACGCCCCGGACGATTTTCGCCATGATCAACGCGGACCGGCGGGAAGATGTCCTATCGGCGAACACGATGTGGTGTTGCGTATCGTGCTATTTTTGCACGACTCGCTGTCCCCAACAGATCCCGATCACCGACATCATGTATTCGCTGAAGCGAAAGGCGATCGCGGCGGAACTGGCCACGGACACGGATGCGCCGGCGTTGGCAAAGACCTTCACGGGCTTCGTGGAAGACTATGGCCGCAGTTTTGAATTCGGGCTTGCGAGTCGTTATTACTTTTTCAACAAGCCCTTGAGCATGGTCAAGTTGGTGCCGATGGGGTTATCCATGTTCGCGCGCGGCCGAATGCATCTCAAGCCCAACAAGATTCGTCAATTGGACCAGTTACAGGCGATCATTAAGAAAGCCAGAGAGATTGGAGGTCCGCAGTGAAATACGCGTACTATCCGGGCTGTTCATTGGAAGCCGGCAGCTCAGCCTATGACGTGTCGGTTCGCGCCGTGGCGGAGGTTTTGGGATTCGAACTGCACGAGTTGGACGACTGGAACTGCTGCGGCGCCACCGAGTATTTTTCGCAGGACGAGCTGGTGGCGGCGAGCGTGATTGGGCGCAATCTCGCGCTGTGCCCGCCTGATCAAAACCAGCTGGTCGCCCCATGTGCGGCTTGCTTTCTCAACCTGAAAAAGACCGACCACATGATGTGCGAGCACCAGGACATGGAGAGCAAGGTGAACGAAGCCCTGGCGGCTGGTGGATTGCATTATGATCCGGGCCGCGTTCGTGTTCGCCATCTGCTCGACATCATTTACACGGACATTGGCGAGGCGAGAATTCGCGAAAAGGTGGTTCAGCCGCTGACCGGTTTGCGGGTGGCGCCTTATTATGGGTGCCAAGTGGTGCGGCCGTTGAACGGGTTCGACAACACCGAATACCCGATGAAGCTGGATGAGTTATTCACGTGGCTGGGCGCCGAAGTGGTCGACTATCCGGTCAAAAGCCACTGTTGCGGCGGTCACATGACGCAGATCAGCGAGGACGCGGCCTTTGAGCTGATTCGGCGTCTCTTGGACAGCGCGGTTGAGTATGACGCCGACTTGATCCTCTGCATGTGCCCGATGTGCCAGTTGAACCTGGACGCGTATCAGGGGCGGGTAGCCAATCACTTCAACAAAACCTACCGCATGCCGATCATGTTCTTCACTCAACTATTGGGCGTCGCGTTGGGCATTGACTTCAACAAACTGGCCATCGGCAAGGAGATCATTGCCGGCGGGCCGGTGATCAAAGCCAAGCTTGCCGCCCAATCCGCCGCCACGTAAGCGCTGATACATCAGAGAAAATCCCTGAGACATGAGAGGAATATCGTCGACATAATGAGTTCACGTAGGGCCCCAACCACGTACGACACGCCCGGGGTTGGGTGTTTCCAGCGTAAAGGGCCGGGGCGTGATGGGTTGCATTCGCCGGCGGAGCGGATCACGGCGGCCGGGATCATGGTTGCCCGGCGGCGGAAATACACTGGTCGCGGATGACTTTCTCAGCCGCGAGTCCGACCAACGGGAGGACGGCTTGCGTCGGGCAGCTTTCCACCCGGAAGAATTCAACCGCC
>JBNJEM010000642.1:0-4554 GCA_051745935.1 Planctomycetota bacterium
GGCTTGCGTCGGGTAGCTTTCCACCCGGACGAATCCAACCGCCTGAAATATAACCCGATCGGGAATAACGGCGTGGCTCGAATGTACCGCACGGGGGATCGCTGCCGTTGGCTGGAAGATGGCAATCTTGAATTCCTGGGACGGTTGGATCAACAGGTGAAATTGCGCGGCTATCGCATCGAATTGGCGGAAGTCGAACACGTGATGGCCAGCCATCCGATGGTGCGGGAAGCGGCGGTTGCCGTGGATTCAAGTGCGGCACGAGAGCCGCGGCTCGTGGCCTATGTCGTGCCCAACAACGATCAACACCGCTTGAACGAAGCTGATCTGCGCCGCGATCTCCGCGGCATGCTGCCACACTACATGGTGCCAACTCTTTTCGAGACACTAAACGCCCTCCCACGGACCGCCAGTGGCAAGCTGGATCGCCATTCCCTGCCTCGTCCTCGCCAGCGTGACCGCCAGTCGCGTCCCTTTGTCCCGCCCCGCACGCCCCTGGAGCATTTCCTGATCGATGCCTGTAAGAAGACGCTGAGCATCGAGACAGTTGGCTTGCGCGATAGTTTTTATGAGCTGGGCGGCACCTCGATCCAAGGCGCGACGCTCTTGGCCATGCTCCAGGAGGAGTTGGGGCAACGCATCCACACCACCGCGTTGTTCGATTTGACCGAAATCGGCGATCTAGCCGCGTACTTAGCCCAGCATTACCCGGAAGCGGTAGCACGGCGGTTCGGTCCGGAGTCCGCGTCTCCCGCCCCCGATCCGGAAACCGAATCTCAGCCGCTCCACCCGCTCGGCCAGTCTCCCCCCGCCGCTCGCCTGCCCGAAGAATTGATCGTTCCGATCCAGCCGCGCGGAGCTGAAACACCGCTCATCATGGTCCATCCGCCCGGCGGGATCGTCGTGTGCTACCAACCGTTGGCCCACTGCCTGGGAGATGAGCAGCCACTTTACGGGATCCGTGCTCGGGGACTGCATGGCGAACCCGACTTGCCCACTGACCTGGTCGCCATGGCCAGCGAATACGTGGAAGCGATACGGTCCATAAGCCCCACCGGTCCCTATTGTCTCGGCGGCTGGTCCTTGGGTGGCGTCGTGGCTTACGAAATGGCCCAGCAGCTTCTGAAGCAGGGCGACTCGGTTCGCATGCTGCTGCTTCTGGACACCACGATTCCTCAGGGGCCCGCCAACCAGCGGTACTGCGCGCAAGAGACCAACACGGGACTGGAATACGGGCTCGATATTACGTTGGAAGAGTTAGCGGAGCTGGGGCCCGACCAGCAATTGCCCTACCTGTGGGACCACGCGCGGAAACTGGGCGTGATAGACGAAACCGCCCCGGAATCACTGGTACAACAAGTGTTGAACGATCTCAAAAAGCTCTTCCACTTGCATTTTCAACTCGCCAGTGAATATCGCATTGAGCCGTACCCCGGTCACATCACGCTCATGCGGCCCAGCGATGCCCCCGTGGAAATCGCCACCACGCCCGATCGCGGATGGCGGCAACTGGCCGAACAGGTCGATGTCCATTTCGTGCCCGGTCAACATCACAGCATGGTCAAGGAACCGCACGTCAACGTGCTGGCTCGCAAACTCGCTCAATGCCTGCGAACGCCGTGAATCACGTGGTTATTTCGTCGCGGATCCCATGCACGCCTGGACGGAAACGGCGACACCAGCCGTCTGGCACGCGGCGCAAAACGAATCCGGTCTCTTACACGTCGATGCGATAGGGGGCTCGTTGCGGGCGCGCGACCAGGGCACTGGCTTGTTCGTCGCCAATGAAGTCTTCCCGCTCAGGATCCCAGCGTAGCCGGCGCCCCAACAGCATGGCGATATTGCACAAGTGGCATGAGCTGACGGACCGATGGTGAGTGAACACATCGGACACGGGCCGCGCTCGATCCTTGACGCTTGCAAACAGATAACGCATGTGTTCCACCGTCGCCTCGTCACGCCCCGTATTCGCCGCGTCGGTTGTCACGTCGGACGGATCAATCTCTCGGCCATATAATTCCCGTATCTTCTCTCCCAACCGTTCGCGATCGCTCTTGGTCAACTCTTCGATCGGTTTGCCACTAAGGCGAGCGCGGTTGACGTAGATCCGCCCTTCCTCGCCCTCCAGCATGATGCCATTTCCCGGCCCTTCCGTCACGACCATGCTCGAGCCGTTGGCGAACCTCAACGTCACCTCGAATTGGGTCGCGGTGTTGTAGCCGTTGGGTAGCTTTTCGTCGCCAGCGAAAAACGCGACGGGGTCGAACTCTTCGGTAATAAACGGAAAGGACCCCGTCCCCTCAAGCTCCACCGGCCCGGAGTTTTCGTATCCGAGTGCCCATTGTGCGATATCCAAATGATGGGCGCCCCAGTCGGTCAGTTTCCCGCCGGAGTATTCCAACCACCAGCGGAAGGCGCCGTAGCAACGTTGTGGAGTGAAGGGGACTTTCGGGCATTGCCCCAGCCAGGCATCCCAGTTCAAGTGCGGCGGTGGATCTTCGGTGGGAAAGGGCCCGCCCGTTGGCCCCGCGCCAATGTAACACGTGGCCTTGATCTTCTTGCCCAATCGACCGCTCTGAGCGATGGCAATGGCTAACAGGAACTGCGCGCTGCTTCTCTGTTGCGTTCCCACCTGGACAATGCGCCCCGTCCGCTTCACGGCTTCCCGAATGCTCTTGCCTTCATCAATGGTGAGCGTCAAGGGCTTCTCGCAATACACATCCTTTCCCGCTTTTACCGCATCGACCAAGATCTTCGTATGCCAATGATCCGGCGTCCCGATCGTCACCACGTCAATGTCGTCGCGATCAAGCAAGTCGCGATAGTCGGTGTACACCGCGCATCGGTCGTCGCCGGCAAATCGTTCCGCGTGCTGCCGATTCACATCGGCACAGGCTACTTTTTCGCCCAAGCGACACGCCGTGTGGCCGACAAGCGTTCCACGCCCTCCGACGCCAATGCACCCAATGCCCAATCGCTCATTGGCCGATTCTCCAGCACGCAATCCACGGGACATCACCCAGGGAGCAGCCAGGCTTCCGCCGGCCAGCACGGAATGTTTTAGAAAGGAGCGACGATTGAATCGATAACCGGACATGATCTAGTATCTCCCTGATCGTACATGGCGGCGATGAAGTTTCGTGTTAGACGGTTACGTGTGAAATCTCGCGCAAAATGGTAAGAACTTGGCTGGTCGCGCGTCAAAAACCCGCCTCTCCCCAATCACAGCGCGCTTGTCGTGTTAATTATGGACGCTTGAGAGTAAGCTTTCAAGTTGGACTCCGGACCGCATGGTTGTTGTCGCCATGTCATGGCGTTAGGCTAATGGTAGGAATGGCAGGAAGGGGGCTGGGTGCGATGAAGGCCATGTACGGGTGGACGCCACGCGTAAGGAGATCCCTATGAAGTGTGTTAATACCGCGTTGATAAAGGCGGGCACGCTTATGACCGTGGGCTTGGTTGTTGGCACGCTGCTTGCCGCGGAGTCGCGGCCGTCGGCGTTGAAACGGGCCAACGTGTCTTACGGCCCGCACGCCATGAATGTGCTGGACTTCTGGCAAGCGGAGGGGGAAGGTCCGCGCCCCCTGCTCGTTTACATTCACGGAGGGGGTTGGACCGGCGGGGACAAGAAGCGGAGCGAGTCGCGAATCCGCCCCTTTCTCGAACAGGGGATCTCATACGCCGCCATCAACTATCGTCTGACTGGAGAGCATCCGTTACCGGCGCCGGTTCACGACGCGGCGCGAGCCATCCAGTTTCTGCGATCCAAAGCGGAAGCGTGGAATATCGACAAAAGTCGCATCGCTCTGACCGGGGGCAGCGCCGGGGCCTGCACGTCGATGTGGATTCTGCTGCACGACGACCTGGCAGAACCACAAGCCGAGGATCGAGTGCTGCGGGAATCGACTCGCGTCACGGCCGCCGCCGCGCGGGGGGGCCAGGCGTCAATCGACCCGAAAGTGATCAAGGAATGGCTGGGCCCGAAGGTGCTGGAGCATCGCATGATTTGGATGGCGGTGGGCGAGGAGAGCATGGAAGACGCGTGGAGGAATTACCCGAAGCACCGACCGCTGTACGTGGAATTCTCTCCCTACAATCATCTGGATGGTGACGACCCGCCGCTGTTCATGTCCTACGGGAATAATATGACGCTGCCGTCGCGGAACGCGGGACACGGCATCCACCATCCCATGTACGGGGTGAAGATGAAGGAAAAGGCGGATCGCGTCGGGCACGAATGCCATCTGCTAATCAAAGGAGTTTCGAAGTCCGAGAAGTATGCGAGCGCGACCGAATTCCTCGTCGATAAGTTGCTGGCTCCCTAAGGCGGCAGGGCCGCCAACCAAATGGGGACACCGCACGGGCATGGGGCGCTCCCGTTGGTCGCTCACGTCAAGGATGCGCGCACCGTGCGCGCATCTTATACCTCAAGGTGTAAACGTTTCACGTCCTTCGAACGGCCCAGACGCTGGAAAAGCCCTGGTTTCAGGTCGTGTCGAGGGGGATCGAATTGGAACCCGTGACGGGTGCCGTCCTGGCCGCGAAGGCCCCGAA
>JBNJEM010000643.1:0-4553 GCA_051745935.1 Planctomycetota bacterium
TGATCGTCGTCTAACTCGTAAACGCACACTGTCCACTCACCGTTTGTGTCGTATCCGAAGGCAATCCATCGATCGGATGAGCGGCTCCTTTCAATGCGAGCCGGATTCTGAACAATGTCCTCGAAATCTTCAATTTCAACGCCATGTTGCCGCAGCTTGTGTTCGCGATCGCGCGTCCAAAAGAAGAAGTACCAAAGCATCTCTTCACTCGCTTCATCATGTACATGAAATTGTACCTTGAGTGCATCACAATGCAACACGTCATTTCCATGGGCCGCCGGCGTCCAGGTGTGGGGGGCAACGGAGTCAGACTTGGGAGGCTCTTCCGTTTCTAGGCGCACAGCGCCACTTTTTGTTTTCGGGAATTTGTAAAGCGTTTTTCAGTAAGCACTTATCGCCACCGGCCCTGTGCCTAATGGCATAAGGTTAAGGAGAAGTGCCTCTTGTGCTGCGGCCGCTCCGGCGGCCCATAGTCGAGAAAACGTGGCTTCATCCATGCTAGGACCCTATTGTTGCATAAAGACGGCGTAGGACGGGTCTCCAGGCCCGTCTGTTACAGCGCATAAATGTCTTTTTGCGGTTGTTTGAAGATCTCACATTTCGTGAGATCCGCGGACACCAGATCAAGTACGATTTCGTACTTGAAAAGACGGGCCTGGAGACCCGTCCTACATATACTGTTTGCAACGTTAGGGTAGGACTCACGTCGACTGGTCCGCAAAACAGGGCAAAAACAGACATGAGAGGCTTAACCTTATGCCATTAGGCACAGGCCCGGTAACCGAAAAGGGTGTCAGGAACCGTTTTGTAGGGTCCCTTTCGGGTTGAGAACAGACAGTCTGGTTTTTCGCCTTTTCCTTTCCCACGTCAGGGCAGGAACAACCGTCCGGCACGGCGGAACTCGTCGATCGAGAACAGGTAGTCGAGCAGGCGGTCGGCCACCTGAATGGTGTATTGCCGGTCGCGCCGAATTCGCTGGACGTTGGCCAACGTCCCTACAATGCATCCATCCAATTCATATCCACCGTTCTAGCTGGCAAGTGTATTCATCGCTGATTCCTTTGAGATGCTTCCAAACGTAGGCTGCGTTTAGTGCCTCTCCGAACGACGAATCGGTTTGCTGAAACAGGCATCCCACTAGCACATGGTTCACATCCAAGGCCCGTTGCTTGATCCCATTGGTGCGTGAGGGGATAATGCTTATCGATGCGCACAGTTCGTTTGCCGTTTGCACGCCGGCGTGTTACAGCCTGCCCGGCGGGCGCTATCACCGGCGGGCATGTCTGAAAAACGGCATGCTTGGAGGATTTTCCAGCCCTCTGATCGCCGAAGATCGCTTGAAGGCTGGACGCCAGCACCGTGACTCGCACCTGATACCATTTCAACCAAGGAGACCACGTTTATGAACAACTTTCTCGAGAAAAGTTGCTTCGTGCTCTTGACGATGTTCGTGGTGGTGCTCGGCGGCCGCCTGTCGGCAGCCGCCGAACGACCCAACATCCTGTTCATCTTCTGCGACGACCTCACCATCCAGGCCGTCAGTGCCTACGGGCACCCGCTCAAGCTGCTGGAGACGCCGAACATCGACCGCCTTGCCCGAGAGGGCATGCTGTTCGATCGGCCCCTCGTTCCCAACTCCATCTGCGGCCCCAGCCGCGCGACGATCCTGACCGGCAAGTACAGCCACATTAACGGCTTCTTGCGCAACGGCAACCGCTTCGACGGCTCGCAGCAGACGTTCCCGAAGCTCCTGCAACGGGCCGGCTACCAGACCGCGATGATCGGCAAATGGCACCTGGCCAGCGACCCGACCGGCTTCGACCACTGGCACATCCTTCCGGGGCAGGGTTTGTACTACAATCCGCCCATGATCCGCAACGGCCAGCGCGTTCAACATACCGGCTACACGACGGACCTGATCAACGAGTTCTCCATCGAGTGGCTCGAGCAGCGCGACAAGTCGAAGCCGTTTCTGTTGATGAGCCAGCACAAGGCGCCGCACCGCGAATGGGCTCCGGCGCTGCGGCATCTGGGCTGGAATGGCGACCGCGAGTTCGCCGAGCCCGAAACACTGTTCGACGACTATTCCGGCCGCGGGCCGGCGGAACGTCAGCAGGACATGACCCTGGAGAAAACCTTCACGGCACGCGACGCCAAACTCACGCCGCCCCCCTACCTGAACGAAGAACAGCTCGCCGTCTGGAATGCCTACTACGAACCGCTGAACGAAGAATTCCGCGACGCCAACCTCGGCGGCAAGGAGCTGGTCCGATGGCGTTATCAGCGTTACATGCACGATTACCTGGGCACCGTCAAGGCCGTCGACGAGGCGGTCGGCAAGCTGCTCGACTATCTGGACCAGGAGGGCATCGCCGACGAGACGGTGGTGATCTTCTCGTCCGACCAGGGCTTCTATCTGGGCGAGCACGGCTGGTTTGACAAGCGCTGGATCTACGAGGAGTCGCTCACCACGCCCCTGCTGGTTCGATGGCCCGGCGTGACCAGTCCCGGCAGCCGCTCGTCCGCCCTCGTCTCGGTACTGGACTTCCCCGAAACCATGCTCGAAATCGCCGGGCAGTCCGTTCCCGACGACATGCAGGGCGCCAGCCTCGTGCCGCTGTTGCGAGGCCGGGTTCCCGATGACTGGCGGACCAGCTTCTACTACCATTACTACGAGTTTCCCGGCGCGCACAGCGTGCGCCGCCACTACGGCGTGGTGACGGATCGGTACAAGCTGTTCTACTTCTACGAGCCCGACATGGATTACTGGACGCTGATCGATCGTCAGACCGATCCGCATGAATTGACGAACCAGTACGAGAATCCCGATTACGCTCGGACCGTCAAGCAGCTCCACGCGGAACTCGACCGCCTCCGCGCCGAGTTGCAAGTTCCCGCCCAAGATCCCCCCGAATCGTTCCGTCGGGGGCGACGCGCGAAACGCAAAGGAACCTAACGTCCGCGCTGCTTCGCGTCCGAGGGCTTGAAAACCGTGCCGCCGTGAAGGATTTCGCGGACGCCGGTTGGGTCAAGATCGCCGAAATGCGATACTCCACGGGCAACGGAACGACTCCGCCGCGAATGGACCGGCCCATGAAGCCGACATCGAACCGCACGAGGACATGCTGGCGATTCCTTTGGAGAAGTAAGCTGCTGGAGTCCAGGCCTTGGCCGGCTGATTCCAGACGGTCGACAATCGCTGGAAGAGTATACTCCAACGATGACCAGCAAACGGTGTCAGGAACGAATGGCACTGTCGTGTCAGGAGGTTTTGTAAGCGTCGTTCAACCTCTTCCTGACGGGCAAGTCGTTCGAATCGGATCAATCGATCGGCATGAGCGTTCATCAGCGTGGATCAGCGGTTCCGCTCAGAAAAACTCGGACAACTCAGTCGCCGGTGTGCCAGCCTCCCCATGCTTTCGAAAGGCCGGACCGGGCACCGCTAACGAACGCTAATATAAAACATAAGGGAAACACCGGGGGAAAGAACCCAATGGGGGCGATTGCCAGGTTCGGTGAGTGCGAGGGGTTCTGATCCACGCCGGCAGCACGGCGGTTACACTTTTTCCCAAGAATTTTCGTCGCTGTAACACGTTCTCGGAAAAGTAGTTAGGACGTGGCCTCCTGAAAAACGTTCTGTCCCGTGTATCGGTTCGTTTGCATTTTGCGGTTAAAGATGTAGGACCAACGGCGGATATGGGACGGGATTACCATGACACGGGATCACGACGACACGGGAAAGCTACTTGAACGGGCCGGGCGAGGCGACCCGGGCGCCCTGGACCGGCTGCTCGAGTACCATCGGGATCGGCTGCGGCAGATGGTCGCGGTGCGGTTGGATCAGCGACTCGCCTCGCGGATCGATGCCTCGGACGTGGTGCAGGAGGCGTTGGCCGAGGCCGCCGACCGGCTGCTCGATTATCTCCGTGACCGTCCGTTGCCGTTCTATCTTTGGCTGCGGGAATTGGCCTGGCAGCGGTTGGTGGATCTCACCCGCCGTCACCTGCGTGCCCACCGCCGCGCGGTCGGCCGCGAAGCCTTTTCATACGACCAGCTCAGCGACGCCTCGGCCCTGCGCCTGGCCCACCACTGGATCGGCTCGGGCACCACTCCCAGCGGGCACATGCGGCGCGAGGACCAGAAGCGGTTAGTCCGCGCGGCATTGGACCGGCTGGAGCCGGCCGATCGGGAGCTGGTGGTGCTGAGGCACCTGGAGCAGCTTTCGACGTCCGAGGTCGCCGCCGTCTTGAACCTCTCCGAGTCCACCGTCCGCAAACGCCAACGTCACGTGCTGGAGCACCTGGCCGACTTGATTCGTCTCGTCCAGTGACAGGAGCAAAACCGATGAACGCCGCACCGGATCTGCCTCGCTCCAGTGAAACCGATGCCGTGCTGGACGCCGGGTGGCACTGGCTGAGTGAGCGAGGTGTGCCGGGATGGGTGAAATGGCCTGTAGAGATGGGCCAGTTCCGTGACGGGACAAATGGCCTGAAAGTCTCGCGAACGGAGCCAGTGTGGGTGACATGGCCTGTGGGCGCGCCATTAGTCGGATC
>JBNJEM010000644.1:0-4551 GCA_051745935.1 Planctomycetota bacterium
CGTAGCCGTTCACGGGTGCCGCTACACGGCCTGGATACGGGAGCTCGCATGGATGCCACGGGCTTGTCCCGTGGTGGTTCACGCTCGCCGCTACACACCGGCCAGACACACCACCGTCGGTAGCGTGGAACGTAACGGACCACGGGACAAGCCCGTGGCATTTGCACCTTGAAAAGCCTTTCCTCAATATGTGCAAATATGTGCAACGGCCGTACGAACGTCCGGGGATATCAGTCTTTTGCCCGTGAACGGTTACGGTTTTTCATCAGCGCAAGCTGGCGTGGAGGAAAACACGATGTCGAATTTGGTTCAGAACCTGATTGTCGGACTCAGTGTAATAGCGGCTCTTGCCTACGTGTTTTGGCGATGCTGGCGGTTCCTGCGCCGCGGCTCTAACGGAAGCTGCCCGCGATGTTCGGGGTGCGCCGGCGCGCGGCCCGAGGAGCCCCGGTGACCGCTTGTCACCCGCCAATCGGCGACGGCAACCCAACAGATCCGTTGGGCTTTGCGTTTCGTAACTTTTTAGCGAACTGAAGTAAGGCTCTTCCAGGCAGTGGGGGTTGGAAAACGGCCCCGTGGAGCGCGCAGGCCGCCGTCCGCTGTGATGGCCCTTGCCGGTCCAACACGCGGGCGAGCGGACTCTGGCCTTGCGGTTAAACGGGGTCCGTCATAAGGGATTTGTGATCACGAAGCCAGGATTCTACTTCAGACGGCTAAAGTGTTACTGCGTTTCCATCAACGCCGCCGCTGGACTTTCCAGTAGGTTTTCACCAAACTGGGCACGCTGTGAGTCAACATGGCGAGCCAACTCTTGTAGGGAAGCCGGTAATCGGGGACCGGCTTCATGGTAATGGCCTCTTGGTTTTGGCACGCCAGCACGCACAACCCGCAGCCGATACAGCGAGCGGGTTGGTGATCCAAGCTCTGTTCCGTGATATCGACGGTAATCGCCCCCATGGGGCAGTGGCGGGCGCAGGTCCCGCAACGTGAGCAGCGGGCCAGGTCGAATTGTGGCATGAAGTGGGGAGGAGCCATCACGCCGGGACTGCTGAATTCATTGACCGTGCGCATCGCCTTGCAGCAGCAGCCGCAACAAGAGCATGACGCTTGTCCCTGAGGAGAATCCACGTTCATGATCCAGGTTACGAGCCCTTGTGATTCAGCCTCCCGTTTGATCTCTAGAACATTGGCTCGCGATATGGGACGGAGCCAACCCTCGTCGATGCCACGTTGGGCCCATTGGCCCATTACGGTGCAGACCTCCAATGGTTTGCCACAGCCGCGATCGGCAGCCTGCTCCGACATGCGGCACTGACAGTGTCCGACGCCGAACGTATTGTAGCGGTCCAGTACGACGTCCAGCCGGTCGGAAGGGAGGGCGGCCGGGTGGCCGGCCAACGCTGGCGCGACCGGCATGAAGCGGATCGCTGACGCGCCAGTGTCCTGGTAATCGGCCAGGTACCCCGTTTCGAACAACGCTTCCACCAGCTCGGCAAAGCGACGATGCCAATCGGTCAGCGACTCGGGGGATTCCCCGATCAGCGCCATTTCGAACATGCCGGGCATGATGGGCATGAGCCGGTATCGGCGCCGCGCTTCGTCGCCCGTGGCGGCTATGACGCGTTTGCCCGAGGCCAGCCCGTCCAGAATCGGGGCGACCGCGTCCACTGTCCGATGCTCGGCCTTGGCGACCTGTTCGGCGCTCTTGCCTCGAACCACCCCCAACCAACGCGCCACGCCGGCTTCTTCCTCGGTAAACGTATGACGGACAAACTCGATCAACTCGTCGCAAATCGGCGGGCCGGCCAGCAGCGGACTCGAGAGACGCTTGGCCAGGTCGAGATAGACGGTCGGGACGCGCGGGTAGTCATTCATTTGCTTCACGCGGACGGTCCGCTCCCTGGGCTCGCGCGGCCCGATCACGCGTTTGTCGACTTGGATCACGCGACGTGCTCGATCTGATTGAGACATCTGAATTTCCTCGTGCAAGGATGGGATGGCCTGCCACCAAGCGGCCAGGCTGGTGCCGCGCAAGCGCCGTGTTTCCGACATTTGGATTGGCCGTGCCGCATGGCTGGATATCATTCGTGATCGACTTCATTCGCGCGGTGTTCTTCCTTTCCGATGCTCCAACACCGTTGGGTTGATTCCGGCGACGCCACGCATATGTTACACTCGACAAATAAAAGGTTAAAAGGGGTATTTGCCGTGAAGTTTTGTGAAGTGAGTAGATACGCAATGGCGGAGAATATGAAACGCTTGACATGTGCTGTCGGAACCTTGTTGTTCGTGCTTTTTCCCGGTTGCTCCCGGGCCGATCCGGTGGAGAAGATTTCCGTGGAGTCGAGTGGCATGGAGGTGCGCGATCAGGAAACGTGGTTGGAGCCGTCTGATTGGCCTGGCTGGCGAGGCCCGAACCATGATGGGACGGCGATCGATCAGCCCATTGTGACGCGGTGGGATGACGCCTCGAACATCGTGTGGCAGGCGGATGTTCCGGGTCGCGGTCACTCGTCGCCGGTAGTGGTGGGCGAGCAGGTTTTTCTAACCACCGCACTCGAAGACCAGCAGCAGCAACGAGTGCTGGCCCACGATCGGCGGTCGGGCGAAGCACTCTGGTCCACGCTGGTGCACGAGGGCGGATTTCCCAGTGAAGATCGCATGCATGCCAAGAGCAGTCATGCCAATGCAACGGTGGCGTGTGACGGCAGGCGGATCTACGCGGCATTCCTCAATGGTGGTCGGGTCTGGGTCACGGCCCTGGACGTCAGCGGCAACATCGCGTGGCAGACGGATACTGGCCCGTTCGACTCGAAATACGGCTATGCCCCCTCGCCCATCATCCATCGGTCTGTTGTGATCGTGGCTGCCGACCATCAGAAGGGTGGGTACTTGGCGGCACTGGATCGTGACACGGGAGAGATCGCATGGCGAGCGCGGCGACCGGCCCTCAGCAGTTATTCTTCGCCATTCGTGGGGCACGTGGCCGGGGAATCGCAGTTGCTGATCTGCGGCTGTGATCAAGTGGCTGGTTTTGATCCGGATACCGGCCGGTCGAATTGGTCATGCCCCGGGACCACGGAGTCGACCTGCGGGACCATGGTCACGGACGGAACGAATGTGTTCGCCAGTGGCGGACATCCCGGCCACGAGACGATCTGTGTCCGTGGCGACGGTTCCGGGAAGGTCGTGTGGCGCAACGACGTGGGGATGTATGAGCCGTCCCTGTTGCTGGCGGGCGACCATCTCTTCACGGTCGCGGATAAAGGGATCGCCTATTGCTGGACCGCCGCCACCGGAAAGCTTCAATGGCGAGAAAGGCTGCGAGGGCCAGTTAGCGCGTCGCCGGTGCTTTGCAACGGTTTGATCCTGGTGTCGAACTTGAGGGGCACCACCTTCGTGTTTGAAGCCGATGGCGATGACTTTCAATTGGTCTCGGAGAACCAGTTGGGCGACGATTGCTATACAAGCTTCGCTTTAAGCGACGGTTGGATGTTTACTCGAGTGGGGGTGAAAGGGAAAGAGCGTCGCCAGGAACGGTTATACTGCATTGGAAACACCGAGTCCTTGTCGGACGGGGTGAGTGCGCCCGCGTCACGACAGAAGGCACAACCATGAAAAACCGCCGTTGGTTTCCGCGGCCTGGAATCCCGAGGATGCGCCGGGCCGAAGCCCTTATGCCATCGCGCATGGAATTCACTCAGACGACTTTTCCCTTGCCTCGTGGGTGAACCAGATGGCGAGCTAAATCATTTTCCTGACGAACCCAGGCACCCGTTCCTCGAGGGCCTGACATCTTACTGAAAAAATGACGGGCTCCGGATGCTTGAATATCGATGGGAACCAAGCCTGATTCAGGTCACCTTCAGCGCAAACCCCACGTGTCGCCTGTCTTCCTCACCCGCCAAGCCAAAGGCCCATTGCAACATGCCCTTCGCGTCTCCGGCAGCCCCACGCCCTTCTGTCGAAAGGTATCAGTGAGAACCTGTAGCTGACGAGTCTGATTCACCCACGAGATGAACTCGTGGGGGTCTGGCCTGGGTTGGACGCCGGGTAGCTGACGAGTCTGATTCACCCACGAGGTGAACTCGTGGGGGTCTGGCCTGGGTTGGACGCCGGGTAGCTGACGAGTCTGATTCACCCACGAGGTGAACTCGTGGGGGTCTGGCCTGGGTTGGACGCCGGGTAGCTGACGAGTCTGATTCACCCACGAGATGAACTCGTGGGGGTCTGGCCTGGGTTGGACGCCGCGTAGCTCACGAGTCTGTTTGCACCATCATTTTGACACACATTGAGCGATATCCGCCACAACTGCTCCCTCGCGGTGGAAACCACGACCGGTGCCGCACGACCACTCAGTTGGAAGGCCACTAGAGCGACAGGAAACGAGTCTGTCGACATGCGCAAGGGCGCCGCCGCAAACTAACTCGCGCCTTTCACGCCTTACCACCAGAACTGATGCTGATTCCCAATCTCCGCAAGCCCGAATACATCAACATCGTGCTTGACGGACACCTTGACCACCTCGCCGAAAAATTCGCCGAAGCCCAT
>JBNJEM010000645.1:0-4543 GCA_051745935.1 Planctomycetota bacterium
AATCTTCCTGTCCTCAAATCTTCCTGTCGTTCCTTAGCGCGCGGCGTGTAAGCCGATGGCGGGCGACAGGGGGGCCTTGGCATGGGCGGCCCGGTGTTCGAAGGCATCGTTCCGAGATTACTTCCCAGCCACCTCCAACATGAGCGTGGAAATGTACATGGTGCGTTCGTACGCATCTCCCTTTTGGAGATGACTAAAATCGCCGTGGAAGTCATGGGGCCCGGTGTAGGTCCCGGGGCTCTCGTCGAAATGCCGGATGACGAACAGGTGGGGGCCGGTGGTGATCAGGGGAAAGGCGACGTGGCCGCTGTTCGGGTCGGGCACGGCGTCGATTGACCAGACGTGAGACTGGATGCGGGGATGCTCGGGCAGAGGGCGTTTGCCGGGCGTAACCAATGAGATTTCCACGTCACGGCCTCCCAGCGGCTTGCCTTTCAGCAGCACCTTGGCTTCCACGACCTTCCCCGGGTGCAGCTTATCAACCGGCGTGCGGGGCACGATTTCCATGTCAAAACCCACCTTGTTTTCCATGCCCTGATCACTACCGGCGACATGCGTCAAGGTCTTGCCGTACATGATGATCCGCGTTTTGGGGGGGATGGAGTGGAGTGGTTGCGAAAGGATGCCTGTTTGCAGCTCGGACCCGAAGACGAAGTAGCCGGGCTGCTCCGGCTTGACCGTGGTCACGAAACAATCCTCTTCCGCCGTGGTCTTCAGCTCGGCGCGGCTACCGTCGGGCCGTACCATGCGAGTGCTGATCTTGTCGTGTTGGCCCGTGATTGCTTCGCCGCTCGCCCGTTCATTGAAATGGCCCCAGCAGACGACGACTTCGTGCGGGGCACCAAGGCGGCTATTGGGCGAGGTTTCCGTCCAGAGTTCGTGTGCCTTGGCTGAGTTCCATCCTGACGAAATGAGTCCGGCGACAATCAGGCTGACGAGGCCCGGTGAGGCAAACAGGCGGAAACAGCGGTTGCATGGATGGTGAAGCAGGTGGTGAAGCATGATATCCTCGTTTCTTGTCGGGTCTGTGATTGTACCGGGTCTCTGATTGTACAAGGCCACGTCGGTACTTCCCCACCGGCCGCGTTGCCGGTGGGGCGAACACTCGCTACCACAGCGTCTTGCGTCAATGGGTCCAACCAAAGTGGCGCTGTCCAGCGAAGACGCAAGAGGTAAGCCACAACGGAGCGGAAGGTGTTTTCCCTAAGCACGGCGACGTGGTCGCCTTGGGGGCAAGCCGGGCCCATGGCACCGTAACTTTTAGCTGTGACAAACCACTAATTATAACGGTGCTGAAGGAAGTCGCCGACGTAGATCAAGTATTCAAATGGCAATTGCGCCTCGTCGATCTCGTCGAGCACTTGGCCCACCGTGCTTGTAATCACTTCTTCTTTATCCGCGTAGCCGGCATGTTTGACCAAGGCAATCGGGGTTTCAGGGGGATAGTTGATGGCGAGTTTTTCGACGAATTCCCTCAATTCCGTTCGCATGGTAAACAGGACCATGGTCGTCTGGTGAGCGGCGAGCTTTTCGATGGTATCCGTTTTCCCGGCCCAGTCGGCGGCCGTCAGAATGACCGATTTGGTATCATCACTGGTGGTCACCGCCCGGCGCAACGCCGCGTTGGCCGCGTTGAAAGAACTGACCCCCGGCACGACCACCGGGTCCAAGTCCTCGAATTCCTCCAGCGACCAGGCGCACGGGCCATAGATCAAGGGGTCGCCCCCGTCGAGCATCGCCACCGTTTTCCCCTCGGCCACTGCTTCACGGACCAGCGCGATGAATTGGTCGCGCTTTTGCGTGATGGCCTCGCACCTGCGCCGCTCATCGCCCTCGAATTCGGAAGGCTGGCGACCGTAGTAGGGGAAAAGCCGCCAGTAGCCGTGATGGAGTTCCTTGCCCTCAAGATGCTTTTCCAGCCTTTGCGCCCACCGTTGGGAGCAAAACACGACGTCCGCTTTGTCGATGACCTTGATGGCTCGCAGCGTTAACAAGTCCGGGTCGCCGGGGCCGACGCCCACCAGATAGTACCGTGATCCTTGTTTTTCGCCGGCGTAGCCGTCAAGGGTCAGGCAGGTGGAGGCAAAGGCCAACCCAAGCAGCACCACGACGAGACGCAAACGTGAGTATGCCGCGGTTGTTTTCATGGCGTTCCTTTCGAAGGTTTCATTCTCGTCGCTGAATAGTCATGAGAAAAAACGATTCAGGCTTCTTATCTTTCAGGCGGTTGAATTGGTCCGGGTGGAAAGCTGCCCGACGCAGGCCGTCCTCCCGTTGGTCGGACTCGCGGCGGACAAAGTCATCCGCGACCCGTATAACTCCAGCGGCTTTTGAAAGCGGGAATCAGGGGGTCGAGACCGCCTGTCACACTAATCAGGTAACAATTTAGCCCGCTGAAGTAGAATCCCAGCTTCGTGATCACAAATCCCTTCTGACGTACCCCACCAAACCGCAAGGCCAGAGTCCGCTCGCCCGCGCGTTGGACCGCCAGGGATCATGACGGCGGACGGCGGCCTGCGCGCTCCACGGGGTTGTTTTCCAACCCTCATTGCCTGGAAGAGCCTTACTTCAGTTCGCTAAAAAGTTACCTAATCAGATACTTCCCTCCCGTTACGTGACCCGAGCGCCCGCCAGGTGTCGAGATCGATGGTGTCGGAAACGAAACGGACGGAACCGTCGCAGAGCACCAAATTCACGCCGCCGGGGTGGTGGCTGCGGGCGGCGATCCAGAGCGATCGCAACGGCGCCCAAACGGCACAGTCAGGCAGGTCCGAATTGGGTGACCACCAGTGATAATAGGCCGAATAGAGCACGAATCCGTCCACCCATCGAGCGCCGCGGCGTGCCGTCGACGCCGGTGAACCGAACGGAGAACACCGCTGCTGGTCCAGCGTGCCCTGCCTGAAGCCCACGGTCACCAAGTCTTTGGTTCGGGGCGTGAGGGTGAGCGAGTCTTGGCTACTCGCGGCCAGCCGGCTTTCAGAAAACGCGGCCGTGTTGCTGGTCCCGTCGATGACGTCGGCAAATCGAACCGAATCGCTGGACTGGAAAACTCCCTGCGTGTCGAAAACGGCCGTTCCCCCGTCGGTCGGCTGCCCTCGCCCCCAGCAACCCAGGTAGTTGGTGGGCGCGAACTCCTGATGCACTTTCCGCCCCCCATCGCTCGGACAGAGTAAGAACGGAATATCAGTACGAACCGGTTCCTGGTTGTCCGGGTGCACCCCATAGCCCGGCCCCCTAAAGATCCCCGTGTGCCCGTAGAGCGGCATGTCCAAGTTGAGCGCCTGGTACGTGTTGTATTGCTCCATGTAGGGCGTCAGCATCGCCAAGGGCGACCACCGGTACTGCCACCCCGGAATCTCCGGAAAATCGGGGCACTTCTTTGACGGGGACCCGACCGGAAACGCCTGGTGCGTGCCGTGAAAGTTGTGTAGGGCCAGGCCGATTTGCTTCAGATTGTTACTGCAACTCATCCGTCGAGCGGCTTCGCGAGCGGCCTGAACGGCTGGCAACAATAAGGCAATGAGAATGCCGATAATGGCGATCACGACCAGGAGTTCGACCAGGGTAAACCCATGTCGAGCCGGTTTCATGCGGAGCTCCTCGCTAAACGCGGTGCGAATGACGGGCCTTGTCGCGATGGTATTACACTTTCCGTGTTCGTAATACTGCCGCAAATTACCACCGCGCCGCGCGAATGTCAAGCGGGGAAAAAGGGCGTCCTGGGGGGATCGGAAGCTAAAAGCAAAATTCCAGACACGTGATTGTCCCTATTGTTTCTTTCTCGCGCCGGAGGTTGCCGGATGGGCGGGAAAAACACCGGCCGCGGAATCACGCGGGCTCCGGTTTCGACTGCCAGGCCGGCGATCCAGCCGATTTGGGGGGTGATAGTCCTTGGGCGAGGAACAATCCAAGTCCGTGCGCGCTGTTTTGTTGCGCCTTGCTGGGTGCGTTGAACGCATCGCCGGGACGATTGCCATGCGACCGGGACAGCCTGAGCGGATCGAATATGAATACAAGCGTCACGGGACAGTGTGCTTGATTGGTATATTTCAGGCGGTTGGATTTTTCCGGGTGGAAAGCGGCCCGACGCAAGCCGTCCTCCCGTTGGTCGGACTCGCGGCGGAGAAAGTCATCCGCGACCGGTATAATTGGGACGTCGTTCTGGGCCAGATGATCGCGCCAACGATCCGCGAAACGCGCACGGAAGAAGACTTTGCCTGGCATATTCACCAAACGATCGAAACCGACCCCGAGGCAGGATTGCTTCGTCCGGAACGGCGTCCAGGTGGTTGACGCCCGGGCTCCGCGGCATGGCTACACCCGCACTTCGACCTCGCGGACTTCTGCATCCCCAAAGCGGTCTTCCAGGGCGGCCAAGTACTCGCGGATGGCATCCTGGACGTTGCCCAGCGCCTCTTCCTCGGTGTCACCCTCAGACCAACAGCCTGGGGTGAGGAAAAACTCCAAGTCGTTGCCATCCATATTGTTGCGCCGTTCGTTTCGCCGGTATTGAGACGAAAGGACCTCTAAGAGACCTAAA
>JBNJEM010000646.1:0-4522 GCA_051745935.1 Planctomycetota bacterium
GACAAGCCCCTGGCAGTTGCACCTTGAAAAGCCTTCCTTCCAGATGTGCAACGGGACGTGCGAACATCCGCGGAGATCACTTTCTTGCCCGTGAACGGTTACGGTCATGACTTGCCAGTGACCATGAAAACAGGGCAGTGCTTTGACGCTTTTCCCTTTGCCGGCCGCGTCCTCGTTATTCTTTGGCAATGGCGAATACATGACTTCCCGTGGCAACAAAGAGCACGCCATTGGCGACGACCGGAGTGGTGTAAAGAGAGTCTCCCATATAGATTTCCGTGATCGGCTCATGGGGCGTGCTTGTCAAATCAAAAATGGAGATGTCGCCGTCTTCATCACCAATGTAGACATGGTCGTCGACGATCAGGGGCGAGCCCCAGGCGGCGGCGAGCATGTCGTGGGTCCAATGCACGTTGCCCGTTTGGGCGTCAATACAATGGAAAAGACCGCTGAAGTCGGAGACAAAGAGCAGGTTGTTTTTGATGGCGACGGTGCCGCAGCACCGATGCATTTCTTCTTCGAAAGTGATCTCGCCGTCGCCATCGCGATCACCTTTGGAGTATTCCCAAACGGCGGCTGAATTCGGATTGGGGATCGCTGCTTCCCCCAACTCGGGCTTTACGGCTTGTTCGCGGCGGTGGGGAATGACCTTCGATTTATCCTTTGCTTTGACCGCCAGGGTCGGGCTGACGTCGCCCCGTTTCGTCGGGTCGATGCACCACAGATGCCCGATGCCCTCGCCATGTTCCGGATCCTGTCCGACGGCAATGTAAACGAGGTCGTCATGGATCACGGGGGTGGCGATGAGATTGTTACGGGTGCCGGAACCTCCCAGGATCCATTCCGATTCTTTTGGGTTCGCGTCGAATTTCCATAGCAATGTGGGTTGGCCGTCCGTTCCTTTGTCCGCTCGAAAACTGTACAGCCATCCGTCCCCACCGCAAAAGATGACCTGCGGAACCCCTTCGATTGTCGCGGCCGCTGGCGAGGACCACTGGCCATGCAAGATATTCTTGCCGGGCGAGTTGTCAGTCCATAACACGTCGCCCGTGTGTTTGTTCATGGCCAGGAAGCTAGGCGCCTCGGGCGCTGGGCAGGTCACATGATCCGAATCGATGCCATTGGATGTGTTCACGAACAGAATGTCGCCCATTGCGGTCACCGAGCAACTGGCCATATTGTGTTGCTTGACACCCAGTTCCCCCATCATGTCGAAACGCCAGACCGTGTCGGCTTCTCGCCGGTCCGCTGGCGTGATCCGCTTGAAAGCACTGAGTGTGCCACCATCGTCGAGCGTGATTTGAAGCTCGCGTTTGATTCCATTGACTTCCGCGTCAATTCGCCATTGTTTGCCGGCGGTGACCGTGGTGATTCGGGCCGTTTCCGGTAACTTCATGCCGGCAGTCGCACAGCGTTGGCGAAGCGCGTCGCTTAGCCGGCCCGCCTCGAGCGATCGGGTGGCGGGGCCAACGACGTCCGTTTGCGAGTCGTCCGATTGCTGGATGTCGAACAATCGTCCCGGCTCGTTTTGGATCGGTCCATCATCTTCACCGTCATGGAATCCTTCCGTGTCGAGGCACGCGACTTCACCGCGGTTGGTCACGTACCAGAGTCGGTCGCCTTCCACCAATGGCGCGCAGCAGATTCCTTGGAGCGGCCAATCGCGGGAACGTCCCACGGCTAGTTTCTCGCTGGAGTCCTGCCAGAGAAACTCGCCCGTTTCCTCGTCAAATGCGATCAGGCATCCTAGGTCCACGTCGGAGGGATAGCGGGCGAGGTAGCCCTGGCCGTTGTTGGTTCCCACGAACACACGACCATCCGCGATGACCGGATTGCCGTACGTATAACCGCCCACGGGGGCCACCCACTTGATGGCCGCGGCTTCATCGGGAATCCACTGGCCTGTCCCGCGATCAAACTCCCCTACATTCCACTCCACCGGAATCCCACTGGCGACCGGCGTGTTATTGCGACAAGACGTGCCGCCCCATTGGGGCCAGTCTCCCGGTTCGATGGGCGGGCAGCCGCTGCCGGTCCCCGGGCTCGCGGTCGTTCGGCTGGCCGGCGTGGCCGTTATTTCTCCGCCGTTCGCGGTCCCCGATTGAGGGAGTCCGCAGCCAGGGAGTAACGAGGCGGTGATGACGCCCATGATAAACGCCATTACGATCAAACTAATCGCGCGGATCGATTTTAGTGCTTTCATTGTGTCGCTTTTCTTCGATGCTTCTCTTTTCGGTTTGTGAGTTGGGGGCACGGCTGGTTCCGCCGCCAGGGCTTTGTCTCGTTCGCGATCTGAGCGGGGCCCTTTATGCCTTCCCCTCGATTGTAGCAGCGCGGCAACTGATTTGCAGAGAAACTGGCGCGCGTGGGTGCTTTCACCAATACGGATCGTGTCACGTTTTCGTGCGAGAGGTGAATAGACATCCTAGCTCGCGGGGCCGCCAATGCCCGGTGCCCGGCGCGGGAAGGGCTCTCCGAATCGGCCCGCCAGGGGCGTTAGTCAAACCACTCGTCGCTTGCATCAAACTTGGGGTGAACGACGATCAGGACCTTCATCTTTCCGATGGCTCGATGCCGTGTTCCGGGCCGAATCATCACGCACATGCCGGGGTGGACGTCAAGGAACTGCTCATCCAGTTGCATTTGGGCGTCGGGTTCGCAGTGCAGGACGTAGTACACCTCCGTGAGCCGCTTGTGGTAATGCAGTCGGGCGTCCGCCTCGATCTGAGTCACGTGGATGGTGCCAGGGAAGTCGGGCACGTCCGCAAAAGCTCGCCGCGCTTGGCCGCACGGGCAGGCCACGGGGGGAAGTTCTCGGAAGTCGACGCACTCGTAGCCGCCGCGATTGGTGGTGGGAGGGTTGTCTTGTGTCATGGAATGCTCGATTTCACACGATCAAAAAAAGGGCTGGCCGCGGACGAGGGGGGCGGCGGAACGGTCCGGGCTCGGCTTATGGCTTTGTCTTACGCTGCCCGCGGCAGTGTATTGGCCTGTAGTATAGCGAATCTCGCGTGCTCTTGTAGACCGGCGTGAAGGCTGCCGACCGCGTCGGGAAATGTGCTCGGGAACGGTTCTCCTCGCTGTCCCACCCACAGCCCAAGATACCGCGCGAGGGGGCTCTCCGAGCCCGTCACGGCCCGTTGCATGCGGGCGGCGACCGGCTTTGGCGGGCCAGCCTCATCCGGTATGACCGATATTGGAATACAAGGGGAGAAGCGGGGTGCCGCGTTTTGCTCGGGATTCGTCGCCGGGACGTCCGGTTGTAGTAAAGTCGTGGGGGTTGGGCCGCAGGCTTCTCCTGGTTGCCTTAACCCGCAGTTTTTGCCTAATGGGAGATCCACGCCACTTGCCCAAAATTGCCTCTGATCTCTCAAGGCATTTCAATATGTGCGCCGATACCGTACATGTCGCTTGATGCGAATGCGAGTTAGAGGCTTGCAGGCAGAACCGCGTCAGGCTAACCGGAGCGGACTTATCGGGGCAAGGAATGGCTCGACCGGTTCTGGCGCACAACCCTAACCATGTGGCAAACGGCATGAACAAGTAAGTCATGGCCCGCCACATGGCCCACCCCACGACAAGGCACTCCCCGACCTATTGACTCCGTGAAGGAGGATCTCTGGCGATTCGAGGCTGGGTTGACGTGAGACTCAGCACGTCCCAGTAACTCACGTGACAGAGGACCTCGGGTATGGTGCGCCAGTTCGAAAGTTCCATCTTAAAGGAGACATGGCTCAATGAAGTGGAACATTTTAGTTGGATCGTTGGTGTTGAGCCTAGGGCTCAGCACCCAGAGCTTCGGAGCAAATCTGCTCGATCGAATGCTCGGCGCGAATTACAACGGGGACCGTGATACGGCAACCTGTTGTGAAACGTCCGTTGTGGAACCCAGTTGCGGCGTCGACGTCGTTGACGACTGCTGTGTTCCGAGTGCGAAGAGGTGTCGCAAGACACCGTTGTTGGACATGTTGCGAGGGCTTCGCCGGGACGACTGCTGCGACACATGCGGCGAGGTTGTCTGCGATGAGGATCCGTGTTGCGAACCGACATGCGGTTACGAGGATCCCTGCGGCGACGTGGCATGCGAGGATTGTTCCGTGAAGTGTCGCAAGCGACCGCTGTTGGACATGCTGCGGGGGCTTCGTCGGAACGTGGGCTGTGACCGGTGCGGCGAACCGACATGCGGCGTTGAGGATCCGTGCTGCGAACCGACGTGTGGCGTTGAGGACCCGTGCGCCGCCGTGAGTGAGTGCTGTGCCCCTAAACGGAAACGGCCCGGCCTGGCGTTGCTGAAGCGGATTTTTGGTGGTCGGAAGAAGGCCGCCTGCTGTGAGCCCGTGTGTGGGGTTGAGCCCTGCCGTGAACCGACTTGCGGCTATGATCCCAGTTGCGGTTTCGAGATGAGTGAGCCCGCCGAGGCGGAGCCCACCGAGGCCAAGGAACCGAAAGCGGAAGATGGCGAGGACGACGAAGTTGGACCCGCTCCAGTCGTCGATCCCACCGCGTTCTTACCCACGGAACG
>JBNJEM010000647.1:0-4515 GCA_051745935.1 Planctomycetota bacterium
CCACGTCGTCCGGATGGGCGACGACGGCAAGCACGCGTTCACCAGTGAAATCCAGTCTCATGGGATCCTTGATTCGATTCGCCAATCCATCGCGTGCGCTCGACTACCGGCACCCTTACCTTTTACACGCCTTCACGGAAACTCGAACCGGGGGTCGGGCCAAATTACAAGGGGATAGGCTCTAATTATTGACAAGTTGTCTGGCGAACTCGTGACCAGCGTGTGGGGGCGACGACGGCCTTTCGTTTCACTGGGTGTCTGCAGGCATTACGACGTCGATCACGCTGCTGTTGTTCGACATGGCACCCGGATGTTGACGGGCAAACTCGTTCAACTTTTCGCGGATGTCATCCAGCGGCGGCGCATGGGTCCGCGGCACTGCGGTTTGATATATTACAGGCGGTTGGATTTTTCCGGGTGGAAAGCCGCCCGACGCAGGCCGTCCTCCCGTTGGTCGGACTCGCGGCGGAGAAAGTCATCCGCGACCGGTATAAAACGGGATGCCTTTCACCATCTGCAACCGCTGCCAAGCTTGCTTTCCGCCGGCTTTCTGTTGCCGCAAAAAGCCGATCACCGACTCGCGGTCGGTGGGGATTGAATCGTTCGGTCCCACCCGGCAAAAGCGCCGATACCCATCGACCCATCGCCCGAACCAAAGTCGATCGTTCGGCCGCGGCTTGGCCGACTTCAGCATGGACGTCAACTTTGGGTAACTCATGACCGGTCCTCCTGGTCGTGAACACGCGGACAGTATCCGGTATCCTATCGCATGAGAACCAGCAACCGAAACCCATCGCTCGAATGGATTCTAGCGTGGAGTATCGGAAATACCTCGCGCTGGAACTCGGCTAGCGTGGAGTAATTCCGATACGCCCCGCTGGCCGAAGCGAAACGCGCGGAAAACCCGCATTTCCCCGCATAGTTGACATCGAAGCCAGCGTGGAGTAATTTCAATACTCCTCGCAACACGCAGGGTATCGGAATTCCCACGCGCACTGCGCAGGATAAGAATATTGTTCGGCGGCAGTCGAGGTGTGGTCCCAAGTCGACGTGTCGCGTGGTGTGGGTCGTGGTATACTGATGGGTGAAGTGCCACGTCTGCAAAGGAGTCTCCATGACAACCGTTGAAACGATTATCGCCGCAATCGCCGAATTGCCTCCCGAGCAGGTGGCGCAAATCCGTGCGTGGCTGAACGAGCGGGCCGAAGCCGAATGGGATGCCCAGATTGAACAGGACGAACGCGCGGGCCGCTTGGACGCCCTCGCCGACCGCGCCCTGGCTGAATACCGGGCCGGGCGTACACGGCCGCTATGAACCATCACACGACCGCCGACTTCTGGGACTGCTACGCGCGGCTGCCCGAGGCCGTGCAACGCCTGGCGGGTGAAAAATACAACTTGCTCCGCACCGATCCTTGGCACCCATCGCTGCACTTCAAACGCGTGGGCCGGCTTTGGTCGGTGCGTGTAGGCATCGGTTACCGCGCCCTGGCGATGGCCGGCGACGATGGTCCCGTGTGGTTCTGGATCGGGTCGCACGCTGAGTATGACCGCATGATCCACAAGGCATAGGGGCAACGCCGAACTAAACGCTCGACCGGAGCCGCCGATCCGGCCAGAGTCGTATGGTGAGCTGATTGGCGGCGGCCCGGTCAGCTTGGGCGTTCTGTCGCAAAGCAGTCGAGAAAAATCCAATGGTTTCGAAAAACCCCTACCAGTCTTCATCAGGATCCCAGACACGGGGCGATGCCCGATTCACTGCGCAATGGGCTGGATTCGGTGCTAGGTTGCTCGCATACATGATTGACATTCTGTCAATCACATTAGCAACTGGCGCAGTCTTTTACTTTTTCCTTGGCTTTGACGAAACGGTTCAACGATACTTCAGTGAACGCGGTGATATCAACGCTCGCATCGAATTTCTGACGCAACGAAACCAGATTCGCGATTTGTCGTTCATCATCTATATCGTCTACTGCGCTCTTACCGAATGTTCAGCGATGCAAGCAACTATTGGCAAGCGTCTCTTCGGTCTTCGCGTTACGGACAACAACGGGAATGGGTTATCGATTGGACGATCGTTCGGGCGAAACTTCGCAAAGATCGTGTCCTGTATCCCATTAGGCTTAGGCTTCATCTGGGCAATCTGGTCAAAGCGTAAGAGGAGCTGGCATGACATGATCGCGAAGACATTGGTTATTAAGACGTAGGACTACACACACAGAATACCGAAACTCAAAGCGACAGAACCAAGCGTTGGACACGGAGCCGCGGATCGGGCGGCTTTGAAGTGGTAACTTGTTTTGCCGCGGCCCGGTGAACGGTGGCGTTTTTACCCGACTGAAGAATGATGACACTCGGCGTCCTGAAGATCATCGCCTTGATCGCGTACGTTGCCTTCGCGCCGATCGCGGCGTCCCGAATATGCGACGACGACGATGAACCAACCGGATTCCTTCAACTTGCGGTCGTCCTGCTAGCGACACCCGCATCGCTACTTTGGTTGCTCGCCCTCGGTATCTGGTCCATTCCGTATTTTGTTATCTACCCGGAGCGTCACGCGCATTTGATTGACTTTCAGGGTACTGACGAGCAGAAGGCGGCAATGATGGAGTATCGCGCACAGATTGCTGAACGTAGTTTCGTCCGACGCCTCGTCGAAAACATCGGTCTCGCCACGTACACTGGTCCTGACCCACCCCAGGCTGTACTCGACTTTGAGAACGAACACTCAGCCAAACGTGATCGCGAAAACCCAGACAACGGGTAAATCGGGTAAGGGTGCCCGTTGCCGGGCACCCTCCCCACACCACCTAGCATGCGGGTCCGCACTAGGCGGTTCCGCGAAGCGGAGCCAGGTCGCTCCAGAGTTGCTTTAACGAAAGCAGTCCTTGTTGCTCCAGCCATTTGTCGGGCATCGCATAGCGCATGGCGGGCGGACGCGACATCCGCCAGTAACTCTTGCGACTCACCGCGTGCTTGATCGCGAAGTCGCGATCGACGCCGAGCCGCACCAGGTTGCGAACCTTGGTACGTGGATACCGCCACTGTTTCCAGTAGCACATCCGTACGCGGCGGCGAATCCAACCGTCCAGATCGGCGATGTCGTCGAGCTGGCGGGCCAGGCCAAAGTAACCTATCCAACCTCGCAAGTCGCGATTCAGGTCGGTCGGACGGCGCTGCATCGAAAGCCCTCGACTGCGACCGGTGAGTGCTTTGACACGCCGCTTGAAGGCTTTCAGTTTCTTCGGCGAGACCTTGATCGTCACGCCATCCGGGCCGGGAGCTCCCCGGTTCCGTTTGACTTGACGCCACGCTCGTTCGAGGGTAACCGTTCACGGGTCGGGAGCAAAACAACCGCTAATCAACGCCGGTAACTGCAAGTAGACAGCCTTGAGAGAGTACATGGTTCACCGGTATTGACCCGTATTCTGCCCAACTTCATCATTCGAACTTCCTTGCTCGATATTCGATATTCCCTCCGCGCCCCGGACTGATCAGAGAGACGATACGTAGCCGTTCAAGGCCTCCGGCCGTGAACGGCTACGTTCGAGGTTGCCTGGTGCAACCACAAGCTCCATCAAAGCGTCTTCTGACGACGTCCTCAAGGCTGGCTGATCGTCGAGCGCCGGATCGGTTGGCCGCGGTCGGAGCATTTCCGCGAGCGGCATCATTTCGTCTTCCTGGTGGAAGTCAAGCTTCTGCTGCAAGGCACCTCGATCCGAGTTCATCGGTAGCTCCTCCTTGTTCTTCATGATTCGGCCCTTCCGACCGCCAGTGGCGTATGGCGGGTTCGTCGTATGGTCTCTGCTGACTGCTGGAACCGCCGGGCGGCTTTCACCGTCCGGCTCCGGCTTTCGGCCTGAAGCCTACTCCCGGACCTGGGTTCCAGCCCTCCCTGGATAAGACGATTGGCTTTCGCTGCACAAGCTCCCGATTTACCTATGCGGAGGAACGAAGACGGCTTCGCGGTGGTGGGCCCGCTCGCCGATCCGCACCGGCCTTGTATCGGGTTTCCGTCCGTGGCCTCGCAGCTTTGAGGCGACGCTTCCTCCCCACGGTCGGTTGCCCTTCCGCGGTTGCGGGCCTCTAGTACGTGTTCAATCGGCGTCACAGCTGGTAAACTGCCTGCCTTAAGACCTGAAACTGTAAGCTTCATGTCTCGACTAGCTGGTAAAGCCCGGCTTTCGGCGCCTTTTCGGCCATGACTGCACCCGTCACGGGTTCAAATTCGATCCACCTGGACACGACCTGAAACCAGGGCTTTTCCAGCGTCTGGGCCGTTCGAAGGGCGGGAAACGTTTACATTTTGAGTTAAGAGCTTCGTTCTCGTACAGGGGACTTTCACCCCACAAGTCAATCGCCATGCCAGGCGTACCCACCATCGTGCCGGGCTTAGCGAACTGGATCGAGCCCGGCCCGCCGACTTGCCCCCAGGAGTCCGGCGCTGCTTGAGACCTGATGGCGTCCCGCAGCGCGTCGGACTCGTCCGAGTCGCGGCAAAGATCACGGACA
>JBNJEM010000648.1:0-4508 GCA_051745935.1 Planctomycetota bacterium
CAAGGATAACGGTTAGTGCGAACGTAGCGCTGTACATGATTGGTGTATTTCACAGGCGTGTTTCACATTTGAAGCCCGTTTCACGCCAAAGAGCCAAGGTCCGGTGCTAAAAAAAACGTACCTTACGCCAGCGAAGATCGCGAAATTCGAGCAGGGAAGGCTGACAGGGATTTCCAGCTCCGTGACGTAGCGGGCCATTCGGAGGCCGTCACTGAGATTACGATGGGTCGGTCCCCTCGTCGGGCCCTGGGGGCGCGCCGTCAGTGGAAATGGAGGGGACGTCATCCACGCGAAGCAGGCAGGTTCTCGACGGCTTGATTTGCAGTTGTCCGGCGCTGGGGGGCTTGAATCCAGCGAGTTGGAGCTTCATGGCCTACTTGTCTTGACCGCGTATGATTGGCCGTTGTGCCGATGGAAGTTCGGAAAGTCGCGCGATGGATGGGCTGGGGGACGCGTTTGTTCGTTGCCGCGCGGGCACCTGCTGGTCTCGGGATTCATCGGACATGCGTTGCAGCAATTCTTGAGAGGGATTGTTGACCGTCATGACCTGATTGGACCCGTCTGGCGAACGAACAATGCAAATCATTTCGGATGGTTGAGGTGAGGCAGACGGTGGTTCGTGGGATGCGGGGGTGATCGGTGTCGAGGCAGCCGGCTGATTGGTGCCGGTTGCGGCCGGAGGGTCCGGTGAGTCCTGATGTCCGCTGGACGCCACTTTGGGTTCCGAGGGTTCGTCGAGATAGATGGCCTGTTGTCCGATTTGATCCAACGCGAGATGGACCGTTGGCAGCCCAGCGTAGATGCCACGGTTTTCTTGCAGATCGGCGGCATTACAGATGCCGATGAGCCGACCATCGGAGGTGAATAACCCTCCACCACTCCGACCATCGACTGGAGAGCCGTGGATTTCGATGTTGGGCGGGCCGACATAGCGATTAATCGCGGATATCGTGCTAGAACGCACCGTGGGATCATCGCCCTGATCGCAACCCACGCTGAAAACCGGTTGTCCTTGCCGCGGACGGCAGTCGGGGGTCGCCACTTGGACGGGAGTTACTGGCACGTCGGGCCGAATGCTGACCAATCCAAAATCACGCTCTTCGCATTCGTGAGCCAATAAATGGCCGGATACCGAGCTCTGACTGCCCGAGGCGAATAGATCGACTTGGATATCGCCTTTCCCCCCTGATTCTCGAAAGATGTGACCGCAGGTCAAGACCAGTGCCTCGCCTTTGTGGACGTCGATAACCGTGCCCGTTCCTCGCGAGTATCCCGTGGCGTCAGCCACCCGCAGGCGGACGGTGGCTTGCAGCACGCGTTGCTGGGCTTCTTTCGACGGCTGATCCGACCGCGCGGAGGCGCCCTCTGTTTGCCGTTGCGAATCACTACCGCCGGACGAGGAGGGAGCGGTGGCGGAATCGGCACCGGGTAGGCCTCGCGGTCGATTGGGACGTTCCGAGGCCTCGCCCTCGCCCTCGGATGCCTGTTCTTGCTGCGTGTTGCCGGGGGCAGCCTCATTGCCAGGTTCCCCCTCTTCATACATCCGGACCAATCGGTCGTAGCTGGTGGCTCCGACAATCCGCTGGAGTTCACGGCCGTTTTTGACGAGTACGAAGCAAGGAATGGAGCCGATATTGAAGCGGCGAGCGAGATCGGGATTCTGATCCACGTTGACGCGGCGAACCGGATACCCTGCCTCCTCTAGTCTCTCCAATGTCGGTTCCATGGTGCGGCACGGTTCACACCAATCCGCTCCAAAATCGAGCAGAACCAAATCATGGTTGCCGGCGAGTGCGGCAGCTAGTACGAGTGTGTGGCACCAAACCATCGTCCCCCTCCTTGGATTCGATGAGCGAATACTGGCATGTCCAGTGTGATGATTGTCCCGCCACGGGCCGGATGCGGCAGTCCTTGCGTGCAATCCGTGCTGATATTGGAAGTGGAAAGAAATTGCGAGCACGCATGGCCCGGTTTTTCATATCCACAAACGGGCAATACCAGCTTTTTCCGTTCAATGGAGGCCGCTTACCCCTCGGGCCCTGCCCCTCAGCGGTGCTAAAAAGCGACCACGAAACCATTCAAGCTTCCGAGCGCCACGGGCTTTCGGGATGCGGGAACCACGTTTTGTGACCGGTTGTTATACCGGTCGCGGATGACTTGCTCCGCCGCGAGTCCGAGCAACGGGAGGACGGCTTGCGTCGGGCAGCTTTCCACCCGGAAGCATTCGACCGCCTGAACTATCTCCCGTCCCTTTTGCCCGGCGCGCCGAGCGTGTGACACTGTGGCGATGAATCGAGAATCTTTCAAGAGCAGTTTTTTTCAGAGGGAGCGGTGCCAGGATTCGCGCGCCGGGTATCGGTGGACTACAATGCGAGGCTTGCGACCCTGCGCCATCCCCCCGGAAGAGCCGATCGGCTGAGGGGGGGGGTTTTTCGTAGCGTGCCATGATGGAGTGACTATGAACCAGCGAAAACTGCTTGTAACGGCGGCTTTACCTTACGCGAACGGACCGATTCACATTGGTCACCTGGTCGAATACATCCAGACTGATATTTGGGTTCGTTTTCAAAAACTGCGCGGCCATCGGTGTATTTTCATGTGTGCCGATGACACGCACGGTACGGCCATCATGATGCGGGCACGCCAGGAGGGACGCACTGAGCAGGAACTTATCGCGCGGATGCAGGAGGCTCATCTGCGCGACTTTAATGCGTTTGACATTGAGTTTGACAACTATGGCAGCACGAACAGTCCGGAAAACCGGCGGCTCTGTGGCGAGGTGTGGCAAGCCATACGGCGCGCGGACTTGGTGATCGAGGAGGATGTCGATCAGCTGTATGATCCGCAAGAAGGCATGTTCCTGGCCGATCGGTTTGTCAAGGGAACGTGTCCCAAATGCCAGTCGCCGGATCAGTACGGTGATAATTGTGACAAATGTGGCAGCACCTACCGGCCCACGGACTTGATCTCGCCGGTCAGCACGCTCTCCGGGGCCCAGCCGGAGTTGCGGCGGGAGCGGCACTTGTTCATACAGCTGGAAAAGTTGCATGGTTTTCTGGAGGAGTGGACGCAAACCGGGGGGCGTTTGCAGGTTGAAGTCGCGAACTATCTGAAGGGACACTTTTTGAATGAGCCGCTACGCGATTGGGATGTGTCCCGTCCCGCCCCCTATTTTGGATTCGAGATTCCAGACAGTCCCGGGAATTACTGGTACGTTTGGTTCGACGCGCCCATCGGCTACATGGCATCGACCCAGCAATGGTGCGACCGGACTGGCGAGCGGTTCGAGGATTGGTGGCGGAGCGACGATGTCGAGATTCACCATTTCATCGGCAAGGATATCACCTATTTCCACACCCTGTTCTGGCCCGGCATGCTGAAAGCGGCGGGGTTCTCCTTGCCCACGAAGGTTCGAATTCACGGGTTCCTGACGGTCGGGGGCGAAAAAATGTCAAAGCGAAAAGGGACCTTCGTGATGGCGCAAACATACGCCCGCCACCTGGATCCCGCCTACCTTCGCTACTACTATGCCTCGAAGCTGGGGCCCCGCTTGGAGGACATTGACCTGAATTTCGATGAGTTCGTCGCCAAAGGAAACGCGGACTTGATCGGGAAGGTGGTCAATCTGGCCAGTCGTGCCGCGAAGTTCGCGCACGCAAGCGGCCTTTCGCCCAGCTATCCCGACGATGGGGGGCTATTCCAGCGGGCAGCGGATCGGGGGGAGGACATCGCGGCGGCCTACGAGGAGGGAGACTACAATCGCGCGATGCGCATGATCATGGATCTCGCCGATCAGGCCAACCCCTACGTGGAAGCGGCCGAGCCATGGAAATTGGCCAAGGATCCTGCCCAGGCCCAAAAACTGCGCGATGTCTGTACCGTGGCGCTGAATCTGTTCCGGCAACTGGCCATTTACCTGACCCCCGTGGTGCCACGACTCGCAGCCCAAACCGGTGAGCTTTTGGGGCAGCCGATCGAGCATTGGGACCAGTCGAAAACCCCGTTGACCGGGACGCCGGTCGCTCGCTTCCAACATATGTTAAAACGCGTGGACAAAAAGGACGTATCAAACATGATCGACGAAAGCAAAGAACCAGAGCCCCAGGAATCAGCAGCGGAATCGACAGGCACTGCCAGTCAAACGCTGGCCGAGGAACCGTTGGCGGAGGAATGTACCATCGATGATTTCGCCAAAGTGGACCTCCGCGTGGCCCGGGTCGTGTCCGCTGAAGACGTTCCCCAGGCCAATAAACTCCTGAAAATCACGGTGAGTCTCGGTGGCGATGAAACGCGAACGGTCTTTGCCGGCATAAAACAGGCCTATCGACCGGACCAGTTGATTGACCGCCTAGTCGTTATCGCGGCCAATCTCGCCCCCCGGAAAATGAAATTTGGAACCAGCGAAGGCATGATTCTGGCTTCGGGCCCGGGTGGCAGCGAGGTATTCCTCCTGAGTGTCGACGAGAATGCCAAACCGGGACAGCGTGTCCATTAAATGACCGAGCGTG
>JBNJEM010000649.1:0-4505 GCA_051745935.1 Planctomycetota bacterium
CCGGGACCAGCCCGGGGCATCTCATGCAGCGCGGGTAACCGCCGTGATGGAGCGAGCAACCTGAGTCTCCGTTGGCCCGAGCTGGGAACATCACTCGAATCCCTTAAATCAGACAGTTATTTCTTAACAGATCCTAACGCCCTGATCGCGGAGATAAGCCTTCAGCGTCGGAATGTCAATCATGTGATAGTGGAACACGGACGCAGCCAACAGGATGGTGGCCCCCGCTTCCACGGCTTCGTGGAAGTGAGCCAATTCACCGGCGCCGCCCGAGGCGACGATTCGGGCCGAGGTGTTTTCTTTCATGGCTCGGATCACCGGCAAGTCGTAGCCGGTTTTCGCGCCGTCGCCAGCCTTGCTGGTGGGTAGGATCACCGGGACGCCCATCGCATCGACCTGCTTCGCCCACTCGATTGCATCAGCGGCGGTCGCCGTGCGGCCGCCGTCGACATACACCTCGTAGCCGGAGGGCATGTTGTCGTTCCGATCCACATCGATTGCCACGGTCACCTTTTCGGCACCAAACTCCTTGACCATCTCATCAATCACCCTGGGGTTACGGAAGGCAGCGCTGCTCGTCGAAACTTTGTCCGCTCCGGCTTCCAGCACGGCCGCCGCCGAGGCTACGTCGGAGATTCCGCCGCCTACCGTGAAGGGTACACTGGTCGCGTCAGCCACGCGTTTCACCACGTCCAGCATGGTGCCGCGGCTTTCAACCGTGGCGGTGATGTCCAGCAAAGCCAGTTCGTCCGCGCCCGCTTGGCAATAGGCCTGAGCGCATTGCACCGGGTCGCCAGCGTCGCGAATATCGACGAAGTGAACCCCCTTGACCACCCGGCCATCTTGCATGTCCAAACAGGGCATGATGCTGATAGGCTGAGTCATTCTTTCCAATCCTTTCGTTAAGAAAATCGTGCGGATTCCGATCCAAGGCGTCTTGGACGCGGAAGTCACGTTTTGATACGGCGCGTTTTGATACGGGCCGTGAAAAATGGTCTCGGTTCAGTTTTCGTCGAGATCAGGTTATCCGAGGTCCGATTCTCAAGAGTGCGACTTGGCGGTTCGATCGCGTCGCCGACTTATTGGAACAAGACCTCCGTGGCGGCTTCGATCGTGGTGTTGATATCCTTTGTTTGATGGGCGGCGGAGAGGAACAGGGCTTCGTACTGGCTGCAGGGCATGTAAACACCCCGGTCGAGCAAGCCCCGGAAGTAGCGGCCATACCGGGCCGTGTCACACCGGCTGGCCACGTCCCAGTCGGTCACGATGTCCGGGTTGAAAAACAACGTGAGCATGCTGCCCACGCGGCCCACGGTGGCGGGGACGCCCGCTGATTGACAGGCCTGCCGAAGCCCCGCTTCCAGACGCGTCCCCAAAGCTTCCAAGTGATCGTAGGGTGGATGCTCTCGTAGCTGCCGGAGGGTCGCGATGCCGGCGGCGGTGGCGATCGGGTTTCCGCTGAGCGTTCCCGCTTGAAACACCTTGCCGGCGGGCAGAATATGGTCCATGATCTCCGCTCGCCCTCCGTAAGCCCCCATGGGCAGGCCGCCCCCCACGATTTTGCCCAAGGTCGTCACGTCGGGCGTGATCCCGAACCGTGATTGGGCCCCACCGAGGGCCACGCGAAACCCGGTCATGACCTCATCGAAGATTAACAGCGAGCCCGATTCGCGGGTTAGCGTTCGTGCCGCCCGCAAGAATTCACTGCTCGCTGGCACGCAGCCCATGTTGCCAACCACCGGTTCCATGATCAGTCCGGCGATTTCATGGCCTTGCCGAGAGAATGTCTCGGTCAGCGATTGCACGTCATTGTACCGCAGCACAATCGTGTCCCCTGAAGCGCCGGGCGTCACCCCCGGTGAATCGGGGACGCTAAGCGTCGCGGCGGAACTGCCCGCCGCGACAAGCAGGCTGTCCACGTGACCGTGATAATTGCCCGCGAACTTTACAATGCGGTCTCGCCCCGTGTAGCCTCGGGCCAACCGGATCGCGCTCATCGTCGCTTCCGTCCCCGAGTTGACGAGGCGGACCTTCTCGACCGAGGGGACCAAATCGACGATGAGTTGAGCTATTTCCATCTCGTTCTCGGTCGGTGCCCCGAAACTGGTGCCCCGCTGCGTCGCGTGGATGATCGCTTCGGTCACCGCCGGATGCCGATGTCCCAGGATCATCGGGCCCCACGATCCGATATAGTCAATGTAGCGATTATCGTCGATGTCGTAGAGATACGCCCCTTCGCCGCGTCGCATCACCACGGGGTTGCCGCCCACGGCACCGAAAGCCCGCGCCGGACTGTTGACTCCGCCTGGCATGAGCTGCTGGGAACGCCGAAAGACTTGATCGCTGTTCGTGTGCTTCATAGAAAAACTCCCCTTGTCGCGCAGCGCTTTGGGCAAACTCGAAGCCATCTCCCGGCGGTGCCCTGAACTGATCACAACCCTTCTTTGCGAGATCGGCCGCCGGACACCGATCGAAAAATGGTAGCTGTTTGGCTCTCCGCAGCCGAATCGCACACGAGCCGTCACGGGATGCCCACCATCCCACTCTGTTAGTCGGCTACCCCCAAAATGGGGGATCATAAAGCGAATGACACGGCATGGACAGTCGAGCGGCTCGTGGGCCGCGGAGTCTACCGATCGCTTTGCCACCGCTAATCTTAGGGGGCAGCTAGAACGGGCTCTGCTCCTGTAACCATGCAAGGGGCGAAAGAACCCTGGCGGAGCCCCCCGAGCGTCCTAGCTGTAACAAACACTCGGCCACTTGGTAAGCCTTTGTCGCGACAGCTGGCCCCAGTTCCAGACCACACTAACCCGGCATGCGAAAAGTGAAACCGGGCCCGCTCATTATAGAGCCGTGAGACGCTTCGCTCGAGGGGGCCACAACGGGTGCTGTTTACCCCCCTTTTTTTTAGTGGGGAAGGCACGAGGGACAGTCGTATACCGGTCGCGGATGACGTGGTCCGCCGCCAGTCCGACCGCCGGGAGGACGGGTTGCCTCGGGCAGCTTTCCACCCGGACAAATCCGACCGCCTGAAATATAACAGTTGGCCGATTGGAAGCGGCATATGCCAGCCTTTCCAAATTGGTGCCAGTTGTCCGTGAATTTTACCGTATTTCGCCATGTTCCCGGCCTGTCACGCCGGAGAGCCTGACGGACGCGAATCGGCCAAACAGTTGGTCTTCCGGCGCTTATACTGAGAACAGTGAGCGGTGAGGATTTAGGGGCTGGGGCTCGGATGATGCGTTCCGCCGAGATTTTCTGGTTCCCTTCGGGCAGAGTGGTTCACACGTGAACAAAACAAGGGAGGGTAAGAGCATGAAAGAAGCAAAGCTGTACGAGCAGTTGACGGAGGGTCGTGTTCGGTGTCATCTTTGCGCCCATGAGTGCGTGATCCGGGACGGCCAGTGGGGGATCTGTCGGGTGCGGGAAAACCGCGGCGGCCAGTTGTATACGCAGGTTTACGGCCAGGCGATCGCGAGGCACGTCGACCCGATCGAGAAAAAGCCTCTGTTTCATTTCTTTCCTCGCTCTCGAGCGTATTCCATCGCCACCGCTGGATGCAACTTTCGTTGTCAATGGTGCCAGAACTGGGAAATCTCGCAGATGCCGCGGCAGCGAAAGCTGATGGGGGGGGATGGCGTTTCGCCAGAGACGGTGGTTCGCGAGGCTCGACAAAACGTCTGTCAAAGCATTGCTTACACGTACACTGAACCAACGATCTTTTTCGAGTATGCGTACGATATTGCCCAACTGGCTGACGCGAGCGGTATCCACAATATCATGGTTACCAATGGGTTCATGACCAATGAAATGCTCGACGCCTTTCATCCCTATCTCGACGCCGCCAACGTGGATTTGAAAGCGTTTCGGGACGAAACCTACCGCCAGTACATCGGCGGGCGGCTGGATCCCGTGTTGGAAAGCATGAAACGCATGAAGGAACTCGGCGTGTGGCTCGAGGTGACCCTGCTCGTGATTCCGGGGATCAACGATGACCCCTCGGAGCTACGGGAGGCCGCCGAGTTCATCGCGACCGAATTGGGACCACACACGCCGTGGCATCTTAGTCGCTTTCACCCGGCCGGCCACATGCGAGATGCCTCGCCTACCCCACAGTCAACGCTTGAGCTTGCACGCCAGATTGGCCGCGAGGCGGGGCTTCGGTACGTCTATTTGGGTAACGTGTCGCGGAGTGAAGATACCTGCTGCCACGAATGCGGCCGGGTTCTGGTCCAGCGGTCCGGCATGGGCGTTTTGCAAGATCATGTGTCCCCCGAAGGCCGGTGCCCCGACTGTCACACGGCGGTGGCCGGCGTCGGCATGGGCAGTTGCCCCTCGCCGTAGTCGTAGTCGGAGGAGTGTGGAGGCTCCTGGGCCGCTAAGAATTGGTTGCTGGGCGGTGACTATACCCTATTGTTGCATAAAGACGGCGTAGGACGGGTCTCCAGGCCCGTCTTTTACAGCGCATAAATGTCTTTTTGCGATTGTTTGAAGATCTCACATTT
>JBNJEM010000650.1:0-4499 GCA_051745935.1 Planctomycetota bacterium
TAGCGGCGAGCGTGAACCACCACGGGACAAGCCCGTGGCATCCATGCGGGCCTTGCGTGTCCAGGTCGTGTAGCGGCACCCGTGAACGGCTACGATCGTTCATGACGGTAAGCCGTAACATGACATGTTCGGCACTCGGGCTTTTCTCATTCGGGCTCCTTCGTGCTTGGGTATTTCGTGCTTCGTGCTTCATTTTCAGAGGCGATTGTTTTACAATGATCCGTGGCCATTTGGCTCCGTCCGTCAGTGGAAGGCACCTGTTTTTTGGAGGGTTTTGCTTATGAAGAAAAGGTGGCGGTATGTGGTCGGCGTGATACCGGTCGCGAGCGTGCTTGCTCTCGCGACTTGCGCCGCCGCGGAAACCTGCAAGCTCGAAACCAAGCGAATCGAATCGGCGGTCACTCGAACGTCCTCGGGAGCGATGCCGGTTGAACTCTGGTTTCGAACAACGCGTTCCCAGTCGTTTTTCGAACAGACGAGTGGACCGGAGGGAATGATCCGGGGGCCGGAAAAGCCTGGAGTCCCGGAGTTCTCGGAAGTGATCAAGAAGGAGCCGAGCCAATACAATGCGGAACACGTGTTCCGGGGTGTTGTGAAGTTGGGCTCGCAGTACTTTGGCTTTGCCTTCGACACGTCGAAGAAGGCGGGCGACGGGGACGAAAGCGAGGAAAAGGGCGAGGACGACCAGGCCACCAAGGGCGCGAAGAACCCACTGAACGCCCTGGTTCCATCGGGATCGGGAAACCAGGCGATGAACGTGGTGGCCTATGACCGCCTGTACTTCGACCTCAACCACAACGGCGATCTTACCGATGATGAGGTGATTGAATCCGAGGGGGAGCCTCAGAAAGCGGCGAGCTATGCCCGTTGCTCATTTCCCGTCGTCGACCTCACGATCGAATTCGACGGGAAGAAGACCGAGTACGCGTTCAGGATGAGTGTCTATTCGCGAGGGAGTAGCCGATACTCGTACGCCAACGCGTCACTTTCCGCCGCGGTCTATCGCGAGGGCGAGATGGAAATCGACGGCAAGACGTATCGGGTGGTGGTGGTTGACTTCAATAGCAACGGGCGTTTCGACGACCGGTACCAGGTTGACGACCGGCGGGGTTCATCGGACGGGCCGGTCTATCCACGGACGGGTGACATGTTGTATGTCATCGATCCCGAGGCGGAGCCGCCACGGGGGAATGTCAGCCCGTACGATCCCTCGTCCAACCGCAGCTTGCACTATGTGACCAAGCTGGTGAACCTGGACGGCGATTTCTTCGATCTGGCCATCACGCCCGCCGGTGACGAGTTGACACTGGAGCCTTCATCGCTTGCGGTGGGCCATGTGACCAATCCGAACGAGGGCTATCGGGCCGTTGTGTATGGCGAGCACGGTTTCCTGAACATCGTCGGCGATGAATCGGGCAAGGCTCGAGTGCCGGCGGGACGCTGGAAACTGGCCTCTTACACAATTGAAAAAGCCGACACGCAAGAGCCTGAGGAGGCCGAGAGCGGCTCGTTACTGGATAGTTTCAAACGCGCGTTGCTCGGTGGTGCTCGGCCCGCGCCGCGGCAACGCCGCGACAACCGAGTCAGCGCTCAAGCGAATCGGGACTATCAGGAAGTAGTGGTGAAGAAGGGGGAAACGGTTGAGCTGCCGTTTGGCGAGCCGTACCGGCCGGTGGTCAGTATCGGCGGCCGTCGCGGCCAGCGCGAAGTGTCGCTGAGCCTGGCACTGGTCGGCCAAGGGGGTGAACGGTGCAGCAGCATGTACGTGGATGGCAGCCGGCCCGGCAAACCAGAATTCACAATCCGTACGGCGGATGGCGAAGTGGTCGAGTCCGGCAACTTCGAGTATGGGTGAGGCTTCACCTGTTCGTACTCGTGGCGAGTACCAAAGGATCCGGCTGATACGTATCACGTGAATGTCAAAATGGACGCGGAACCCTTCAAAATTGATGCCGATCATCGCAACATCATTAAATCGGAGGACTTGCCGATACGCTAGAAATACGCTAGAAGTGGACCCCTGATGGACGGAAAGCCGGGAGGTTGGCACACGCTGGCCTCCCGGTTTCATTTTGCGCTCTCCGCCGCAAGGATTGCTGCCCCGCTTCGGTCCAGCCCACCATTGGCGCTCCGGTGTGCGATTGCCGCCATGCCGGTCCTGATGTCGGGATCCTGACGTAATCCAAATGTTCCATATCCACCATCCGCCCGCCGTTGAAGCCGATGGCCTCCAATCGTTGGCGTTGAATCAAAGGTTATCCACCGATGGCGAGGAGCAGTCTTTCCGACCAGTCTGTAGCGGCGAGCGTGAACCACGACGGGACAAGCCCGGGGCATCCATGCGGACGCCTGTGTCCAGGCCGTGTAGCGGCACCCGTGGACGGCTGTCCCACCGGCAAACTCGAGCTCGGCCATTCAGGTGGGAGCTTGCCGGTAAGTCGGCGATTCGATCGCGAGTCGATCGAGCATGGTCTGCAGCCCGGTTCGAATATCGACCATCAGCGGATCGACTTTTGCCTGGCGGTCGCGCCGCGGGCTGACTTCAATCGGCGGTCCGACTTCGATAATGGCTTTTAGATTTCCATGGACCCGCACCTTGTCCGTCAGATCTTCTTCAAAGCGTTCGATGGTTTCCAACAGTCGATCCACGCTCAGATGATCGAGATAGTCCGGGGGATAGCTGGCGACCTGTTGGGCAAGATAGATGTCGGCCAGATGCTGCCACCGCCGAGCTCGCTCGGCCGCATCGATTCGCCCGTGTACCATATCGGGCATGATTTGCATTCGCAATGCCTTGACCCGTGGAACCACGGGGCCGTCGGAAACCTGGCCCAACCACTCCGTTTCCAAGGGCGCCAGCAGCCGGTCGATCAATCGCTGCACGCGGCTGATCACGGAGCCTGAAAAGGTTTCCTCGAAGTATTCGAGTTCTTTTAAGCTTAGCAGAGCCAGGCCGATTCGTGCGGTGCGCTGATCCATCGGGAGATGACGTTTCGGTTGCCAAGTTAGACGCCGTTCAATTTCAGTGAGTACGGGATCGGCGGTTCTCTCCAAGTCTCCCTGAAACAGGTATTTGATGGCCACGCAGTGGACCAGGACCTTGCTCCCTTTCATTTTCTTGGCTCGGCGTTTGGCCGCCGTGCGAGCGATGAAAGCCACGCCGTCCAAGAGGGCTTGAAGCCGGTCGTTCGTGCGCGACACGGCCCCCTCGGGAAAGATGACCAGCGGACGCTCATTGGTTTCGAGGATCTCAATGGCCATGCCAATGGCTTTCCGGTCGATCCCCTCACGGTAAACGCTGAAGGCTCCCATCTTATGGATGGCCCACCGCATGAACCGGCTTTGGTGGAATAGGTGCCAACTGGCCATGGCGTAGACCAGGCACCGGGTTTCGCGCGCCAGCCAGCCCATGACCAAGGGATCACTCAAGCGGCAATGGTTTGGAGTCAACAGAATACTGTGCCCAGCGCGCAGCGATTGGACCAGGTGGTGTTTCCCCCGTAGCTCGTAATCTTCAACCCCCTGGGCCCGCCGTAGCCAGACGCCGTGAAGATTGAGATCACGGATGAGTGCGGGCCACCATGAACCTCGGTGTGGGGGAATGAATTCGTAGGGCTTTTCAACCAATATCGACTGCATTGTGACTATCCGATTTCGAGTGCGGGTTTCCGCGCCGGAGCACGGCGGTAGCCGGGACATCCCAGGGGCGTGTTATCCATCCCATGGTCGCGTTATCCGTCGCGCGGCGGTTCGGCGTGGTCCGATTTCGAATTGGAGGGGAAAAAGTCACGATTGTCCTGGCTTATCCGATCATCGCCGCCTGCCCGGTGCCTCGCCGTCGCACCCGGCGGAACACGGTTCGCCAACGGTGCTCATGCCCCCGTTCCCACGCTTCCGGCCGGCCGCCTCGGCACGGGGCTCGAGGGCACCCGCCGGTCTGTCAGCATCCATGGTACCTACTCACGGCCGGTCACAAACCCCGTTCCCCGCTTCCAAAACCCATTGGATAGCGCGAAATCCAATTGGTTTGTTATCGCTTCAATAATACAACTTTTCGATTTGGCCACCGCGACAGTGCCATTCAATCTTGCCCCCTTTTTCTATCCGACCGCCGAAAACGTCCAGGATTTCCAGAAACCGATTGCCGACAGTCCACTCCGCCAGCTCCACCGGGCCCATATCGCCCTCCATCGGCCTACACGTCGCATCGCAAGGATTGCAAGACAGGAAGATTTTAAGACAGGAAGATTGGAAGACAGGAAGATTGGAAGACAGGAAGATTGGGGGACAGGAAGATTGGGGGACGGGACGATGATTGTAACACTTCAGCCCTCTCGCGTGGGGATACTGCCGGCGGCAAGGGGTGGCGGGCTTCACGTCACGGGGGCGGCGGGGTAGGATACGGATCATGACGCGAACGCGGGCGGGTGTTTCCCCACCGGTGGAGCCGGTGATGTGGAGGGAGGGGACAGTCGCGTGCCGGTTTGTGTTCACGATAT
>JBNJEM010000651.1:0-4485 GCA_051745935.1 Planctomycetota bacterium
ACTGCTGGCGTTTGGAAGTTACCACGAATTGAGCATCAACGGCGGCGTGGTCCTGTCGCTCGCCGACGCGACGTTTTCCGGTGGACTTCTGGGGTTTTACGTCGAGACGGCGGAATTGCAGATCGGCGAGTTGGTAGTTCACCAACTGGACTCGCCAACTCAGACGGATGAACACTTGGTCCGGGGGTAAACGCTCTGTGAGCATTCCGCGAATTCTTGCTATGAACTCCCAGATTACCGGAAGGTCGAAACGATGAATAGTGCGTCCAAATCCGACGCCTTAGTCTTTTTTGGCGCCACGGGCGATCTGGCCTTCAAGAGCATATTCCCGGCATTGGAGGCGATGGCCAGGCGCGGCCATCTGGATGTGCCGGTCATTGGCGTCGGCCGGTCGAACTGGACTGCCGACCAGCTTCGGGCTCGGGCCCGCGAGAGCCTGGAAGAGCAGGGGCAAGTGGACTCCGCCGCTTTTGAAAAACTCGCTGGCCTGCTGCGCTATGTGAGCGTCGACTATTTCAAGCCGGCGACATTTCAGGCGTTGCGCGGGGAACTGGGCAATGCCGAGCGGCCGGCGCATTCAACATCGTCTCACCCGTCGGAGGCTGGCACAACCCGATAGCAACCGACCAATCGTCGCCGGAGCCGTGTTCATGAACACATTGGTATTGACGTTATCGTTGGCCCTGGTGGCCGGGATGTCCATCCCGGCGGGAGCACTGGTGTCCTCCCGGGTGTCGCTGAGGTCGATCTGTTTCCAGCATGACATTGACAGCTTCGTGTCATACTTCGGAGGCGGGGCCTTGCTGGCGGCGATCGCGCTGGTCCTGTTGCCCTACGGCATCCAGCACGTCTCGGTGCTTTCTGCCTCATTCGCCTTCTTGATAGGAGGTCTCGTCTTCTGGAAACTCGATGCACGCCTGAAACGCACGGGCAGCACGGCTGCACAATTCATCGGCATGTTACTGGATTTTGTTCCGGAGGCGATTCTCCTCGGTGCTGCCGCCGCAACCGGATCCAGTGTCGTCTATCTGCTTGCCGGCATGATCGCGCTGCAAAACATGCCGGAGGGCTTTGCGTCCTATCACGAGATGCATCAGAGCGCTGGATCGAACCGAAGGCTGTGGCTTATGTTCCTGATCGTCCCTCTGGTGGGGCCCATTGCGGCCTGGATCGGCTTCTTCTGGTTATCGACGAGCACCGCGATCATTGGGGTGGTGATGCTGTTTTGTAGCGGAGGAATTCTTTATTTGATCTTTGATGACATTGCACCACGCGCGTACTTGAAACACCACGACTTCCCTGCCATCGGGGCCGTATCCGGGTTCCTGCTCGGATTGGTCGGAACGATGTTAATTCACTGATAAGGGACGCATTCATGCACATGGGAAGCAGACGGCACGGTCCCGGCGCAACCCCTGTGTTAACAACCACTACGAAAGCGAGTGTTATCTGTCATGGAACCATCCACTCATCACATAATTCACATTGACGGTCATCGCATCGCTTACGATCAGAACGGCGAGGGGCGTTCGGTCGTGCTGATTCATGGCATTCCGACATCGCGCCTATTGTGGCGGAAGGTGATGACGAAGCTACTTGTCAATGGAAATGCGGGTTTGAACCAGATCGTCTGGTGACGATCGCCAAAGAATTGCTAACGGGCGAAAGGGCGGTCCGACAAGGTCCGTCGTGCACTTGGTAAACCAGGGAGTGAATCAAATGGACGGCACGAACAAATCAGGTGAACTGGCCCACGCCGGGCGAACAATCCCGTCGGTTAATGAGGACGTCGGTAACAGGGGACTCCTTCGACTTCTTCGCCATCCCGTGGAGCCGAAAACCCGGTCGCTGCTGCGCCGAAAGTGGCGGCAGTTGCCCCCGGAACTTCGCACGCCGCAGCAGCTTTACGGCCGCTTTGACGAGGGATGTGGCGCCACGGTCGGAGTGATGCCTCGCCGCGATTTCGGCTGTGTCGGCTGTTATCTGGGCAAGCAGGCGAACTCGCGGACGTAGCTGTTTCGGCTGGCGCTTTCAGCATCGGTGCTCATGCGACGTGATCGTCCAGCGGAGTTGGATGGCCACAGGGGATGATCGCGCCGGACGAAGGAAACGCCCCATGTTCCGCCACTGTTGCTTTCGCGATTGTTCCTAGGTAGGCTTGATTGCAGAATCGTAGAGTCGTAGGAGATGTGCAAATGTTCGGCGATGGCTCATTGACATTCCAGGAGTTTGCGATGCGCGAGCCGCTTCCTCTGGCCACGATCCACGACGCGGTGTTGGATCTTCTGCGCGGGCGCGACGACGCCGTTTTGTACGGCGCTCAAGCAGTCAACGCGTACGTGGTTGAGTCGCGAATGACTCAGGACGTCGACATCCTCTCGCCGCGCGCCGCGGAGCTGGCCCAGGAGATTCAGGAATATCTCCATCAGCGATTCCAGATCGCCGTTCGTGTACGTAACGTCCGCGAGGGCCTTGGTTACCGCATCTACCAACTTCAAAAACCCGAGAACCGTCACCTGGTTGACGTGCGGCCGGTTGATCAACTGCCGCCGAGCGAACGGGTGGAAGACGTTTTGGTCCTTTCTCCTCCCGAACTGATGGCCAGTAAGGTGAGGGCTTTGGCGGCGCGGCGGGGAAAACCGAAAGCCGGTACCGATTGGCGGGACCTGGCCGAATTGCTGCTGAAGTTTCCGGAGTTGAAGAGCGCCGAAGGGGCGGTGGTGGAGCGCATTCGCGCCGGTGAGGCCCCCGAGTCGGCGCTGGCCGCTTGGAAGGACCTGGTGGCCCAGGAGATCCTCCCCGAAGACGAAGACGCCGGATTCTGAGTCTTCCGATTCGGTGGGCACGTTGAGAAGGCGGACAGCAAGTAACGACGGAGCAGAGGACCACACCATGACCACATCGCGTTCCTGTTCGACGTGGACAACACGTTGCTCGACAACGAACGTGTCATCGCCGACCTGCAAAGCCACCTTCAGCTATCGAACACGTCAAGCCATGGGGGCCGGTGGCCCTGCTGACCGACGGAGATGTAATCTTCCAGCCGCGCAAACTGGACCGCTCCGGACTCTACGAGGCGGTGGGCGGCCGGGTCTTGATGTATCGCCGCAAAGAACGGGAACTCCTTGATGTCGCCGCCCGCTTCTCCGCCGAACATGACGTGCTGGTCGAAGATAAACTGCGGCTTCTCACCGCCGTAAAACGAAGCTGGGGCTCGCGCGTCACCCCCGTGTTCGTGCGCCAGGGCCATGACGCCCTTGACCGGAATGTTCTGTCGGACTATCCGGCTGCGGACATCCGCTTGGATTCGATTGGCGAATTGCTATAATAGAACGTTGCGGCGATGGTCGAAGCTGGGTGAAGTATCCTTGGCGGGATGGCCCCGGATTGTCGCAACGTCTTGCCAGTAAGTGCCACGAAAGCCGTCACGGGCTGGCTAAGACTAATCTCAACAGGATCACTCGCTTCCTGGCGCGACGCTCTGGGCCGAGAGGATGCAGGTTTATGGAACACGAAGTTTATCCAGTGGTTGGAATTGGCGCGTCCGCCGGCGGGCTGAACGCGATGATCGGCCTGTTCGATGCGGAACCGGCGCTGCACGGCATGGCGATGGTCATCGTCCAGCACCTTGATCCCAAGAGCGAAAGTCATCTGGTTGCTCTGCTCACCCAGCACACATCACTGACCGTCCGGCCGGCGCAGGATGGGCTGGAGGTTGCGCCGGATCACGTGTACGTCTGCGTTCCCAATCGCGATTTGGTGGTGCGGGACGGCCGCTTCCGGCTACTCGATTTAGAAACGGAACGGAGCCATCGCCACCCGATCGATCGTTTCTTCGACTCGCTGGCCTTGGCCTACGGCGACCGCGGGATCGCGGTCATCCTTTCCGGCGCGGCCTCGGACGGCTCGCGCGGGATTTCCGCCATCAAGTCCGCCGGGGGGATGGTGATCGTGCAGGATCCGGAGACGGCGGAGTTTGACGGCATGCCGCGCAGCGCGATCCATACGGGCCTGGTCGATCTCGTGCTGCCAGTCGAGAAGATCCCGGAGGTGCTGGGGCGACTGGCGACGCAGCCGCTCGAGAGTGTGCCGGCCACGGCCGATGGCGAGACTCCCGATGTCGATCCGGCGTCTTTGCAAAGCATTCTCAACGTGCTGGGCGATCGCTTCGGGTACAGCTTCGCGGATTACAAACGGCCCACGCTGCTCCGCCGCACACAGCGTCGGATGAGTTTGCGCAACGTCGATGACTTCGCTGCGTATGCGTCGTTGGTGCGCGGAGACGCCGAGGAGGCCGCCTCGCTGTTTGGCGATCTGATGATCAACGTATCCAGTTTCTTCCGCGACCGCGAGGCGTGGCAGGAGTTGGAACGCGAAGTCATCGACCCGCTGATTGCCAAGCGAGTCAGCGGCGATTCGATTCGGATCTGGTCGGCCGGATGCGCGACGGGCGAAGAGGCGTACACGATCGGCATGCTCATGCTC
>JBNJEM010000652.1:0-4473 GCA_051745935.1 Planctomycetota bacterium
GTGAGATCTGCGGACACCAGATCAAGTACGATTTCGTACTTGAAAAGACGGGCCTGGAGACCCGTCCTACATATACTGTTTGCAACGTTAGGGTTTATTTCAGGCGGTCGGATTCGTCCGACTGGCAAGCGGCCCGGCGCAGGCCGTCCTCCCGCTGGTCGGACTCGCGGCAAACAAAGTCATCCGCGACCGATTATCACAGGCGGTCGGATTCGTCCGACTGGCAAGCGGCCCGGCGCAAGCCGTCCTCCCGCTGGTCGGACTCGCGGCAAACAAAGTCACCCGCGACCGGTGTATGATAAGTTTCCGCCACAATTGGGCTGGACCCGAACCGGGTGGTTTCGATAATGTTCCCGCTGGCCGCTCAAGCCCAGAAAAAACTGCCATGCGAGAGATAGGCTTTGGAGGTATGGGCGGTTGAGGATCGCTCGTGGCCCGGTACTGGGAAAGTGGGGGATCGCCGCAATGTTTGGTCCGGCTGCATTGTAGCATGGGTTTGGGCTCCACCGTGGACTCAAGTCTCCTCTGTTGACTATCTTTTCTGGGCCGCAACATTTCACTGAGACTCAAGATCCACATAATCGGAACCGATAAAGGACGTACGATGCCACGCGCGGCCGGGCGGTCGTGGTGCTTTTTATCGCCTGTTACATGGATGTTTGCGATGCGCGCGTTTTTTCAGTCCATCGGTCGAAAAGACCTTTCCTCTCGGGCACCAGACGGTGCGCCGGCGAGCGAGACGTACGGTGGCGAGAATCTCCCGGTGCTTTTACGGCTTCCGGCGCTATCGAATCCGGTTGAAGGGCCGGGGGCGACTTCCGTGCCCTCTGGCCCGAGCGGGCCTGACGAAGCCTCGGCGGACACGCCAGCGGATCAAGAGGCGGAGCGGAAGGAATTGGACTCCGCGCCGTCGGCCAGCTCGGAGGAGACGAAAGAAGGCTCGTCCGCGCCGGTCGCGGGGCGGGGACGAGAGCGGCGACTGCGCCGACAACGGCATTCGCGGCGGGATCAGAGGACGCGGGGAAGCCAGCGGCCCAAGGCGGTCTCGGCTTGGTTGCGCGGAACGGGCCAGTTCGCGTTCGCGGCCGTGCTCGCCGGGGTGTTGCTGGCGGCTATTATTGCGATCAAGGGCCGGGACGCCGAGGTGGAGTCGGAGGCACGGTGGGTTGACAAGCAGCCGTCGGTGGACGCTTCAGAGGGCGAGGTTGATCAGAGGCAGTGGGAGCGGTCGGCCGAAGCCACTGAAACCCGTGCATCCGATCTTCTGCTACAAACGGCCGCGGGCCGCGCGGCGGCGAAGGGCGAGCGGACCGCGGACTCCAGGGCATCTACCGAGCCTCCTAATCAGGGCATGGACGGCGGTCTGGTCGGCCACGGTGATGAGCAAGCAAGCATGGATTCCGAACCTTTGGACGACGATACCGCCGGCATGTCGCCCTATCCGACGACCGATGTCGAGCCGGTGGCTCCAGCACGCGGCGAGCGAGAAACTCAGAATACTGGCCACGGAAAGCGTGGGTGGCGTGAAACGCCGCCTAGTAATCCGGTTCGCAGCGTGGACCGACGCTCGCAACCCGGCTTTGAGCAGCAACGATAGCAGCGGCACGGGCCCCGTGGCCACACCCACGCAACCATGATCCGCGAGCAAAGGCAATGCCGGCGTGCCGGCCGCGTACAGCGGAGAAGCTCGACCGCGGAGGGCCGTTTCTGTTGGGGTGACGTATAACTGATTCACGAATGGATCAAACCATGAATGCACTGGATCAAGCCTTTATCAAGGCCTTTGCCAAGGATCGCACGGTAACGGCGGAGAGCAAAGGCGAGGGATCGTCTAGGACCAGTGAGCGATTTCAACCGCCCGCTGAGAATACTGAGTCAACGCCGCTGGTCCTGCGCGAGGCCGATCAGCGGGATCAACGATGGCGACTCGACCGGCCTCTGGCGAACGACGTGACGCTGGATTCGCATCTCAAGTTCCCGGTGGTTGACTCGCTGGAGGCGGACGATACGAGCGACAAGGGCGATATGGCGGCAAGGTCCGTGACGATTGAGGACCATTGCCGTTGCGTGGATCCAACCCCCGACTTGATACAGCCGGTGGAATTCATGGATGTCGGGCCTCCGGCGGGCGTGGTGGAAGACAAGCCGGCTAGCGATATGGGAACCGACGTCGAGCCGCGCGGGGAAGCGAACGCGGAGAGGGATGTCCCGACGTTGGGCATACCGGCGGACCGCTCCGTTGCCGAATTGGAAGGGGCGGCGGAGCCGGAGCACGGAGAGGCCACTGAGTCGCCGGATGAGGAACGGGTTCAGCCTTTGCCGGAAGTTTTTTGGGTCGCCATGGAACTTGAGATGCCAGAGCTGATGACGCACGAGTTCAGCGGGCTTGACCGTGCCAGTGCTTGGCGGCTTCACGCGGGGACATCCAGTGCGGAGATTTCCGAGTCCGGGGTGGATCTGGAGGTGGGCCCGGTCCGTACCGGAGATGGATGCCCGGCGGAGGACGGCGAGTCCGATAGCGAGCGCGCTTGTCCAGAAGCCGAGAAGGGGCAACAAGCGTGGCTGGAGCGGGTGGAGTCCGCCGGCGAAAGCGACGTTCCGGCACCGGATCAGTGCCCTGTGGCGGCCAGCGAGGGGTGGAGCGAATCGGCCCTGATGGCGAGCGACGGGGGTCGCGGCTCTGGCGAAACGGAGTGCGGCTCCGAGGAGGCGGCGGCGAAAAGCGATGCGGAGCTCCACGTGTTCGAACCGCCGTCACGGGGGCCGTTTGCCGCGGCTTGGGAAGTCGATGCATTTCGGTGGCCCGAGTTGTGCTGGCAATTGGATGAGCAAACGGGTGCTCGCCTGGAGCAAGCTGGACGGGAATTGTTCGCGGCGACTCGGGATGGACTAAACGTGTTGGCCGTGACCAGTTCCAGCCGGTTGGAAGGACGGACGACCGCTGCCCTGGCGTTGGCCCGATCCGCGATGTTGGCGGGCGCGAGCGTGGCGGTGGTCGACGCCGACTTCGGCAATCCGGAACTTGCCCGCCGCGTGGGCATGGATGCACCGTGTGATTGGTGCGAGGTCGTGGGGCGGGGTGAGTGTTTAAGTGAAGCGGCTGTCACGTCATTGGGAGATCGGGTTACGCTTGTTCCGAAGAAATTCGGCGAGGCGTGTGAAAGTGGCGGGCCGCTCGAGTTGTTACTGAGCATGCTGAGTGATTTGGCGCGGTATTTCGATCTGGTTGTCGTTGATTTGCCCCCTGCCTTTTCGGAGGGCACGGTCCTGGGCGAGGCAGCGGTTCAGGCGGTCGGGAAGACGCTGACGTCATGCCCAATTGATATGGCGGTGGTCGTGCGAAATGTGCGGGAGACGCCGCGGGATCAATGCATGGCGACGGTTTCCTCGTTGCGCGGACTCGGAGTCCAAGCGGTTGGCGTCATTGAGAATTACACTCAACCCAGTGACGTGACAGTGTGCCATCGAACCAGACTGGCCGTGCAGCCATCTGATTCTCGCTGCCAAGCATGAGGCATCGAACCATGTACGAATCTTTTTGGGAACTGGAAGCGAAGCCGTTCGAGAATACGGCGAACACGCATTTCTATTATCCAGCCGAAACCCATCAGGGCGCGCTGCTCAAGTTGCGGTACGCGGTTGAAAATCGGCGCGCGGCCGCGCTTCTGGCCGGAGGTGCCGGATTAGGAAAGTCGCTGATTGTCCAGACGCTGCTGCGGCAATTGCCGGAGAATTACGCGCCACAAGTGCACGTGGTTTTTCCGCAAATGCCTCCGGAACAGTTGTTGGCCTATCTGGCCGGCTCGCTTTCAACAGTGCATGATACAGGGACGACGCCACCGGTCGAGCAGAGCGTGCGCGCCATCGAACAAGCGCTCGCCGATAATGTTGAGCGGGGCCGTCATGCCGTGATTGTCATCGATGAAGCTCAGGATCTGAACGATTACGACGCATTGGAAACAGTCCGTCTCTTGTTGAATATCGAACACGATGCGGTTTCGGCGCTGACAGTGCTCATGGTGAGCCAACCTGGTTTGCTTCCGATCCTCGACCGCATGCCGGAACTGGATGAGCGGCTGGCCGTGAAGTGCCTCTTGCGCCGCCTTTCCCAGGAAGAGACGTTTAGCTACGTTCACCACCGTTTGCAGGCCGCCGGTTGCCGGCGGGAAATTCTTGATGACGGGGCCCTGGAAGCCGTGCATCGCCTTTCGCTCGGCATACCGCGCCGCATTAACCGGCTATGTGATCTGGCGCTGCTGATCGGTTTTGCCGAAGAACGCTCAATGATTAACAGCCAGCAGATTGAAGCCGTTTCGGAAGAACTGGTGGCTGTCGCGCCGGAATGAGCCGGTTCGGGAAGCTGGGCCGGAAACGGCAGGCTGAGGGACCTTGAAAAGTCCATCTTCAGACGCCACAATTTGCCCCGGTGGCCCGCCAAGCGTTCTGTCGCGTGACGCGTTGGAGCAGGGGGCC
>JBNJEM010000653.1:0-4469 GCA_051745935.1 Planctomycetota bacterium
TAGGTCTCTTAGAGGTCCTTTCGTCTCAATACCGGCGAAACGAACGGCGCAACAATATGGATGGCAACGACTTGGAGTTTTTCCTCACCCCAGCCCGGCGCCGCTTGCTGATCACGTCGGAACTTGGGGAGGCAGGAGTTACTAGATGAACCAGGCCGAGGATGCAAGACTTAGACGGCCGGTATCTGTTTAGCCGTATGCAGGACAAGAATCGCTCCAGACCCCTCCCATGATGAGCTTCTCTCGTGGGTGAACAACACTTGTCAGCTACTGCCATGTCCAACAACCTTCGTCTCCCGCCTCGGAAAAGAAGGAGCCACTTCCGAGAACGCTACTTCAGATGGCTGAGGTCTTACAGTCATCTTCCTGTCTTCAAATCTTCCTGTCTTCCAATCTTCCTGTCTTCCAATCTTCCTGTCTTCAAATCTTCCTGTCTTCAAATCTTCCTGTCTTCAAATCTTCCTGTCTTCAAATCTTCCTGTCTTCCAATCTTCCTGTCTTCAAATCTTCCTGTCTTCCAATCTTCCTGTCTTCAAATCTTCCTGTCTTCAAATCTTCCTGTCGTTTCTTACCGTGCGAAGTGTAAGCTGATGGCGGGCGATATGGGCCCAGTGGAGCTGGCGGAATGGACTGGCGGCAATCGATTTCTGGACATTTTAGACGTTTTCGATGGTGAGTTCGACAGGAAAACTTTGCGACAGGAAAATCGGAAAATCGTGTTTTAAGGAGAGATCAACTTCAGACGGCTAAAGTGTTACGATGGTGGAGAGTTGCTCACGAGAATCCACGGCGAAAGCTCGAAAGCTCCTTCACTGCTGGGAAGACCTTGACACCATGAGAGGGAATCGCCAACATCGGCCATGATGGTGAACGGTGACGCGACGCGTTCGTCATTCGATGATTCGTCATTCGGCTTTCTTTCCGGCTTTGGGATTTCGTGCTTCGCGCTTCATTCCGGTGAACGATTGGTCCGAAATCCCGCTCGGTCATTCAAGGGGGAAGCCTCTGTTGCCCGGTTTGGTTTGCGATCGAGCCGCGGCCCACGTGCTTCCTTTGGCGCTTTCGGCCCCCGATTCCTTGTATCGCGGTAACGGGGGGTCAACACGGGGGACGGTTTCAACCCAGCTGAAGTCAGGAAACGAGTCATGAATCCGCATACGCCGGCAATCTGGATCGGCCTTTTCGTCATCTGGGGGACTTTTGCCGGGTGGCAGTACTACGGTTACCGTCACGAACGAGCATTGATCCAGGAAACGCTCCACCAACAGTCGCATTCGGTCATGACTGCGCTGGTTGGCGGGATCCGATCGCACCGGCGGCTGGGCCGGTTTTTCGAGGAGCAGCTTCAGGGAATGCTCGACGAGCTTGTCAAGTCGCACGACGTGCTGGCGGTGGCCGTGGCGTCGGATCGCGGCCAGGCTGTCCTCTCGGCCGGTAATACCGAGCTGCTTGATTTGTCGCCGCCTCTGGTTACGGGCAGCTACTGGGAGGCGGCCGGATTCCGGCTAGTGGAAGCCTTTCAGCTCTCGCCGGTGCCGCCGGACGAGCGTAACGAGACACGTCGCGGGCCCGGTTGGGGACGGGGGCGGCGACGACAGCGGGCGACCGGTGGCTTCGGCCCCTTTACCGAGGGCGGACGGTTCGCCGCGACCTTGGTGCTCGACCGGGAACGGGCCGATGCGATGTGCAGTCGATCGGCCCGACTTCGAGTCTTGGTGTCGGCGGCCGGTGCCCTGGTGTTGGCGTGCGTGGCTCTTGCGTGGCGGGCCAGCGTGCGCATGGTTTCAGCCTCCGGCCGCGCCCAACTGTTGGAGACGGAAGCCAAGCATTTGCGCGAACTCGGCCAGGCCGCGGCGGGACTGGCTCACGAGACCCGGAACCCGCTGGGACTGATTCGCGGTTGGACCCAGCGGTTGGCCCAGTCCGACGATGACAAAGAAGACAGAAAGGCACACGCGCAAGCCGTGCTCGAGGAGTGTGATCGGGTGACGGCCAGGATTAACCAGTTCTTGGCCTTCGCCAGACCTCACCAACCGTCCCTGGAACCGGTTGATCTGCGAACGATATTCGACGAGCTGTCCATGATTCTGCAACCTGACCTCGACGCCAAGAACCTCCGGTTGCGGCATGAATTGGCGATCGGTCATGAAGCGGTGGAAGCCGATCGGGAGCTGTTACGACAAGCCCTGTTTAATCTGGTTCAAAACGCCATCCACTTTTCGCCAGAGGGCGAAGCGGTCGACATCACGACGACTGACGCGCACAATGGTACCTGCCGCATTGAGGTGGCGAATCGCGGTCCGGACGTGCCATGCAGCGCGGTTGACTCGTTGTTTACCCCTTATTTCACCACCCGGCCCGAGGGGACCGGACTGGGCTTGGCTATTGTGAATCGCATCGCGACGCTCCACGGCTGGCAAGCGGGTTACACCCCACGGCCCGGCGGCGGATCCGTGTTTTTCTTACAACCGGTGACAAAATCTCGTTCCCGCTTCCACGACTTCGTGGATGGTGGAAAGACTGTATGATCTTGTCAGAGCGTTTTACAGCTGGTGGTTATACCGGTCGCGGATGACTTGCTCCGCCACGAGTCCGACCAACGGGAGGACGGCTTGCGTCGGGTAGCTTTCCACCCGGAAAAATCCAACTGCCTGAAATATAACGCTGGTGCCCGCTTCCAAACCTGCTTCGGTAGCGGGAAAAGCGAATGGTTCCGTTAGTGCCTTGGTCCCGCGTCTCCGCCAAGAAAAACAAGAAAGTACGGCGACGGTTTTCGTAGGTCGACCTCCGACCTCTTGGGTTGCGGGCGAAGCCCGCGTTAAGTCTTTTGGGACGGCATGCATGGCAGATACACGACAAACCATTTTGATCGTTGAGGACGACGTTTCGCAGCGTGATTTGCTGGGCGGATTCGTCGAGTCGCTGGGATTCTCCGCGGATGAGGCGGCTTCGGCCGAAGAAGGCCTGGAACATATGCAACGGCGTCCGCCCGCCATGGTGTTGCTTGACGTCCGGTTGCCTGGGATGAACGGCATCGAGGCGTTGGCGGAGATCCGAAAGGTAGCGGATAAGTTGCCGGTACTTTTGATCACGGCGTACGCCGACCTCCGTCAGGCTGTCTCCGCCATGAAAGGCGGGGCCGATGACTACCTTGCCAAGCCGGTGGACCTTGACGAACTAAAAACGGCGATTACCGATGCCGTCGGACCCGCGGACGGAGCCGATGGGGAACGGGAAATCTCGCGGCGGGAAGTGCCGCAAGGGTTTGTGTCGGGCAGTCTGGAAATGCGTCGTCTGGTCGACACGGCGGCCGTGGTGGCCCCCTCCGACGCGCCCGTTCTGATCACGGGCGAAAGCGGATCGGGCAAGGAAGTCGTGGCACAGCTGATCCACGCGTGGAGCCCTCGCTCCGAAACGCCCTTGGTCGCGGCCAACTGCGCGGGATTGCCGGAATCGTTGATTGAAAGTGAGCTATTCGGGCATGCCAAGGGAGCGTTCACGGGGGCTACCCACTCGAGGCAGGGGTTCTTTCGCGCCGCTAGCGGCGGCACGCTTTTTCTAGACGAGATCGGTGAGTTACCCATGCATTTGCAGCCAAAGCTGCTGCGGGCGCTGGAGTCGGGCCAAATTACGCCGGTGGGCAGCGACCAACCCATTGCGATTGACACCCGTCTGGTGGCGGCCACGAATCGCGACCTGGAGCAAGCCGTGCGCGATGGAACATTTCGCGACGACCTCTATTATCGGATCAACGTGGTGGAACTCCATGTGCCCCCGTTGCGCGAGCGGCGCGATGACGTCCTCGCGTTAGCCCGGCATTTCGCGACGGAGTTCTCCGGGGGCCCGGTGCGGCTTTCGCCCCAGAGCGTGCAGTGCTTGCTTGCCTATACGTGGCCGGGCAACGTCCGCGAATTGCGCAACGCCATGCAACGCGCTTGCCTTTTGTGTCGAGGCGATGTCATTATGCCGGAACATCTTCCCCCAAAGATCGCCGCGCCGGCCGTGAACGCTCCCGACGCCACCGGCGATCAGAACCGGCTTTCCCAGGTGGAACGGGCGGCCATCCTGGCGACGTTGGAAGAGACCGGCGGGAACCGGACGCAAGCCGCGAAAAAGCTGGGCATCAGCCGCCGCGCGCTCCTCTACAAGCTGCGGGCCATGGAGACCCCCGCGGAATAACCCCCGTCGCTCCGCCCGCTGGGTACGCCTTTGACGCGGGCCGCGTTATGCGTTGGCCCGAAACGCCAAAGAACATGGATCCCCGCCCAGACGATGACGGTGGCCGTGGCGCACCCGTCCAGCCGTGTCAATAGGGGGATTCACGTGCGGGGACCGAGGGTGGGGTGAGGAAAACCCCCAAGTCAGTGCGCTTTGTTTTCCCTATTGTTGCATAAAGACGGCGTAGGACGGGTCTCCAGGCCCGTCTTTTACAGCGCATAAATGTCTTTTTGCGGTTGTTTGAAGATCTC
>JBNJEM010000654.1:0-4465 GCA_051745935.1 Planctomycetota bacterium
CCTTTGGGGAGCAAGAACGCGTTTCGTTAGGGGCTGAAAAAATAGAGACACGTTGTCGCTGGTTTGCGGCTTGGGTGGCACGGGCTGAGCGAGCGTTGTAACCCGATGCCATTTCCAGCAGGTAACCAACGCGAGCGGAGCCCGTGGGCGCCCCACTGCCGGCAGAGCCTAATTGCCCTGCAACAGGCGCCTGAGAACAAGCGTCACGAGGACTTACAGCGTCAAAAAAATGCGAGCGAGACAACAAAAAGCTACTAGTAGAACAGAGGCACGGCATGGCTGGTTTACGACAACCAGTTTACAGTTTACGAACGGATCAGAAATAACTTCGGCATTTTTCGGAGGGTGGCTGAGCGAGCGGCAAGACGCGTTCCCTCTCCAGAAAACGCGGATCGCGAGCGGAGCCAGTGTTCCGGACGATTCGGAGGCACATGGAATTGCGCAGGTTATTTTTGAATAACCCCTTACTGTCAGCTTACTGTTCCGCTTCAAACGGCTGAATGGATACCACATTACCAGTTCCCCGGGCGTCGCGACCCGTTGGTGGTCGGGATGCCGGCCTTGGACGCCAATCCTGGAGGCATAGAAAGATGAGAAAAGACCGACAATCCCGGAAACCGGGATTCACGCTCGTGGAGATGCTGGTCGTGGTGGTCATCATCGGCATCCTGGCCGCTCTGTTGATCCCGGCCGTGGGCGCGGTTCGCAGGCGAGCGGCCGATGCTCGGATTGCGATCGAAATCTCCAACATTGAGAGGGCCCTGGAAGCGTACAAGGAGAAGCACGGGGACTATCCGCCAAGCTGGCCTCTTGACCCCGACAACCAGACCCAAGCCGACCGCGCCCGGCTCAAAAAACACATCTTGAAGGCCTGGCCGCACGTCGAGAATGACGAATTGACCACCGTGACCAACCTGCTGTTGGGCTACCTGGATCCGGCGGAAGCCATTCCGTTCTGGCTCGGCGGATTCAGTTCCGATCCCAAACATCCGTTTCTGGGGCGCGGGGGACCACTGGTGGTCGATGAGTCCGGTGAGTTCTACGCGAACGCGGAACGGAATGACGGACTGTTTGGATTTGACAAGGGACGACTCTCGTTGACATCCGCCGAGATTGTTCGGCAAGATCCTGAAATCATCGGGCAACGTTCAAATGACGGCGATGGCCAAGACGATTCCTTTCCGGTTTATACTCCCAAAGGCACTGACATGCCGTTGGTTTACTTCGACTCGCGCAGCTACGGCAACGTCAACGTCTACTATCCACCGCCATCCAGTTTAAATGACAACACGGGCGCGGCCACGCCATACTTGTCCAGCCGCAGCTCGGACGTGAAGGAAGAGTGGGTGAACGAGAATACATTTCAGATCATCAGCGCCGGTCGCGACAACCATTATGGAAGCTATGCCTGTTTGGTGGAGGACCCCTCCCTATACCCTGTTTTTCCGACCGGGCAGAACTACGATCCAACGCTCGCTTCACCGGAGCCTGGCTTCCCTGGCGTGGGTGGGGACAACGACAACATCACGAATTTCAGCGGTGGCGGAACACTAGAGGATGCTAAGCCATGAGTATCTGGCCTGGACAGAATCGGCTTCGGCGGCCCCCACGTCCCGCGTTCACATTGGCCGAGCTGTTGGTCGTGATCGCGATCATTGGTGTGCTTGCTTCCATGACGCTTTTCGCCTTCTACGGCGTGCGCGAGGATGCCAGAGAACGTCGCGCTCGGGCACAAGTCACCAAGATCCACGAACTAATCATGCGAAAATGGGAGTCGTATCGAACCCGGCCCGTGCCCGTGGATCGCCCTCGCGATCCGCGTCCACAGCTGGCGGCCCAAAAACGGCTATACGCCTTGCGCGAACTGATGCGGATGGAACTTCCCGATCGAAAAGCGGATGTGATGCGAGGATTCACGTATCTGGCTCTGGAGGAACCCCCATCGCTGTGTCGTGCGTACCAGCGCCGGGCAGTCTCGTCTTGGGATGAAGAATATGAGTCAGCGGAATGTCTTTACCTCATACTGGCGACGATGCGCGACGGTGACACAACCGGCTTGGACTTTTTCCCGGAAGACGAAATTGGGGATGTCGATGCGGACGGCATGCCGGAGATCCTGGATCCCTGGGGCGTGCCGATCCGCTTCCTCCGTTGGGCGCCAGGCTTCCAGTCCGATATTCAAACCGGTCCCAGGGAAGCATTAGCCGACGATGATAGCTTCAATCCCGATCCTTTTGACCCATTGAAAGTCGACGAACGTTGGGAAGATGATGATCCAAGCAACGATCCCTTCGCGTTGTACCCACTCATTGTCTCCGGGGGTCGCGACAAGCAGTTCAATGAAAGTGGTTGGAATCGCACCCTATCAGCTGACGATGGCCGCTATGACGATCCGTATTCCGACGCACGGGCGCATCTCGGCAGCCAGGGTCCGGAGAGTTCGGACAACATCACGAACCATTTCCTGGAAGTGAGGTAGTGAGTTATGGCACAAGAACGTCACTTCCGCCGCGGCATGACGCTGGTCGAGTTGCTGATGGTGGTGGCCATCATGACGGTGCTCATGGCGGTGGCCATTCCGATGGTGCGGCCGGCGTTCCGGGACCGCCAGTTGCGCGAAGCGGCCCGGCAGATGAACGTTTTCTTTTCTGGCGCCAAGGCGCGGGCCGCGGAGTCTGGACGCCCGTTCGGAGTGTGGATGGAGGTGCAAGCCGATCCGGATTCTGGACCGTACGCGGTGCAGTTGCACATGGCTGAAGTCGCGCCCGATTTCACGGGCGCCGTGCTGGGCGAGCGGTGCACGGTTAAACAAACCGGCCCCACCACCGGCCAATTACACTTCTGGCTGCCGGACGGGACACAACAGGACACCGAATATCTTGAGCGGTTACTCAGCCCCGATCGCGTGGAGAAATTTCACATTGGGTTTGATCACAAAGGCCCGGTCTACAAATGTGAGCACGATCCTAGCAACGCGGGGGTTTTCGAGATTTCCATTCCTCGCGGCGTGCCGCCGGGAACCCGGCATCCGTCTGATCCGTCGAATCCCGGTCCACGTCCCGTTGGGCAGACGTTCGAAATCACGCGGGCCCCGAACAAGTCGATCGTCACGCCACTAACCTTGCCCGGCGACGCGGTGATTGATCTGACCGTCTCCGGCGTGGGCCTCGGCGCGAATACGAATTCGTTTGCCGCCGCCTCCGCCAACATGCCCCTCATGGTCATGTTCAACCCGACGGGGCAAGTTAAGACGGTGCGCATGGACAATGTGTCGTGGCAACCAACCGGCTCAATCTATTTGATGATTGGACGGCGTGCCAAAGTGGTGACGCCGGGCGGCGCGGGGTTTTCCGACCCGGAAGTGAGTAACGTGGCCGACCCCGCCAATTTGTGGTTGACGATCAACAGCCGGACCGGCGCGGTGACCACTGAAGACAACGCCGCGACGTCTCCCGCGAGCATGTCGGTTCAAGCTCGTATCAAGGCGGCCCGCGAGTTCGCTCGGGGTTCGCGGCAGAAGGGAGGGCGATGATGATGCGATGGCCAGTAGAAAGCCGGTGTAACGCGTGGTTCAGCCGCGCCCATCATCGCGCCCGCGCGGGGGTCAGTTTGCTGGAGGTGGTGTTTGCGATCGGTATCGTGATGATTGGCCTGGTCGGGATTGCCGCGTTGCTGCCCGTCGGCGGCTCCTTGGCTCGCAAAGGGGCGGTGGCGGACGCCGCCGCGAAAGCCGGCGCCAACGCCGTGCGTGAATTCCGGACCCGTGGGATGAGCAACCCGAAGAATTGGCGCTGGTTCAACACGTCGGGAGCATTCTCCCCCCGATTCACAGGCCCTGTAATGCCCGACGGAACCCCCACGCCCGGCATGGGGCCCGGCACCTCGTTTTGTCTCGATCCGCTTTTCATCGCCGCGCCCGCCGCCCCGGATCGGGATCCGACACCGGCGGAGTACAGACAGGAAATGCAGATCCGGAGCCGGTTTCCATTGAATCAGGTTTACGAGCCTGACACACCGCTACTGACGATGCCACGCATCACGCTCCGCACGCCGACCACGGACAGGGAGGTGCTGCACCAACTTGTCGCCGAAGAAACGTTCGCCAGCGCTGATGACTTGGTGTTTGATCGGCCGAGTGACCGTACGCTGGGCCCTGTGCAGAATTTTGCTTACAAGCACGGGGCGCCGGATACTCCATTGAAGCGATACGCGGACTGCGAGATCTCGTGGATGGCCACCATTGTGCCGAAACTCGATTGTATCGGGAACCCCGATAGTGCTGCGCGCGTGAACCCCACCGACGAGTATACCTTGTCCGTCGTGGTTTTCGACCGCCGTCCCATTGATCGAGACCTAGTCGATCCAAAGACGGGAAACCTGGTTCCCGAAAGCACGGTCAGCGAACGAGTGGTCATGGTGGGCAAGTTTTATAGCGGAAATCCCGCGTTCAGCGGTGGTGACATGA
>JBNJEM010000655.1:0-4449 GCA_051745935.1 Planctomycetota bacterium
CTTTGGACAAAATACGATATTTTTGTCTTGCATGTTTTTGTCCTGAAATGACAGTTGTTAGACAAAAAGATGCCAGACAAAAAAAGATGTGCGCCGCGACGGCCATTCTCTTGTCAGAATCGACTGGAAGATCCGTTACGGGCTGTAAAAGCCCCCGAAACCGAGAAAGCAACGGCCACCGGCAACGAGGAAACGAGCGGTGCTCGCTTGGCCCGGAAAGCCGAGCTTCCCTGCCTTCATCCATAGCCCAACATCCGGGCGCTACTCGGACCGGACTCGCACGCGACGCGTGTTGTATCGGCGCCGATACTCGGTGTGCTTCTGATCGGTCGGGTAATGTTCATCGGCCCCGTACGGATAGCCGCTCATGGCATGGAATGGCAGCGGTTCCACGGTGTCGGGGTACGCGGTATACAGGTCCATATCCTTGCAGAAGCTGTCGGTCTTGAGGATAAACGAGCGCTGATGGCCTTCCGGGACCGGGCCAAACGCCTCAACGGGAAATTTCAACGTCAGTTCCTCGCCGTGGCCCATGATGACGAAACAGTCATCGGGCTCCGTCACCAATTCGGTCACGTCGCCGAAACGGGTGTAATCCCCTGACATCAGTTTCCAGGTGCCGCCGCGGTCGACATTGGCGTAATCGCTCAAGTTGGGATGGCGACCGTCTGGCGAATACTCGCGGGGAAAGCCGAAGAAATGCAGATCGGCGCTGGCGGCGGGCACTTCCTTCAACCGCAATCGTTCTTCCACCTGGTGCACGGCCAGGTGGATTTGGTCCCAGTAGAGTTCCATGTTGCTGGAAATCCGTAGGACCTGATCGGTGGGGAGCACCTTGCCGGAGACATCGAGCGTCATCACGTGTTGGATTCCGGCGGGATAGCCGACTTCATCAAGGATTTCGACCCACTGGCCGTCGCGAAGCACTTCGATGCTCGGGGCTTCGGGACGCAGGCCGGCTTGCCAAGCCGCGTAGTTGGTGGAGGAATAGCCGTATTCAACCCAGCCGTTGGCAACCAGTATCAATTGATCGTCAGGGGCGACATCGGACAACCGATCTCCGAAGTCCAGTTCCACGAAGTGTGGCTCGGCGATGCCGGCGAAGCGAGTATCGAGGTCCGTGGCTCCGGCATACCGGCGATCGACGGCCGAGAGTTTGTCGGTGACGTCCACGTCGCGGTGGTCGCGAGCCGCCCGCGGCTCAATCGGATCACGAAAACAAAACACTTTGAACTCGGGCGGGGGCACGTTGATGGCCATCATTTCGTTGGGGAATACCGTCGTGCCACTGGGGTGGTCGACGGCAATGAGCTTGGCTTCATCGAAATAGGTCACTTCTTCCAGCACGGTCAATGCATTCAGCTCGTAGTAGCCGTCTCGCGGAGCCAGCTCGGGCACGGGGACATATTCGGTCGGGTCGGGCGGTGCGTACGTATCTGGAGCGACCAGATAACCCAGCCCCCCAACGCCACCGAAATCGCTTACAAACTGAAACCGATCGCCGTCCCACGCGTATAAGTACGGGCAGGAGGAGGTCTTGCGGGACTGTTCGGTGATCGTCTTCACCTGGCCGCCGGCGATTTCCAGTTCCGACTGCAACACGGCGTCCGGCCAGACGATTCGCAGCCAATCAACTTTGGGGTAGTCGTCCAACCCGGCGTGCACGCGCAACGGCGGCGCGGCAACTGGTCCGGATGTGCCGCCCACGACATACTGCTGATAGACGCTACTTGTTTTAATTTCCACCCGAGCGCCGATCGCTGAATTGTTGGAGCGGGTTTTCTTGTCTCGGCCCCTCTTTCCACGCAAGTCCAACTGGATCCAGTGGCCGCCCTGGGTCACGTTCCTTACCAGTGACGGCTTCTGGCCCATGGCCGCGATCAGCACGTCGCACTGCCCGTTTCCCGTGAAATCGGCGGCAACGCAACTGGCATCCCCTTCCGTATCGATCGCGGATAACAGGTTGCCGGGATCGAGTTCCACGAGGTTGACAAACTCCGGTTCGGGCCACTGGTTAACCAGCAACACCGGTCCGCGAGTTCCATCACGCCGATGAGCATCCCCCAGCAGCAGATCCAAGTCTCCGTCGTTGTCCATGTCGACGAATTGCCCACCGGTGCCGCCCAGATTCTCGTGCCGACGATTAAACCGTTGCCGCCGCTGGAACCGGAACCCTCCCGCATTCTCGTACAACGCCATTGACTTCCCCATGAATACCAAGAGGTCACGGTCACCATTCTTATCCCAGTCTCCGGTCGTGGCACTGACCACTCCCGTGCACGAGGAGAGCCCGACATCGGCGGGGTCGAGGATTCGAAAGGCGCCCTGTCGATCGTTGGCCCACACGATCGGTTCGCGGTCCCCGGCGGGGAAAATCACCATGTCCACGTCGCCATCCCCGTCCAGGTCATCGCAAACGACCGCGGCAATAGGAACGTCGCTCAGCTTCAAACCCAGCGTCTCGGCCAGCTCCGTGTACGAGCCGTCGCGATTGTTGCGGTAGATGCTGCTGGCCGCCGGGCTTCCACTCGAGCCGGCGGGCACCGATCCAGCCGAGACGCGGAAGGCCAGCAGGTCGAGATCACCGTCGCTGTCGATGTCCAGCAGGCGCGACACGGGCGTGAGCGTGTCGGGCGATGCGCCGCCGGCCGATGCGTCGTCGGAATAATCCGCCTGGGCAAATGTGCCTTCACCATCATTCTTCATCAGCCGTGCACCGCCGGCACAACCGAGCCACAAGTCCTCGTTGCCGTCGTTGTCCACGTCACCGAACGCGGCTGAAACACAAGGGTGGTCAATGGTTTCCGCCGGAGTAAATTCGCCTGTTCCGTCGTTCAACCAAATCGTACCGCCGCCGTTTTCCCGGGTAGCCGTCAAGAATAGATCCAAGTCGCCATCCCGATCCACGTCCGCCACGGCGATCCCCGGCATGCCGATCGTCCCCCCCTTCCAATCCCAAGCCCTCGTTGGCCGGTCGAGCCGTTCCACGTCCGGCGAGAAAACAATGCGGCGCGACGCCGTGTCGGGGTCGCGTATTAAGGGATGATCGTCGGCACCCAGTACGGTGTAGTATTTGCCAACGGTGCCATACACCTTTTGCACCGCATAGGCGCCGCCGGCGACCTCCGCCGCGTGCAGCTTCTGGAACCGTGCCAATAACTCTTGCGCCTTTTCATCGCCCCTGGAACGCCGATATTGCAATCCCAACCGATACAGGGCGGAAATGAATCCCGGATCCATTTCGACCACTTTCTCCAAAACTTCCACGCCTTGTTCCTCGCGCTGCATGTCAATCAACGTTTCCGCGAACTTGAACGCGACATGCGGATCTTCAGGGTCGCCCCAATGGACGCGGGCGAAGCAGACCAAGGCCCGTTCAGGGTCTCCCATATGCTGGTAGTACATGCCCAGGCAAAACAAAGCGTGCAAGTTCCCCGGGTCGGCATCCAACACCGCGCGAAACGCCTCGACCGCCACTTCCCGGCTCTTTTCCGTATCCTTGTTGAGGTTGGCCAGGCCGAAATTGAAGCGGGCCGCCACCCAATCAGGCTCCTTTTGGAGTACGTCCGAGAATGCCTCGGCCGCCTTCGAATACTCGTACTGCTCCATCAACGCCGCCCCACGATTGAACTGGGCAAGCACATCCGTCGACACCTCCAACGGCGCCGATTCCCCGCTCGTTTCGGATTCCACGCGTGCTGAGCTTTCGGGTTCCCGAGCCCGAGCGCCGGGGACCAATAACCCGTGCATCGCGGCGAGCATGGTCAGCCCCCAGATCGGCGCCAGGCAGTGGCAGCGCCGCGCGAATCGAACATGGCTTTCCGCTGCGTCGGATCTCATTCGTTTCTCCCCTTATACCGGTCGCGGATGACTGTATCCGCCGCGAGTCCGACCAACGGCAGGACGGCTTGCGTCGGGCAGCGTTCCATCCGAAAAAATCCAACCGCCTGAAATATAGTTGCCCGGCTATGTACCCGGCCGGTGGCAGAGCGATTTCCTGGGTGAGCGCTCGCCCCCCGTAACGGGTCGCCTTCATTTCACACGAGACTCTTATCGTAATGTTCGATGGCATGAAGGCAAGGGGGAACGGATGCCCCACGAAGAGGGCCCAGGAACCGCGCCAGCGGATCGGCCTGTTGCGGTGCGGGCGGGGGACGCATCGGCAGATCAATAATTGTCGGATGATCCGGGCCGGCGGACGTGAGGCCAGTGGCCGCCAATGCCCTTATATATCGGTCGCGGATGACGTTCTCCGCCGCGAGTCCGACCAACGGGAGGACGGCTTCGTCGGGCAGCATTCCATCCGGAAAAATCGAACCGCCTGAAATATATCGGTCGCGGATGACTGTATCCGCCGCGAGTCCGACCAACGGGAGGACGGCTTGCGTCGGGCAGCATTCCATCCGGAAAAATCGAACCGCCTGAAATATATCGGTCGCGGATGACGTT
>JBNJEM010000656.1:0-4442 GCA_051745935.1 Planctomycetota bacterium
GAATATGCCCTGCTGGAATACCTGGCGATGAGGGCTGGAGAATTGGTGCCCCGCACCGACGTATGGGAACACGTTTATGACTTTCATTCGGACGCCAGCCGTCCCAATCCAGACCCCCACGCGTTCATCTCGTGGGTGAATCAGACGCCTCGGCTAACCGCGAGCCGTCCCAATCCAGACCCCCACGCGTTCACCTCGTGGGTGAATCAGACTGGTCGGCTAGGCTGCTGCTCAAAACGACGCGCGCGGTCCCACAAAACGCGCGCAAGCCGACAAGAAATCAAGCGCTAGTAGAACAGAAGAGTCCCCGCTGCTGCCCCCTTTTCTCGGCTTTTTGGTATTTAAGTACTTGATTTCGGGGAAGGGAGCCCATATACTGGCCTCTTATGATAGTGAGTATCAATATCACGTGTCAATGGACTGGTGCTCTTTGGTTGCGATCGCCACGTGTCCCCGTGCTCTAGCAGCGCTCGATCCTCTGGTTCGGGTTTTTCGGTCATGCCGAAGGCGAGGGACGACACGTTCGGAGCCCCAAAAACCAAGCGTTGCCAGAGCACCCCCAAGGTTTCCCACGCTAACGGAGATTTCCTGTATGACGTTGCCAAATATATCGGTCGCGGATGACTTTCTCCGCTGCGAGTCCGACCAACGGGAGGACGGCTTGCGTCGGGCCGCGTGCCACCCGGAAAAACCCAACCGCCTGACATATACCTTCCGGCGTCCCTTGTGGGCGCGCTCCGTCCGGACGGGCTTCACGCTCGTCGAGTTGCTCGTGGTTATCGCGATCATTGGCATTTTGATCGCGCTGCTGCTCCCGGCGGTCCAAGCCGCCCGGGAGGCGGCCCGTAAAACGAGTTGCACCAACAACTTGAAGCAGATCGGACTCGCCCTGCACAATTTCGAAAACGTCAATGGAGCGTACCCGCCAAGCTACGGTGGCCCGCGTGGGACCGATTGGTCGGCACAGGCGCTGCTACTGCCGTACCTGGAACAAGGGAGTCTCTATGCCCACATCGACTTCACCCAGCCGTACTCGACCGCGACCATGCCCGACGGTAGCTCGCTGGCCGCACACCGGGTGGACACCCACCTTTGCCCCTCGGAAATCAAAGACGAGGTGCGTTTGAAGAATGGGGCGCCGTACCACTATCCGCTCAACTACGGCTTCAACCTGGGCGTGTGGTTCGTTTTTGATCCGATTACCGAACAAGGCGGGAAGGGCGCGTTCCGGCCGTACCGGGGACTGAGACCGGCCGACATGATCGACGGAATGAGCAACACTCTGTGTGCCGCCGAGGTCAAAGCTTACACGCCCTACTTTCGCAATGCGGCGCACCAGCCCGCCCCGGATATTCCGCAATCGCCCGCCGATATCTGTTCCTTGGGTGGCGACTTCAAGACCAACAGTGGACACACCGAATGGGTCGACGGCCGCAGTCACCAGACCGGTGTGACGACCGTCTTCGCGCCCAACACCGAAGTTTGGTGTGAAGTCGGCGGAAAACGCCACGATGTCGATTGGACCAACCAGCAGGAGGGCAAGTCGGACGAGGTCCCGACCTTCGCGGCGGTCACCGCCCGGAGTTATCACCCGGGCAGTCTAAACATCCTCCTGATGGACGGATCCGTGCAGAGTCTTTCCGAGACCATCGCGATTGACGCGTGGCGGGCGATGTCCACCCGCCGCGGCGGCGAGACGGTGAAGCCGTAGCCGGATGTAACACGCCGCACGGGCGGTGTGTTCGAGGGAGGCAGGCCGCTCTGTGGGACGCCGATTGGCTGGTAAACCTCCCGGACGCGTGTCCACGGGCCGAGCCACCTCGGTTGCACCGGCTCATCGGCCGCGTGTTCCGGACCGTTACGGGACAAAGCGTGGTGAGGTCGCTTTACGGGGAAACCTTATGAGAAACGCCGTACGTTACGCATTCACCATCATTTTGTCACTTCTTCTGGGCGCGCACTTCCTTCGTTGGGGAAACGCTGGTCTGGCGTTGACCTGCACGGCGTTTCCCGTGCTGCTCGCGTTCCGCCGGCGTTGGTGTTCCCATGTGCTGTCGCTGTTTCTGTTGAGCGGCGCGGTGGTTTGGTTTCGCCTGACCGATTTGCTGGTTGCTCGGCGCATTGCCATGGAGGCGCCTTGGGGGCGGCTGGCACTCATCCTGGGAGGCATTTCCCTGACATGCGTCGTGGGCGCCGTTCTGCTACACACGAGCCGAGCCCGCGCACACTTCAGCCGCGGGCTGGAAACCGCGTGGGCCGCAACGGCGGCGTTCGTTCTGGTATTCGCGGTCTGCGGCTCTCTGCAGGCGAGGCTACGGGATCCGGTGCCACTGCTATTGGAGCGATTCTGGCCGGACTACGGCTGGTATTGGCTTCACGTGTATGCGCCGCGCCTGCTGCGCTCTTCGCCCGCCGCCCTCCAGCCGGGCCACGGCTGGGGCTGGCTTCAAGTCTTCGGGCTGGCCGTCTACGCTGCGTTTTTAACCGACTGGTTGGTTGCTCATCGCTCGACCGAAACGCTCCGAAGCCGGGTGTGGCTGATGTTTTCGGGCGTGTTCTTCGCGCAGTTGATCCTCGGCCTGCTCGGCGCCGAAGAATTTCTGATGACCGGAAAACTGCACCTGCCAGTCCCGGCGGTTATTCTGGCCGGTCCGCTGTATCGTGGCGAGGGCTTTTTCATGCTGATCCTGTTCCTGTGCACCATCTTGATCGTGGGCCCAGCCTGGTGCAGTTGGCTTTGCTATATTGGCGCCTGGGACAATTCCGCCGCCTCGGCCCGCCGCCCGCGGAAAGCCAGACACTACGCGGCCGTTCGCGCCGGCCTCTTCGTGCTGGTCCTGGCGACGGCCTTCACGCTCCGGCGACTGGGCGTGGGCGCCGTCGAGGCGACCGCGCTGGGCGGCGCGTTCGGAATCGTCGGCGTCGGCGTCATGGTGGTCGCGAGCCGGCGGTTGGGCTTCATGGTCCATTGCACGTCGTACTGCCCCATCGGGCTGGCCGCCGACGTCCTCGGGCGCCTCAACCCATTCCGCGTGCGCATCGGCCACGGGTGCGATGAATGCCGCGCCTGCACCGGGTCGTGCCGGTACGCCGCGCTCGGCATCGAGCACATCCGTCGTCGTCGCCCCGGCATCACCTGCACTCTATGCGGCGACTGCCTTGCGGCCTGCGACAAGAACCAGATCCACTATCGCTTTCCGGAACTCACCGCCGAGCAGGCCCGAACCGTTTTCCTCGTGCTCGTGGCCGCGTTGCACGCCATCTTCCTCGGAGTGGCCCGCCTCTGACGGCCGACCCTTAACCATTTCTGAGGAATTGTCCCACAGTGTTCTGCCGAACTTCATCATTCGAAATTCCTTGCTCGATATTCGATATTCGATATTCTCTCCGTGCTCTCCGTGGTTCGGTGCTCTAGGGCAAGAAAAAAGAGACAAATAAAGAAGCGAAATTCCCCCACACACTCCCGGTTTCGTTGTGCGATCCCGCGTAGAGGCTTGCGACCGAAGAACGCCAGCTTCGCCAGCAGCTTTCCGCTGCTCAGCTGGTCGACCCCCATCCCCGACTTCAGGATCTCCCAATAACTTCGCTGCCGCGGCACGGGCTCGCGCCGCTTGGCGTCATTCCACCACCAGCTTGCCGGTCATTTCGATATGCCGGTCGGAGCACCAGACCGTGCACAGAAACAGAAACTCGCCCACCCGGTCCGGCGTGAACGTGGTCACGAGAAACAGGACGTTCATCAGCCACATGTTCTTCAGCCGCTTGGGCCAGCGGCGGCCGAGTCCCCCACGGCTTCTCCTGGTTGACGTCGATCAGCCGCTTCCGCTGGAACCAATCGGAGAAGATCGGGAATGGGCACATCAGGCACCAGGCCCGGGCGAAGACGGGCACCAGCACGAACATCAGCAGCACCCACCACAAGATCCAGACCAGCATGATGCCGAAGTTGTAGTTCCCCGCCGAGTAGCCGCCCAGCAGGGCGGCCACCAGGATGATGACGAACATGAAGGGGTTGAAAAACAACAGGAGCAAGGGCATCCAGCGCGACTTCAGCAGGCCGCGGATCAGCCTTCAATATGGCGGCGGCAATGCTTCGGGCCGCGGGCGCCAGGTGCTTCGTTAAAAACTTTCGCGTGAGGCTCCGGAACATCGACTTCTTGTAGGGGCAGCCCCGCACGCATTCCTGGTAGCCGCGGCAGCGGTTCTGGTCGAGCAGGACGATCCCGTCCTCGGGACGCTTGTAAATGACCTTTCGAGGGCAAGCGGCGAGGCAGGCGGGATAAGTGCAGTGATTGCAGATGCGCTGCAGGTAGAACATCCAACTGGAATGCACCATGTTGAATAAGGAACCGCCAGGCTGTGATCGCCATTTGTCGGATTCTCAGTTACACTTCGTTCACACGATCTTACATCATGAATTCGACTTGGCTGCGGATTCGGGG
>JBNJEM010000657.1:0-4439 GCA_051745935.1 Planctomycetota bacterium
GGTCGCGGATCACTTTCCGCGCCGCGAGTCCGACCAACGGGAGGACGGCTTGCGTCGGGCAGCTTTCCACCCGGAAAAATCCAACCGCCTGAAATATATCCGCGGATCGTGTCATCCTGGGGTGAGGCGAATGCCTGGAGCGGTCATTTCTCTTTCAACTTTTCGGCGGCTTCCTTAAGGCGAGCGATGTAGAGTTCCGTTTGGTCCTGGAACTCTTGGTCGGCGGGGCGGAAATCAAAGTCGCCAGGTTGCAGCTCCGGTCTGACGCGCAATTCAAACAGTTCCCAGGTCACGAGCGGGACCCGTTCAACCTGGTCGCTCCCTTGAGCGCGGACGCGACGATAGAAGGAAAAGCGGTAGGGGAACAAAGGGATTTTCTGGTCGCGCCCCAGTATGAGGGTAACGCCATGGGGCACCTGTGCGGGCAAGTTATCGAGGTTCGTCTGTTTGCCGGCGAGAATGGCTTCTTTTCGGTTGGGAAGCATTTTGGCAAGCATCGAGCGACTCCATTTCCCTTCTACCTGCCAAACGGGATATTCACCGAGCTCCGTCGGCTGAGGGGAATGAAAGGTGAACATTTCGTCGAGTTTGGCGAGCAAGCGGGGGACGCCGCCGAGGGCCATCCAGAAAGAGGGGGGAACGGTCGGCCCCGTTTGTCCCGCTACCTCCCGCAGTCGCCCCAGATTGACATGGGAAAACGTGGGGGAGCCATCTTGGGTGCGGATTTTCCAGAGGGAATCTCCGTCGCTGATTTGGCGCAAGCTTCTGACTTGATCGGTCCCCTGCAATTTCAGGTCGAGTTCCAGGTAGAGTTTTGGGCCGTTGGTTAATTGGCGATAGGTCCCCGAGCCCACGAGTTTCTGGTCAAACATGTGGACACTTTGGCGGGTTTTCGCCTCGAGACCGGGGGCGACGAGGAGTTGGTAGGCCGCTTGGGCGACGAGTTGCTGGCCGTCCGGACTGGATGGCTCCCTCTTTGTCGCGGAGGGCCGAGCGGAGGGGGCTGGCGAGCTTTTTTCCTTAACTTCTTTTTCCTCAGTGCTTTGCGACGATCTTGATGTCACGACGCCGACCGTAGCGGCAAGGCAAAACACGACAGCGAGGGTGGGCAGTTTGTACTTCATAGTATGGTCGTGTTGGTTTTGCCAAAGAAAATCGTTGTAGAGCGCCGATCAAAACCCCACAGAGACATTTTTCCGCACGGCTTGCGCGGGAGAACCCGGTTTCACTTTCAGGAGACACAAACGGAATGGGTGATCGCGTGGTTTCGAGAACGGGAGGTGCCTGGGCGAGGGGGTGTTACCATTGCCGAACTCCCCTGACACGATCCGCGAGCAATTTCCGCACGCCAGGAGGTCTCGGCTCGTTACACCGGAAATATCCCGGTCGCGGATGACTTTCTCCGCCGCGAGTCGGACCAACGGGAGGACGGCTTGCGGCGGGTAGCGTTCCACCCGGAAGAATCCAACCGCCTGAAATATACTTCACCACGATATGTGTCGTTTCTGATGGGGCAAGTATAGGGTGGCGTGCACGGCAATGTCCACGCCAATTAGCCTGATCCGGCAAGCCGAAGAGAAAACGTGTTGGATCCCGATACCGTCCATGATCTTTCCGCTGAAATCTAGCCAGGAGTCAGCAGCAGCTTGCGTCCAAACCGAAGGTATGGCGACGCGAGCGCCGCGTAGGGGGATACTATGAAAACCAGTCCGTCACATTGGATCATGTTCATCGCCGTCGCCGCGACCGCGATGGGGTGTGCTCATAACCGCTCATACAATCTACCGCCGGCCGAGCGGTTGATGCATCCAGGACCAGGGGTTGGCGGTCCTGGGCCCGGTGTTCTGGCCCCCCCGGCTGCTCCGGTGGTCGGTGCTTCGGGGGGTGCCCCCATGCATCCGGGACTCAGCGGGGCGGCCGCCGCTTCGATCACCAGTGGGGGCATGCCGGCCGGGGGACGCCCCTCTGTTCAGCTACTTTTCTCACGGCCTAGAAGCATGATGATCTCCTGGGACGTTAGCGGCCTTGGTCACTTCGACTCGGAGCCGTTGGTTGTCCCGGGCCGGGCCACGTTTCCCACGGGCGGCATCTACCGGCTGAAGCTGACCAATGTCGAGGGGCGCGAGGGGATTGAGCGATATCCGACCCTGGAGGTTGGACCGATGACGCCGCGCACGGAGGCGTATTTGGCGCACAACGCGATTCCGATTCAGATAACCGACGAGGATTTTAATCAGGTGGAAGCGGGGAATTTCGTCACCAAGGTGATCTATCTTCCCGATCCCGAGTTTCAGGAATTGGCCTTGGCCGGGGTGGAAACCCTGGTCAGCACTCGCCTCGACCCCGGTGTTGACCCGATCGTGGAAGCGGATCGGCGCGGAGCCATTCTGGCGATTATCCGCATGGGCAACAAGGATCTGGAAGCGCCCGGGGTGCTGGACGAGATGGAAGGGGGTGCCGCGGCAGCTGGCATGAACAGCGGCGCGGGAGCCGGATTTCATGGCACGGTGCCGGGGTCTTCGAATGCGGGAAGCCAACGTGGGTGCCCCCCTGGCCAGAGCCCATTGCCCGGTAATCCCGTCCCCTACGGCAATGTTCCCAGCCATCTGTCGGGTGTCACGACTCCTCAATATGGCATGCCGATCACGGGAACGCCCATCGGTCTACCGGGCCCGCCACACATTCCACTTGGAAAACCCGCTGGGCTGCAAAAGCACGTGATCCGCAATCACACGCGCAACGCCATCCCCGACCCGGTGAACAAGTTTAAGATTCACGTTCGGCAGCAACCTGGCCAGAGTTACCCCGCGCCTCCGACTCGCATGCGGGTTCGTGAACAGACGATTCACCCGCCGATTCGATACGGCCAATCCCTTCAGGACGCCAGGCAGTGCATCCAGTAAGGCAGGAACGGGTTCACATTTCGGGCGACGTGTTTGGCAAACCACCGGACAGGTTTTGGGCACGCCGCCGTTTGCCGGCCTGGCAAGGGAAACTGATCCGCTGCTCAATGCGAGACGAAGGAATGATCATGGCTGGACATGGCCAGGGCGACCCAAAAAGCCATATACTTCAGGCGGTGGGATTTGTCCGACTGGAAAGCTGTTCGACGCAAGCCGTCCTCCCGTTGGTCGGACTCGCGGCGGACCAAGTCACCCGCGACCGGTATAACGAAACGACGGAGGTTTTCGGGCTCCCAGGGCGTGCTGGAAGCCACAGCCAGCTTTCGTTCGCGGCCGAGAATCTCACGCGAGTCAAAGTGATGCCGAGCTGGTCTCGCGTGCTGGCGATCGCGTTGGTTTTCATTGCCGCCGGCCTTGCAGCGTTACCGGTGATGGCCCAGCAAACGCACCATTATTTCCACCGAGCTGACATGGCGCCGGGTGCCATTGGGCGGGGGCAGCTGATGCGGGGGGGACCATTGCCCGGTCATTTTCAAGCGGTCGAAGTCACGGCCCCCAAGGGCGCGCAGTTGGCTTTGGCGATGGACGGCACGTTTGAGCCGTCACGATCAGGGCCTCTGAAGGCCGGGATGCTCGTGGGGCACGTGTATCGACTGAAGGTCACCGATATCCCGCTCCACGAGGGAGAAGAAGTTTTTCCCAGCATCGAAGTGATCAATCGGCTCTATCCTCCGCCAGGCGCGGAAGCGGCGTTTTCCATTCCCGTGCAATTGACGCAAGAGGAGTTGGAGAGGGCGTTGCGGGGACAATTCGTGATTCGAGTCATTTATTTGGAGGATCCGCGCGCCGCCCTGCCCTCCCCCGAGGACCCCGAACAACAGCGTTATTTCGAGGTGGGGCCTGGAGAGGATCCATTGGAAGTGGCCGATAGCTTGGGCCGGCCCATGGCCATCTTGCGCATTGGCTCGCGGGTGCCGGAACGAGATCAAGTCTCGGGCCGCTTCCTGTTCCGAGCACCGCCCTGGTTTCGAATCCCTGAAGTAACGGGTGGCGAGCCGGCCCCGTCGCCAGCCCGCGCCAATGCTGGCAACGCGGCGGCCAACCGGACGAGTCGGCCCGTGTCACCGCCAACCGCGGCTCAACGCCCACGTTCCAAGGCGGGAGTGAATCGATGATGCCCATCGCACGGAAAGCGTTCGCACTCAACCATCAGGGCTATTCGTGGTGGCGATGGCTGCTCATCGCCGGCGCGGCGTTGTTGCTGATCGCATGCCAAGGTCCCGATCCCCGGATGGCCGAGCTCGGGCAGCCGCCGGTCGTGCCCCCGCCAGCGCGAACAAGGCCGGTGGCGGCGGCCGGCCAGCCGGCGGCCCACCGTTCACTGTCGGATCGTCCGGTCCGCTCCAGCCCCGTTCCGCCCGCGGGAGGCGGCGATGGCGTTGTGCCAGCTCAACACAAGTCCGTCATTCCGCCAGAATTCCCCGGCTCGGATCCAGCTCATTCCGGAGACCAGGGAGCCGGGGGAGCGATGAAGGA
>JBNJEM010000658.1:0-4425 GCA_051745935.1 Planctomycetota bacterium
CGTGAACTTTGCAGACAGTGAATCAAAGTCGGTTTCGCACGCCAACAGACGGGCCTGGAGACCCGTCCTACTTCAATCGTTATGCAACTGCAGGGTTTACAAGCTGAACCGCCGCACTGGAAAGGTGCGGCAATTGACGTTCGAACAGGATAGCGACTGGAGCCCGACGGCTTTGCCCAACGGTCGCGTGCCGAAGGCACCAGCCTGAATCAGGCCGGGGCGGAGCGATGGGAGCGGAGCGAACATCGCGAAACCCCGGGAAACATTGCTGCCCGCACGTGAAGTCGCAATGCAATCCTCCTTGGGCGACGGCCGGGCATCGTGGGAGAAAAAAGCTCGCAAAGCTCGCTGCGGGGTGTTGATAACGATTCCAGGCTGGAGCAGATTCGTGGTACAATTCGTGCTACAATGCAGTCGAAATCGCTATCGGTTCAGGAGCGTATCCGTAGTTATCAGTGACCGGAACTCGATGCCCCAAATAGGAGTGCTGTCATGACCGACCCAATCCGACGCCGAGAACTGCTCAAGTCGGGGCTCGCCACCGTGGCGGGCCTGGGGGCCGCCAACGCGATCGGCGTACCCAACCCACTCAGCCTGCACGCCGCCCCGGCGGATCGCGCCCCCATGCCCACGCGCCGCCTTGGCCGAACGGACTATCAGGTGCGCCTCTTCAGCCTTGGAGGCCAGGCGACCGTCGAGAAGGAGGGCCGCCGCGAAGACGCCGTGGAGATCATCAACCGGGCTTTGGACGTGGGCGTGAACTACATCGATACCGCCCCCCGCTACGGCCGGCTCCGCGACGGCGGAGGGTCGCAGCTCGGCATCAGCGAGGGTTATATTGGCGAGGTCATGAAGGATCGGCGCGAGGAAGTGTTTCTGGCCAGCAAGAGCCACGACTACAGCTACGACGGGACGATGAAGCTGTGCGAGCAGAGCCTCGAGCGTCTCCAGACCGACCACCTCGACCTGTACCAGCACCATGCCGTACACACCGACGAGAAACTGAGCCAGACTCAGGCCAAGGACGGCGCGGTACGGGCCTTCGAGCGGCTGCACCGGGAAGGCGTCATCCGCTACAAGGGCATTACCGGCCATTCGTCCCGCGTGCTGCTGCGGGCGCTGGAGCAGTACGACTACGACTGCGTGCTCGTCACGCTCAATGCGGCCAACTTATGGATGCTCGAGCGCGAGTACCTGGGAAAGCTGCTCGCCACCGCAGCGGAAAAGGATGTCGGCGTGATCGCGATGAAAGTGGTGGCCCGGGGAGACGTTCTGGACAAAGGCCTGACGATGGAGGAGGCCCTGACCTACACGCTCAGCTTCCCCGTGGCGACCGCCATCATCGGCATCTCCACCGTGGACCAGGTGGACCACAACGCTCGAATCGCCCGCGGGTTCGAACCGTTCAACGAGGACCAGATCGCCGAGCTCGAACGCCGCGCCGCCACCTGAGAAAAAAGTGTCAGGAACCTTTCATGGCCTGACGAAACGATACTTTCGGCTGAGCGGAGCACTCATCATGATCCTCCATCGTTTGGTTATCGCCGCCGTCGCGGCCTCGTCGTTTCCGGCTTCCGCGTCGGAGTTCGTGGCGGAAGTCCAGCGGCTCCTCTCCTCGGGCGGCACGGTTGTTCCGGCCGAAGACGCGGCGGGCGGTGCCGACGGGAAACTCACGGGCCGCTACGGCTTCCACACAGGGCAGGACAACCCGCCGTGGTGGCAAGTGGATCTAGGTTCCGTAAAGTCAATCGGCCTGATCCGCATTCATACGCCACACTACAGCGAACGGCTGGCAAAGTTCCAACTATTGGCCTCCGACGACGGCGCGGAGTGGGAAACCGTTCATACGCATGGTGCGTTGACGAACGAGGACAAACGCGTCGAGGTCCGCTTCGGCGACCTGCGCGCTCGCTACATCCGCATCGCGGCTGCCAGCCGGACATGGATGCACCTGGACGAGGTGCGGATTTTCGCGGCGGGCCATGAACGGACCAACCTGGCACTGAATCAGCCATGCCGTCAATCGAGCGTGAGCAATTGGTCCAGCCGTTCAGTGAGGCTGTCGTCCCGTGACGATTGGCATTTGGCTTTCGACACGGCCAAGCGAGTCATTGATCCGATCTTGGGGCGGATGGGTGAATGCGGTGATTTGGCGGCGATCCGCGATGGGTTGATCGCCGAACAGGTTCCACTGGACGACTCGCGTTGGAACAGCCTGTATCGCGACGCCCTTGAACGCAGTGCGAGGTGGAACGATATTCGACAGCAGTTCGAACTGATCGACCTTTCCGCTTTGGGGCGCGCCCTGGACGACCTGATCGGCAGCCACCCGGAACTGTATCCCGATGCCGATTCGCTCCGCGAGCGTCTGGCCGCGTACGAAGCGTCCTTCGAATCTCTTCAAGCCGCCGTCGCCGCTGGCCGCTCGGAAGCGTGGGACGAGGCGGCGGACTTGATCGAGTTCCAGCGGGATGTTTTGCTGCGCAACCCGCTGCTGGATTTCCCGCGGATGGTGATCCTTCGCCGGCGGCTCGGCGGCGAGGCTCGCAAAGCGATGGGGGCGTCGCTGGGAGTCGCGACGCTGAACGCACACACGAACGACTCGTTACGGCCCACGGGTTGGGACAACGAGATCGCCTTGCTGACGGATCTGCGAACCGAACCGGCCGTGGAGGTGCTCCACGACACGCAAGGCCGGTTGATTACGGACCTGGAAGTTGATTTTGACGGATCGCGAATGATGTTCTCCTCCATCGGATTGAATCAGCCGAATTGGCGGGTGTTCGAGATGGAGATGCCGCCCGACGGCTCGTTCCCCTCGGGTGTTGAGCAGATCACGCCCGACGACGGCGAGGACGTAGGCCATTTCGACTCGTGCTACCTGGCCGATCCCGACGAGATCCTGTTTTGCTCGACCGCCGTGTACCAAGGGCTGCCTTGCGAGTACGGCTCGCGGCGAATGGCCTGCCTTTACAAGCTGAACCGCCGCACTGGCAACGTGCGCCAATTGACGTTCGAACAGGATAGCGACTGGAGCCCGACGGCTCTGCCCAACGGCCGCGTGATGTACCAGCGTTGGGAGTACACCGACTTACCGCACAGCAACAGTCGAATCCTCTTTCACATGAATCCCGACGGTACGGGGCAGATGGAGTACTATGGTTCCGGCTCCTACTTCATGCCTTCTTATTTTTACGCGAGGCCCGTGCCCGGGCACGCGACACAGGTGGTCGGCATCGCCACGGGGCATCACGGCACGCCTCGCAGCGGCCGACTGATCGTCATCGATCCCGCGCTCGGACGACGCGAAGCGCAAGGTGTCGTTCAGGAGATTCCGGGGTGGGGCAAACCGGTTGAACCGGAAGTGCGCGACCGGCTGGCCGACTTCTCCTGGCCCCATTTTCTTCATCCCTACCCACTCAGTGAGAAGTACTTTATCACGGCCATGAAGCCGAACAAAGGGGCGCTGTGGGGCATCTATCTGGTCGATATTCACGACAATCTGACTCTTTTGTATCAGGAGGAGGGCAGCGCGATACTCGATCCCATCCCGCTGGTCGGGCGGCGGCGGCCGCCGCGCTTGGCCGACAAGACCATTGCGGAAGAGGAGCAAGCGACCGTCTTTCTGGCCGATATCCACCAAGGCGACGGACTGAAGGACGTGCCTCGCGGTGCCGTCAAGAAACTGCGCGTCGGAGCGTACTACTTCAGCAGTCACGGAACGGGCGGCCTGTTGGGTTCGATCGGCGCCGACGGGCCGTGGGACATCAAACGCGTGCTGGGCACGGTGCCTGTCGAAAGCGATGGCTCGGCCTGCTTCACGATTCCGGCCAACACGCCCATCTTCCTCCAGCCGCTGGATGATGAAGGGAAAGCGATCCAACTGATGCGCAGCTGGATGGTGGGCATGCCCGGGGAGACGGTGTCCTGCGCCGGCTGCCACGAAAGCCAGAATTCGGTTGTCCCGTCGAAGGATGCCCTGGCGTCCCTGCGGCGACCGAGCTCGATAGAGTCGGACCGGGATGTGGTGCGCGGCTTTTCCTTCCCCCACGAGGTCCAACCCGTCTTGGATCGGTACTGCGTCGGCTGCCACAATGGCGCCGATCCCCCGGAGCTGCCGGAGATCCCGGGGATCGCTTATCCCGAAGACCTCTCGCGGGACCAGGACAACGGGGAAGGACTGGTCGATTTGCGAGGTGTCGAGTACATCGCGGATTGGAGCAGCGACCATGCTGGAAATTGTGGCGGCGGAGAGCGCGGCGGCAACTTCCCCGTCTCTTACGTCGCGTTGGAGCGGTACGTGCGACGCAACGGCATCGAGGGGCCGCTTCAGATGCTTTCGCCCGGCGAGTTCCACGCCGACACAACCGAGTTGGTTCAGATGTTGCGAGATGGCAGGCACTACGGCGTCCGGCTGGATGCCGA
>JBNJEM010000659.1:0-4408 GCA_051745935.1 Planctomycetota bacterium
AAACCGTCGTGGAAGTAGTGCGGCCCGGTTATCTGTGGGGATCGCGGGTCGTTCGCTACGCGGAAGTCCGCGCCGTGGCCAGTCGGAAAACGGGCGGGGTTGGTACCGCCGACGTTCAAACGGACGATCAACCTGACCCGGCGGAATCGGGGGACGAGCAGGCGGAAATCGAAACACGCTCAATGAGTAGCTAACGGTGCCGGGGGAGTCGAAATCCCGCTCACCTGTCGCCGAGCGTGTTTCGAGCGATCAGAAACGACGCCAATAGGTCGTTTATTTGTAGTGTGAATGATCCAGGTGGACTGGTTGGGTTTCACTTTTTACAACCGGAAACAAAGCCACGTTCCCGCTTCCAAGCTCCGTTGGGGGTCGGAAAGGTGTCTGGTTTTGTTCAGTCTTTTGGGTATCTGCTTCACGAAAGATAAAGAGGATTAGTCATGGACGCGATTGTTGGTATTGATTTGGGCACGACGAACAGTGCGATTTCCATTGTCGAGGACGGAAAACCGGTGGTGCTCAAAGGGGGCGACCAGTCGAACGCGCTACCGTCAGTGGTCGGTTTCTCGAGCGATGGCCAGTTACTGGTCGGTGAAACCGCGAGGAATCAGGCGTTGGTAGCGCCGGAGCGCACCGTGAAGTCGATCAAGCGAGCCATGGGGGGCGAGGAATCAGTCCACCTTGCGGACCGGGAGTACTCGCCGCAGGAAATCTCGGCCATGATCTTGCGGAAGCTGAAAGACCGGGCCGAACAACGACTCGGCCACGCGGCCGCGCGAGCCGTGATTACCGTACCGGCTTACTTCAATGAAAAACAGCGTGAAGCGACTCGCGAAGCGGGAGAATTGGCGGGCTTCGAGGTGGCGCGGATTATTAATGAACCGACAGCGGCCACGCTGGCTTACGAACCGCAATCCACGCGAAATGAACGACTTCTGATCTATGACCTGGGGGGCGGAACCTTCGACGTCTCCATTGTCCAGATCGAGGAGGGCGTGGTTGAGGTGTTGGCGAGTCACGGCGATACGCATCTGGGGGGGGACGACTTTGACGCGCTGTTGCTGGACCATGTGTGCCAACACTTTCAAGAGCAACATGGCATTGACCTGCGAACAATCCCGGTGGCGCGGTCCCGATTGCTCCAGGCCGTCGAACGGGCGAAACAACAATTGTCGAACGAAGCTGTCGTCAACATTGCCGAAGAGTTTATCACCGAGAAAGACGGAAAACCACTCAATCTGTTTCTGGAGATCAATCGGCATGACTACGAAGAGATGATTCGGCCATTACTCAACAAAACCATCTCTTGCGTGGACGCCGCACTGTCGGACGCCGGCATGCAAGCCACCGATATCGATCGCGTGATCCTGGTGGGAGGCAGCAGTCGCACGCCGTTGGTGCATCACATGCTGACGGAACAACTCAACCACGACCCCCACCTGGAACTCGACCCGGACCTCTGTGTCTCCATGGGGGCGGCCGTCCAGGGTGGACTGATCGCCGGGGTCGATGTCGGAGCCGTGCTGGTCGATATTACGCCTCATACCCTGGGCATTCAATGTTTGGGTGAGTTGCACGGCCGAATAACCCCCAAGGTTTTCTCTCCGCTGATCCATCGCAACACCGCCCTCCCCGCCACTCGCTCCGAAATCTACTGTACTTCCTACCCCGGCCAGGACGCCGCGCGAATCCACGTCTTCCAGGGTGAGCACGAGGACGTGACCTTCAATCAATCGATTGGCGAGTTCCTGCTGGAAGGCTTGAACGAGAAAGCGGATGAGGGCAATGAAATCCTGGTCCGGTTCGATCTCGACTTGGATGGCATCCTTACGGTGACCGCCGTCGAGCGGGATACGAAATTGGAAAAACAGTTGCGTCTGGAAAACGCGATCACGCAATTCCGCGCCGACTCCCGCGAGGACGCCAAGTTGAAACTCGCCGCGGTTTTCGAAGATGTTGTCGAGGAAGGAAAGAGCGACGAAGAAGAACGGGCCCCCACGGGCCTGGCCGCCGCGTCCCCGGACAACCCGCTCGCTCAACGAGCGCGGGAAATCGTGGCCAAGGCATCGGAAATGAAGGCCCAGGCGGCTTCCGAAGATGCCGAGGAAATTCAAGAATTGATCCATGAGATCCAGCTCGCCGCGTCGGAAAACAATGACGAGATTTTGCGCAGCTCGTCGGAGCGTCTTGAAGATCTGTTGTTCTACGTGGAGGACGCGTGAATAGACCAGATGTCGAATCCGATTCCTTTCGCTGCCCCACCTGCGGCGCGAAACAGGCGCCCTCGACTGAGTGCAGACGTTGCAAGTGCGACTTGGCGCTGGTGGTGAGTCTGCGCGATTCCGCCCGTGACGTGCACCGAACATGCTTGCGGCACCTACAAGCAGGGAACTACCAGGAGGCGCTTGAGTGTGCCTTTCGCCGTTTCCAGCTTGCCCCCGATGAAACCGCTCGCCGCCTGCTGGCGGTCGCGTATCTTCATCTGGGACAATATCGGGCCGCATTGGAGGTCAGCGGGATGTCCAAGCCGTGAACGGCAAGCCGAAGCGGCCCGGCGCTTTTCAAAGCGTGCTCCGATAACTTGGTACGATGGCCCTTCACCTCCCACGCAGGAAGGCACGGTTTCGGGGGGGCGGCCACCAAAACAGCGGTGCCGCTCCACCAAAACCAACGTGCGCGGTCAAGGCAAGAAAGCAGGACCGTCCTACCGTTCGATTTTTGGAGCACTGTACACGGTTACGCTTTGTCCTCCGAAGCGTCCCGCGCACCGGACTCGTCTCCTGGTCCGTAACGTTCCGTGCCAGCGACCGACGACGAATGGCGTGTCTGGGCGGTTGGTGGCGGCGAGCGTGAACCGGGTCGCATGCAACCCCAGAATCAAGCCGTGCCAAATCGCTAGTCGTTCTTGCTCTCGACGGGGCGGAACGGATGGACCCACGAGGCCAGGGCGAGCGGACTGCGCGATTGGACCCAGACGCGTCCTGTCCCCGAGAAGCGGAGCAGCAGCTGGTCGGAGAAAAGAAACGAGCGGATTCTTTTCCCCCGTGTCAATTGATACGTCAACGAGGGCTCCCAAGCCACGGCGAAACCATTGTCCACCACGTATTCTCCATCGACATCGACCGGATAGACATCGCCGAACGCGTTGAAGAACAGGGTTCCAGTACCGGTAACGCGAAGCACAAACATGCCTTCGTTGAAGAAGCCACGCAACCCATCCCATTTGGAGTCGCAGTGGATGTCTTCGGTGGACGCCAGGTAAGCCCCTTTTTCCAGAAATAGTTCGTCGCCGTGGAGTTGATGAGCGATGATATCACCGGCCGATCCGGGCGCCAGCGCCACCGACCCGGGCCCACCTTCGGGACGATAGGTGTTCTGAAAAAAGCTTTCCCCCGAGAGCATTTTTCGCTTCATTCCGGACATGAACCCTCCACGCGTCGACGTCTCGGTCCGGATATTCGGGGACATCCAAACCATGGCCCCGGACTCGGCCACGAGGGGCTCGCCGGCGTCGAGATCAGCCTCCAGGGCACTGTAAGCGGGACTGCAGATGATTTCGTAGTGCATGGTCTTCTCTAGGATTTTCGAGGAGGAAGAAGCTTGCCGAGGGCCGTTCCAAAACTTTTGGGGTTATGTGATTGGGTCAGAATTCGCCCCTGACCGGTGAACCGCATGACAAACCCCTCGCCGGCCAGCCAGGATTGCAGCCAGGAGCTGCCCGCCTTCGCCATCGTGTATTGCAGGGTGTTTTCGAAAGCAACCACGTGCCCGGTGTCCACGGTGAGTGGCGAGTCGACTTCTGTTTGCACGATCCGTCCAAACGCGTTCACCAACAGCTGACCACTGCCAGAAACCTCGACGAAACTCAGACTTTCGCCGGTCACGAATCCTTTCAGTCCCTGAAATCTCGTGTTGATGTTGAGCCCGCCGGTGGATCCCAAATAGCTGCCACCGGTACAAACCCAGGTCACCGCCGGATCGACATCAATCAGAAAGATCTCCCCTTGGTGCGTGGGCGCCAAGCCCACCTCACCCCGCTGACCATCGGTGGTCGCATACGTGGAAAAGAAGAAACTCTCGCTGGCCAGCATGCGTTTCACGCCACTAAGCAAACCACCCGACCTTCCGCCCTGCGTGGTAACATCCACGTCGACGTTGGGCGAAGTACGGTACATGGCACCTGATTCCGAAACGAATCGCTCCCCCGATTCCAAATGGACAAGCGCCGACTCGAATGCTCCCTTGCCCAGAATTTCGATCTCCATGGCACATTCCTTCCACATTGCCGGTAGGCCCGGTCGCTGCCGTGATATATCTTTCAGGCGGTTGCATTTTTCCGGATGGAACGCTGCCCGACGCAAGCCGTCCTCCCGTTGGTCGGACTCGCGGCGGAGAAAGTCATCCCCGACCG
>JBNJEM010000660.1:0-4406 GCA_051745935.1 Planctomycetota bacterium
GCGTTTCATGCGTTAGCGTACCCGCCGTGTTCCCTGAGGTTTTTTAGGTCTCTTAGAGGTCCTTTCGTCTCAATACCGGCGAAACGAACGGCGCAACAACATGGATGGCAACGACTTAAAGTTTTCCCCACCCCACCCTTATACGAATCATTCTCTGTTTTTCTTCAGTACCCGTTTACTCGCAACCACTTAGCAGTTTCGAGTTCCTTTTGGTCTCTCGGCTGCGAAACCAAGTTTCGTTACCGGTTGTTCGAGTTTCGCAATACCCCAGCGTGGCGTTCGGCTGCGGTGCGTGTAATGGATTGTCAGATGGCTTGAGCGCCTGGGGGCTCGGACCAGATGGCTGGTGGAGTTCGCGGCGCTTCGCGAGGGCCGTTTCTCCATCGCCCCGATTCTTTCTTGTTCTCTACCATCCTCCCATAATAAATGTGCCGGAGCCTTTTTCAGTGCGATTCCGCATTGACGGCACGTCGAGCAGGGAGCATAATTCGCTCCCCTGTAACCGTTTAGCCAAGTACGGGGGCCGGAACGTCCGTTCGATTCGTATCGTGTAAGGCCGCCGCCTGCTGAGCGTGCAGGTGATCCCCGTGAGGTCCCGCGGCACGCGTGCCGCCCGGCGGCTACGGGAGGATCGCCGCTCGCCCAAAAGCATTCGGCCGCGTTCCGTTTTTTCTGGATGGCTCGATCGGCAGACCGGAATGAACAATCGCACCGTGTTTCGACGAGCACGTATTCGCTTGTTGCTAGCCACCGTGGGGTGGTTAGCCAGTGGCGGCGGTGCGCTGGCGGTGGAGCAGCCCGATGTGAGTTCCGAGCCACACGGGTCGCAATGGCATCATCCCATGGAAGAAGAGACATGGGAAACCGCGGTGGCGGACACACCGAAACCGGTGGAGACAAAGTCTCTCGGTGGGATGTTTCCACGCCTTTCCGAATGCGTTTTGCCGCGGATGAAGCTGGGGCAACCGTTACATGGAACCAGCTGGCTCAATCGCCCCTACTACGCGAGTGCATTCTCTGGTACTTGGCTGGGCGATACCCTCATATCGGGGCAGGTTAGTCAAGAAAGTGGCTTTTTCAGTGGCGTGCGGTTGGGGACCGATCTCAATCACTACTGGGGCAGCGAATTGCGGTTTAGCTTGTTCTACATCAACACCACGTTTTCGGACGGGTCGCGCGGCACCGATTCCCGAAACCTCGTCGGCGACGCCAATCTGCTCCATTATCCCTGGGGCGACTCCCGCTGGCGGCCGTATGGCTCGATCGGTCTGGGATTTGCCGGCGTTCATTTTTCCGATCAAAACGGTGCGGCCGTGGACCATACCGGCTTGCAGCTGCCCGTCGGGCTGGGGGTCAAATATCTATGGCGAAATTGGCTCGCCTGGCGCCTCGATATCAAGGACAACATCGCCTTTAGCGGCAACGGCGTAAATACCACGGACAATTGGTCATTCGTGGGCAGCGTCGAAGTGCATTGGGGCAGCAAATCTTCGACGCGGTATGCGCCCTGGTAGTTCGTGGCACGCCGAGAGCGTCAAGGTCTATAACTTTTTAGCGAACTGAAGTATATTTCAGGCGGTTGGATTTTTCCGGGTGGAAAGCTGCCCCACGCAGGCCGTCCTCCCGTTGGTCGGACTCGCGGCGGAGAAACTCACTCGCGACCGGTATAAACGGGGTCCGTCATAAGGCATTTGTGATCACGAAGCTAGGATTCTACTTCAGACGGCTAAAGTGTTACCAAGTTCTGTTTTTTTCACCCGCCGACAAGGAGGTTCTGGCTATGTTTTCTCGTTGGGCGTTCATCCTCGGTTGTTGTTCCCTCGTGCTCTTGACGAACAATGCCAGCGTACTGCGTGGCGGCGATTTCGAGGAGAACTCAAAGGGTTTGGAAGCTCGAAAAGAACTGAAAGCTTCGGATGCCAACAGGTCCCCCGAGGTTCTTTTGGATTTGACCAATCCACGGGTTTTCAACCCCGGTTCGCTTTCCAACCCCGGCCAGCCAGCTTTAAAGCCAGTGGCTTTGAAATTGAAACCCAAACGAACAGGCCCTAACGGGAACGCAAAGCAGGAAGGTCCCGGGGATACTTGCGGCCCAACGTTGGACGGTTCACGGCCAGGGGCTCGTTCGGAATCCCATCAGACAGTGAACGCGTCCAAGCCGGTTCCCGCGGCAAACAGTCAGGGCGAGAAAATCCCTGGCGCTTGGCGGCACATTCTGGACCTTCGTCGACAAGACGGGGATTTGTATCGCGGGACGGTGTTCGCCGACCTGGGATCACCCGCGGCCGAAGAGGAGTTCCTGGAGGCACTGCGAGCAATAGCCGCGCGTGATCGCGAAAAGGGTATGCGGACTGACCTTCCCCCATCGGTGGATGAAAAGCCATCTCGTGGCAGACCGATTCACGGCGAACGCCCGGTGAGCACGGACTCGGGACTCGCGGCAACCTTGAGGCTCGCCGCTCGCCAACTAGACACCAAAGCGGCGGATTTGGAGGATGAGCGACGGTATGCGGAGGCGGATGAATATCGGTCCTTGGCTCACCGGCTGAGAACGCAAGCTCGCATTCTGGCTCCAGCCATTTCACCTGCCCGATCCGCCAGCAGGGCGGCCGCCGAAGACGAGGAACCGGGAAGATGAACGATTGGCAAGCGGCGTTTCCATGCCCGCTGGTGCCCCGGACCGATCGCCGCGCCCCCGGGAGACCGACGGTGTATTGGGTCCACGCCAGCGTTGCATGAATCAGAGAATGCAATTCTCCCGGGTGTCGCATCTCATAGCGTCGCACGCGCTTCGACGGGCAACGTTGAACGGGCTCTTCCGCCCGTGTTTTATGCAACGGCGGGGTCTGCTTCAACCACGGAGGACACAGGCTTGAGAGAGACAGCATGGTTCACCCGTGTTGATCAGTGTTCTGGCCAACTTCATGAATGATGAAGGAAAAGCGGAACCATGACTTGCAGAAATGTCGGGCGGTGACTCCCGTCCACCCCCCTCGGGGCGTTCCATTCAGCGAGGCGCGGTTCAATCGTTTTGCAGCGTAACATTCCAGTAGGCTTCGCCCAGGAAACGGGACCAGCTTTTTATGGGCGTGGCATGCCACGAATAAAGAGGTCGCCATTTGGGTTGTCGCGGCCGGTGGCGCAACCGCATCCGAGCCTGTTTGGGCGATCGATCCGCCTTGCGGCGATTGCACCGAAAACAAGCCAGTACGCAATTCTCCCAACAGGAAACACCACCTTGCGACCGCGGGGTCACATGATCGATGGTTAAGTCTTCGATCGCCGGTCGCTTGCCGCAGTATTGGCAGGTGTATCCATCCCGTTTGTATAAGTTGCGGCGACTGAAAGGCACCGTGGTTCCCGGCATGCCGCTGTAGTGTAGCAACACCACGACTTCCGGCACTCGAAAACGCCGAGTGACAGCGCGAATACAGTGTTCATCCTCGGTCGGGCGCAGCCGCGACCAGTCCTCCCAGTCATACGTCTGATAGTCCCGTGGATCCACCACGCGCACGGTGCCACTGTAAAGCATGACCACGGCTCGAGCCACGGTGGCCACATGGATCGGTTGCCAATTGCGATTGAGGACCAACGTTGGGCGTTGCAGAACCCTTTGCGACATCCATCACCTCCCCGTCGCTACGCTTTCCCTCGACACGAGCCCCCAGCTGGCGATGAGGCAAAGCGTGCCAGTCGATCATTCGACCGTCGGTTGCTCGGATCCCCTCACGGATCCGAGCGGTTGCCGATCTCTGGCAACAGCCACCCCACCTGGACCGAGCCGCGTTCTACTCCAGACGGAAACGGCACAAAATGGGGTGGAACGTTTTGAGTGTAAACAGCCGGCACCCGACGCGACTGCATCCGCTCGCGGTTCGCGCCGCGATCGCCGGCGACGATACAACCTTCATCATTGTAGGCAAAATCGACCGCTCATGCACGGAGTTATACCGGTCGCGGATGACTTTGTCCGCCGCGAGTCCGACCAACGGGTGGACGGCTTGCGTCGGGCAGCTTTCCACCCGGACAAATCCGACCGCCTGACGTATAACCGGTATTGAACCGTCTCGGCTCTTCACGGGTCGCGCTCCGTTACGCTAGAAGCCCTGCGCGTTGTATGGCATTTCAGTCATCGGAAGTCGGGAAACCAGGCGCGGCAGCTTCGCGGCGCGGCCCGCTGGCTCGCGAACGAGCCCCTGACGGAGAATAGGGGGCACCAGATTGCAATAGCCGGCGTCACTGCTCTACAAATACCCCCCCGAACAGGCCAAAGCCCGAGAGGTTGCCCAGTGGGCCCAGGAGAAGCCCTGGGGTGAGGAAAAACTCCAAGTCGTTGCCATCCATATTGTTGCGCCGTTCGTTTCGCCGGTATTGAGACGAAAGGACCTCTAAGACACCTAAAAAAC
>JBNJEM010000661.1:0-4404 GCA_051745935.1 Planctomycetota bacterium
TCAAGCACGAATCCATTGAATTCTGCTTGCACGAACGCTTTTCGGCAAATAACATCCCGCAGCTCGGAAAAGGATTTCGTGAGATGCCAAGCCAACGTGGATGAGGGGTCGTTGTCTCCCACGAAAGTGAGCTGTCGCGAGGCGAGTTTGATGTTGATCTTCATGGGACTGTCATAGCGCTGCTCGCGGGGTGTATCGAGATACGTAATCCATTCAGAGGATTCCCCCGCAAAGACCGTGGAGGCATGCAGGGTCGGGGCGGTCGTGCGAAATCGCGTCATGTCAGCGGGGCCAAACCCCCGCTCGTAACGCAGCCGACGAAACAGTCCCTTTACGCTATCCATTTTCTTCTTTCCGCGCGTGTGGGGCGCGACAAGGGGCATATCGCGACCCGATGGTTAGTGTGTAGGATAATGGCTCCACGGTCGGTGATCCGACGGACGTCTCCAACCCCATGGAACATCACCCCCATAGAATACCACATTGAGTCGCAATGGATCGTGCCCGGATATTGGGAGAAGGAAGCATCCCTTCTCTGCTGTTCAGATTCTCCACGCCAGCAGTCTTGGGGATGGTGGCGCAAGCGCTATACAACATTGTTGATCGCGTCTTCGTGGGCCAGGCGGTGGGATCCATCGGCATCACCGGCACCACCATCGCTTTTCCTTACATGATGATCGTGATGGCGTTCGGCAGTCTGATCGGCGTCGGGGCAGCGGCTCTCATTTCAATCCGGCTCGGGCAAGGGAAACGAGACGCGGCCGAACATGTTCTCGGCAACTGCGTGGTGCTTCTCGTTCTGGTCTCGGTTGCGATCACGGTGCTGGCCTGGATTCTGATTGATCCCATGCTGAATGTTTTTGGGGCGGGGCCTGACAGCCAGCTGTTTGCCCGGGAATACCTGCGGATCATCGTGCTCGGTACCGTTTTCCAAGCGGTCGGTTTTGGTCTCAACGCCGTGATTCGTGGCGAAGGCAATCCCCGGGTTGCCATGTACACCATGCTGATCGGCGCCGCGACCAACACGATGCTCGATCCGCTCTTTCTATTCGTCTTTGGTTGGGGCATGGAGGGGGCTGGAGCCGCCACGACGATATCTCACATCGCTTCGGCCGCGTGGGTTCTCGGTTATTTCCTCAGCGGGCGGGGATTGTTGAAGTTCCGCTCTCACTATCTTTGGCTCCAGGCAGCTCGCTGCCGGCTGATTCTTTCCATCGGCTCCCCCATTTTCGCCATGCAGTTAGCCGCCAGCGCCATGAACGCCATTTTGAACAATCAACTGCGCATCCATGGGGGTGACCTGGCGATCTCGGTGATCGGCATCATCCATAGTGTCGCGCTGCTCATTGCCATGCCGATCTTCGGGTTGAATCAAGGCATCCAACCCATTATCGGCTACAACTACGGGGCAAGACAATTCGATCGAGTGAAACGGACACTCCAACTGGCCATCCTCACGGCAACGACCATCTGCGTCATGGGGTTCGTTATCGTGATGGGATTTCCCGCCCAGGTCATCAGCCTATTCAATCGGCGGGATCCGGCGCTCATGGAACTGGGAACGCACGCCATTCGGATCTGCTTGATCATGTTACCGATCATTGGTTTTCAAATCGTCAGCGCCAGCTATTTCCAGGCGGTCGGAAAACCAAAACATGCCCTTTTTCTCGGGCTCTCCAGGCAGGTTCTGTTACTGATTCCCGCGATTCTCATCTGGCCGCGGTTCCTGGGACTCAACGGCATTTGGATTGCCATCCCCACGGCCGATTTGTGTTCCGCACTGCTCACCGGCACCTGGCTGCTGTTCGAATTACGTCACTTGCGCGAGAAGCATAACCAAGCGATTTACTGAGGTTTGAAAAGAGGCTATCATGGAAACCGACAACGTCACGACGAAAGGCTTGGAGGCCGTTCTTGGCGCCGACAAAGGCGGTCTAATCGTGGAAAGCTGCCCGACGCAAGCCGTCTTCCCGTTGGTCGGACTCGCGGCGGAGAAAGTCATCCGCGACCGGTATACTATCGTAGCTGAAAACACGAATTCACCCATGACAAGGAGCATGTAATGACCAGCTTGGCGCGTCTTTTGACAGCCTTGCGGTGTGGCGAGGTTGATCGCCCGCCATGGGTGCCGTTCGTGGGGTGCCACGCCGCCACGCTACTGGGAATCACCGCGGACGAGTACCTTCGGAATGAGGAACACCTCGTGGCCGGGGTGCAGGCGGCGATCGATCGATACCGACCGGATGGCATGCCTGTTGTTTTCGACTTGCAGCTCGAGGCGGAGGCGTTGGGGTGCCAGTTGAATTGGGACGAGAAGAACCCGCCTTCCGTGGTTTCTCATCCACTGGTCGACGGACGGGCAATAGACGATTTTCAAATGCCAATGGCTCACGAGGGGCGAATCGGCATGGCTCTGTCAGCCACGTCTCGCCTGCGGCGGTCCAATCCGGACATCGGCCTGTACGGCCTGGTCACGGGCCCGTTCACACTGGCTTTGCACTTACTGGGAACAGACATCTTCATGAAGATGTTTGATCAAGCGGAATACGTGCATCGGGTCCTGGCCTTCTGCAAAGAGGTGGGGATCACCCTGGCTCGATACTACGTCAAGGCGGGTTGCGATGTCATCGCCCTTGTCGATCCGATGACCAGCCAGATTGGCCCGGAACAATTCACCGAGTACGTCTTGCCGGTAGCGAAACCGGTTTTCGACGATATCCGCAGACAGGGGAAATTGAGTTCGTTCTTCGTGTGCGGTCATGCCCAACAAAACGTTGAAGTCATGTGCAGGTGTGGCCCCGATAACGTCTCGGTCGACGAAAACATTCCTCTGCAGTATGTGCGCGACGTATGCATTGAGAAGGGAATCAGTTTTGGAGGCAACCTGCAACTGACCAGCGTGCTGCTCTTGGGCAGCCGAATGGATTCCCAGCGAAACGCGCTCGCTTGCATGGAAATCGGTGGAACACACGGCTTCGTGCTCTCGCCAGGCTGCGATCTTCCGTTTGATACCCCGCCGGAAAACCTGGAAGCCGTGTATGAACTGGTCAGCGACCCCTACCAGCAAGATGTCGTCAGATCGGCCGGACGGGAAATGAAGGAAGGTGACCGGTTGGACCTGCGGGAGTATGGCGAGCGGGATAGAATCATCGTCGATATCATCACCCTCGACTCCGAAGCCTGTGCCCCCTGCCATTACATGGTCGGCGCCGTGAAACAGGTGGCTCCTGAGTTCGAAGGCATCGTGGAATGGCGCGAACACAAGATCAAGTATCGTGAATCGCTGGTCTTCATGACCAGTCTCATGGTCCGAAACGTGCCCACGATTTGCATCGATGGAAAGATCAAGTTTATCTCTCGCATTCCACCACGAGACGAGCTCATCGCGGCGATTCAGCAGCGCATTAACGAGAAATTTCGGTCCCAACTCCTGGCCCGGGGCGGACAAGTACTGGTTCTGGGTTCCGCCGACGAACAAACGGAAGAGACGGTTCGGCAAGTTGAGCGGGCGATTGCCGAGCTGGGAATGATTGTGCAAGTGCAGGCCGTGCATGACGACGAAACCATCGCCTCATACGGCCTGACCAAGGGGCAATGTCCAGCTGTCGTTGTCGTCCGGCATCGCGTGAAGAGTATCGGTCACGTACCAAATGTCGCCGCCGTCAAAGAGTGGATGAAAGACTTGCGATGACGAGCTCCATCGATGTGTTATTGGTCACCGGCTACCTGGGTGCTGGCAAATCGACACTGCTCCAAAACCTGCTTCAGTGTCCGGAAATCACTCAATTACATCCAGCATTGATCATCAATGAGTTTGGACAAGAAGGAATCGACGGTCGCCTGTTCCATGAGTCCGGCTGGCCCCTTTTTGAAATCAATCGTGGCAGCTTGTTCTGTATCTGCACCCAAACCGAATTGCTCAACGCATTCGCGCGAATCACCGACCTGAGACCGGGGATCGTGTTGGTTGAAGCAACCGGCGTGGCGGAAACGCGGGACATTGAATCATTACTGGATGAAGCAAGTATAAAGTCTCAATTCCGCGTACGGGGAAATATCTGCGTCGTCGACTCCCTCAACTTCACCAAAGTGGCCCCCTTTCTCAAAGCCGCTCGCAATCAGGTGGCGATGGCCGATGGCATCGTGGTGAACAAAATTGATTTGGTTCCCGCCCCTCGACGAGCTCCCCTGCGGCAACTGCTCTCGGAAATGAATCCGCGAGCCGTTCACTGCGAAGTGACCCGCGGCGGCATTGAGTATTCCTTCTTGGGCCGCCTGTCGCACCAGCGGGCAACCGAGTCGCTCGCCGTCGCCCAGCCCGATGCCCTTCATGCCCGCTCCTTTCACTCGCGAACTCCGGTCGACCGGACGGAGTTCATGCAAAGTATCGCGCGGCTCGGCAGC
>JBNJEM010000662.1:0-4404 GCA_051745935.1 Planctomycetota bacterium
CCCATGCGACCATGGTGCTCGTAAGCGTTCCGCAATACGGTTACCAAATCGTCCAGCTGAAGGACCGGTGATCCAGTCTCCACGTTGACCAGACGCTCCTCCGCGTCAGTGTGCCAATCCCCCGCCGGGCCCGCCAGCACGATGTCGCCCATCTCGGGAAACACGAACAAATACTTGACCCGATAGACGCCCGCCAAGCAGCGCATGGCCTCATCGGGCGATTCATCCATCGCCTTCAAACGGTGGAGTTGCCGTTCCAAGCGAACGAGCGATACTTGGCGCAACTCGGATTGGGAATGAACATCCCGATTTCCCGAATCCGCCGAGCTCCGTTCACGCGCATCGCGTAATGATTCGGTGTCCGCCGCGGGACGCAATTCAGTCATGATGCCCGACGTGTCGACCGAAACCCCCGTGGGGAACGACTCGATGGCGCCAGCCCCTCCCACCATATCCCAGCTGTCCGGGGCCACGGTCGCGGTGATCAGGTCGATGAGCGAGTCGAAATCAGCCATGGCTGCTCCACCGCCTGGCCCGCGTGACCGGCTGCCCGACTGGTCGACTCGACCAGCGCGAGTTGGATCGCGCCGGAGAACAAGAGGAGCTTCCGTGGAATCCCGAGAGGAGCCAGCCTTGGCTCGCGCCTGCTCAATGCGAGCTAACCAGCGCTCGCGGACCTGCGGATCCGGGATTCCGCGTGCTTTCTGAGTGGCCGCCCCCAATTCGCCCGCCGCCACGTGGTTCGAAAGGGCATCCGCCAAATCATCGGCCAGCAGTGATTGCACACAACCGACCCCAAAAAAGATCACCGCAACGAACAATGTCCAGAAGTACGCTGCCCGAACTGCCCGAAGTCTCGTTAACCCTGCCATGCCCCGGCCCTCCTCGATTTTTGGAATGTCCCGCCGCATCTCGGGCCCGGCACATGACGCGCCTTCAGTACGCCACGCTCCCGGCGCCCCACACACGCATTGCACCATCGGCCATCTCCCGAACACCCGCGTGCGACGCCAAAGAGAGCCGACACGCGTTGGCGGGCTGCCGTCCCTTATTGGCTGCCCACAGCATCGCATGGATCCAGGACATCTGTCAAGCAAAACCAGGCATCCGGGCGCTCGAGGGCGACTGCCGGGAGAAACTTGGCCTGGACTGATGAAAAGCCCGGAAACTGGGTAAACTAGGGTTTCTCGGATCGTAACAAAAGGCCTTGGTCATAACTTGGTCCGCGCGAGACCAGAGGAGGGGTATTTGTTCACTCTATGGGCTCCTAAGAAGGGGCCGCCATTTTACCCTATTGAAGCCCCAAACCTGGACTTTTCCAAGATCAATTCATGCCGACACTGCTAGCATCCGACGAACTGACGACCGAGCCCGTATTCGCGGTCAACTGAATTCGCGCGGGCCCTGAAAATCGACCCTCATCGCACCGCGCGAATGAAGCGGACCACGAATGGGCGTGTTCGGACTTCGGCCGCTTACTGGAGGCCTGCGTACACTTCCCCCCGTATTCGCGGTCAACTGAATTCGCGCGGGCCCTGAAAATCGACCCTCATCGCACCGCGCGAATGAAGCGGACCACGAATGGGCGTGTTCGGACTTCGGCCGCTTACTGGAGGCCTGCGTACACTTCCCCCCGTATTCGCGGTCAAAAGACCGATATCCGCGCACGTCCGCACGTCCGTTGCACAGGTTGAGGAAAGGCTTTTCGAGGCGCAAATGCCACGGACCAGCCCGTGGCATCCACGCGGGCCTTGGTGTCCAGGCCGTGTAGCGGCACCGGTGAACGGCTACAGGACGCGGATCTTGTTACGGGCCGAAAAAGTGGTCCCGATCCAGTTTCCGCCGCGATCAGGTTATCCGAGACTCCGCCCCCAACCGGCCGTTATTGAAGCCAGGGCTGGAAGCGAAGCGAGTACAAGTCGACCGCCCTCAGCTGGAATCGGATCCGGACGGTTTTGCCGCTCAACCCACTGATGTCAGCCCCACGTTTCCAGCTTACATTTTCCTGAATGCGGTCTCCTTTGAGCGGGACGCACTCTTTGATGCCGTGCCCCGAAATGGCGGTGCCGTCCACGGTTTCCAGTCCCACTTTGATGAGCCCCCCGGCTTGTGTCTTGAAGTTCAATACCAGCCGTTCGGCTGTTTCGCCGAGGGCGAGCGGCGGGGTGAGTAGTTCGCCGCCGTCTGGCCCGCCCCGCACGGAAACAAAACCGTCCTTCCGGTACTCGAAACGACGCAGCCGACTGTCCGGACCGGTGTAATATGCCTCGGTGGCATAGACGGAGAGATGTTTGGGGCGATCGGGCAGCTCGACCAGTCCCCACGCCATGTAGTTGCTTCGATTCCCCTCGCGATCCCGCGGGGCGCTTTCGGGAATCACCGGATCAAGCCAGCGCCGGAAGGTCACGCCGTCGCGGCTGGCCATGAACGTGGGCTCCACCCGCTGTCCTTCCTCAGGCAGATATCGCGTCGGAAATCCAATGAGAATGTGTGGGGCTCGCTCGTACGGCAACACCGCGTTGGTGTAAAGGTGCTCGGCGGGCGCTTCCGGATACTTCAACAAGACCGGCTCGGTCCAATGGATAAAGTCGTCCGACGTACCGGTCATGATCGCTCGCTTACCGTCCACGAACGTGCGATGGTATTCACGGTATTGCTTGGTGTGCGGATCCCAAAACGCCAGATTCTGGGAATCGAAAGCCCCCTTGGTGATTACCGGTTCCGGTTCCATCAGTTCCCAATGGAGGCCATCGGGGGATCGAAAAACGTACAGGCCGCGTTTGCCACGAGGCCGGCCACGAGCGATCCCTTTGTAGCGTGCTTCAGGGGGGCAGTTGGGGTTTTTATCCTTGAAAGCCACGAAGCAGTGGGTGCCAATTCCATCCCACGTAATGTTATTCTTTTTCGACCCTTCGAAGGCGTACAAGCCGAGCGACGGTTTGGTCCAGTGGATTCCATCCTTGCTTTCCGCGTAACACGTCACTTCGGGATGAGCGGATTTGCGTGCCTCCTCGTCGTGGTGGGAGCCCCGATAATACATCCGGTACCGGTCGTCGTCCTGAAAGACCGTGTAGTACGCACTCGTGTTTCCTTCCCAGGGGGCTCCCGTCACCAGAACCACTTCTTTCGGGACGGGGCGGTGCGGATGTTGGGTCACATCGCCGGACATGGTTTCGATGAGGAAATCATCAACGAAAAGCTCAACTCGTGTCCCAATGTTGACCGGTTCGGCCGCCGTGGCGATGGCGCACGTCATCACAAGAACTGATTGACATAAGGCTTGCATCGTTGTCTCCTTTGCTGTTGAATTGATGGGCCCCTCAACTCAAACCATTGTAACAGCCCGGGGAAAGAGCGACGTGGACGCTCCGTGAACAACCACTCCACATCACGCGGGCAGTTGCCGTCTCGGAACCGAGGAGGGGTGTTCAACGCGCGCTTGGCCACGTCGATCTTCAGGTAAGCACCGCACCAGCGGGTTTGCGGGTCCGCTGTTTTGGCAGGCCATTTGCGGCGGGCTTTGTTGTCCGTGCCGTCCCGCCGCTTTTGGGGCGGGAGGTACTCGATTTGATACAACTACCAAGCGGCAGTCGAGGTCGGCGACATCCATTACGCGTTCAACAGCGGACGCCAGTATGAAGAATCTTTTGTCGAGGCCGGCAGGTGCCGTTCAGCTTGGGCCATTCATAATCTCTTCCAACTCGTCGATCAACGCCGCCTGCGCCGCATTGATCTTCCGTTTCGCCACGGCCACGTCGAAGAATTTCGCCCGGTCAATCTCGGGAAACTCCACCTGCCGACCCGATTTCGGAGGCCATTCCATTGTGAACGTGTTGCTGACGATGGCGTTGGGGTTGCAGTCGCCTTCCAAAGCCCATGCGTAAACGGTTTTGCCTCCCTTCTGTTTCACGGGAGTCAAATCGGTGAAGGGGCCGGTCGGCGTGATGCCGATCTCTTCCTCGAACTCCCGCTTTGCCGCTTCGAGAATGCTTTCATCCGGTTCGATCTCTCCTTTCGGAATCGACCACGCCCCCTCCTCCTTGTTCTGGAAGAATGGACCTCCCGGATGTGTGAGAAGAACCTGCAACGTGTCGTCTCGAATACGATACATCAGCAATCCGGCGCTGACTTTGGACATGGACATCATCCGATCACTTCGAGAAGTAGCGGATCGGGACAGGTGCGAGCCGCATGATCGAGGCCTTGCCGCTCGACCGTTCACGGGTGCCGCCCGCCGAATGTCACGTTTGCTTCCGTCCGGCAGGGGTTCTTCACCGACTGAAGTCGATCATGGACGATGTTGAGTTGAAGTCAATACCTCTTTCTGCCGGACAATCGCAGCAGGATCCGAGGGCAAATCATCAGAAGATTCGGACGTTTCGGCGGCTTCTGGGTGCTATTTAT
>JBNJEM010000663.1:0-4395 GCA_051745935.1 Planctomycetota bacterium
GATCCGCGCGGCCAAGTCCAGCAGGGATTTCAGGGTGTCTGGCATCGCTGGCCAAGTCCGTACAGTGGCCAGAGTATCAGCTTGAACACGAGATTCTTAGGCTCGACGTTTCACCAGATGAGAAATGGCTGGCAGTAGCCCACCCAAAGGAACATGTTGCGACGTTGATCAATTTGGATACCAGGATGCAAGAGTACATCGGCAAGTTCGAGCGGCACAAGGGGCAATGGCGCTGGCGGCAGAGCTTCGTCGCTTTTTCGAACGACAGCAGGACACTCGTGTACCCGAGCAACGACCTCAATTGCGTTCTTCTTCGGAACATGGAAACGGGGGAAGTTCGCACAATCGGAAGCGTTGAGAGCGAGAACGAAGTTGTATCTGCTTGCTTTTCACCGGACGACCAGACCCTAGCAGTCGGGAAAGACGACGGAACGGTAGCACTGCATTCGCTGGATGAAAGAGTTTTACCGGGAAGGCTGGAGGAGCACGCCGACTGTGTGCGTGCAATGGCATTCTCGGCCGACGGGCGTTGGTTGGCCACCGGAGGTGGTAGCCTTGAGAGCTATGACAGCGACTGCACAATTAGATTGTGGGATGTCGAGTCAAATGAACAGCGTTTTGTTTTGACGGGGCATACTGCTCCCGTATTCGGCGTGGCCTTTTCTGCAGACGGACGTTTTCTCGCGACATGTAGCGCAGACAGAAGTCTACGGGTATGGGACCCAAACACGGGCGAACTCGTTCGCATTCTCACAGTCGCGGAAGATCAAGTGCGATCCGTGGCATTCTCACCAGACAATAAGACACTTAGCGCCGGTCACCGAAACAGCATTGTGACGGTGTGGAGCGTCCCCGATTTTGAGAGGATTGGCCGGCTGAGCGGCTGCTGCGGGCTCTACGCACTCGACTACTTGCGCGACGGCACAATCGTCCATGGGTCGATAACCGAGGGAATTGTGTTTCGGAAGCTCCCAAGTCTTTCAGAAGAAAGAATTCTGGACAGCGGTCAAAGCGTGCGAGATATTGTATTTTCATCGGACAACGAGACGCTTATGGCGATCGCTAATGCACCTGCACCAGAGATCCAGCGCTGGAACCTCAAAAGTCGCGGCGCCGTCAGCTTGTCCCCTATCTCGACAAGCGTCGACGTGGCATGCATCGCCACCTCAGTTCGCGGACAAGTGGCCGTTGGAGCTAGCGACAGCGCGAGCGTGCAGATCTTCGAGACTTTCAAAGGACAGGTGTCGGCGCTTCTTCCAGGTTCTGATGAAACCAGTACTTCCTGTATCGCGTTCTCGCCAAACGGGCACGTGCTAGCCGTAGGGTGCAATAACGGTCGGATTATCGTTTGGTGCGTCGATGACCGCACCATGCAGTGCGAATGGCAAGTCTGCGAGGTCGGAGTAAGCTCATTGGCGTTCTGCCCCGACGACACCACGCTGCTTGTTGGAACCGATGACGGGCGCGTAATCCTCCGCAATTATGAAACTGGTGAGACCGTGTTATTGCCTGACACTCCTGAGATACACGTGAATCGTGTCGCTTGCTCCCCGAACGGACACTTTTTGGCGGCCAGCTTCGCCTACGGTGAGCAGGGACCGGGTGCGCGGAAGATCATTGTCTGGGACCGTCCGACCTTTCAGCCCACCGCGCTGCATGGGCACAAGGTGGGGGTGCATTCTATCGGCTGGCTTGATGACGAAGTGACATTGATCTCTGCGGGCGGCGACCGTATGATCAAGGTTTGGGACGTTCCACTGGGAGAGGAGCGACTCACCATCAACGATGGCTGGCACATCTATACCTGTATGGCGATTTCGAACGATAACCGGATCGTGGCAGCCGGATGCCGCGACGGCAAGATATACCTCCATCGAGCGGGTATCGCATACGATAGTATTTTGCTCAAGTGAGGTTCTCCTGGACGTAAAGACAATGCGATGCCCCGTGAGATGTTCGCCCCGTGCGGCAATGGCGCCAACTCAGCAATATGATGAGAACTGCACAGCTAACACTGGAGTACGACACTGAGCCGTGATCTTCTTTTGCGATTACTAGGTGTCTGGGGGATCGCCTTCGCCCTCTTGTTGTCTCGCGTTTTGGGGGAAGAGCAGTCAACTCGTGGTAAAGCAAGACCGCTTCCGACGGACTTCCGACTTGCCCACACATATTCGATCGTGGCTCGCGACGCTCGCACAGGCCAAATGGGAATCGCAGTTCAGTCTCGCTACTTCGCGGTCGGTGCCGACGTGGCCTGGGCCGAACCGGGCGTCGGTGTAGTGGCAACACAGTCGTTTGTGGACCCCAGTTTCGGCAGGCTCGGTTTACAATTGATGCGGTCCAAAGTCGAGGCGACGAAAGTGCTACGGGTGCTTCTGGCGGACGATAAAGGGGCAGAGACTCGTCAGATTGCCATGCTGGATGCTAGTGGCAACGTAGCAGTACACACGGGGTCGGAGTGCATCGAAATGGCCGGGCACCAAATCGGCGATGGTTACGCCGCGCAAGCTAACCTCATGCTTGCGGACCATGTATGGACGGCTATGGCCGAAGCTTTTGAGGAAGCGGATGGTGATCTGGGGGAACGCTTAATGGTTGCCCTCGAAGCGGCTGAAAAACGTGGGGGTGATTTGCGGGGCAGGCAATCGGCGGCCTTGGTTGTGGTTTCCGGTGAATATACCGGCGATCACTTCGCGGACTACATCTACAACGTTCGAGTTGATGACAGCTCTAATCCTCTCAAGGAGCTTCGGCGTTTGATGGTCATCAAGCGGGCTGCGAACCACGCTAGGGAAGGGTGGCGCGCAACCGAGAGGAGAGACATTGAGGGAGTGGAGGCCGCTTTCACGTTGGCCGAGAAGCTCGTGCCCAATGACCTTGAAATGGCATTCTGGCATGGTGTGTGCCTTTCGAAGCTGGGTCGAATAGACGACGCATTGCCGCACTTTCGCCGCGCATTCGCAGGGCGAGAGGCATATCGTGATCTCCTGCCTCGTATCGTCGAAGCTGGAATACTTGCCACCGACGAAGACGCGATCAAGCGAATTCTCGCGCCGCCCGACCAATGATCGACAGGATTCGAACCTCTAGCTTCGGGTCCGGAGGCCGACTGGCTGCGACACCATTTGTGCTCGACGGGACGTGCAGACCGACAGCCCGACTGGAGCGGGGCGAACCCCCGTCATTGCATGTCTACAGGAGCTTGGCTGGCCCTGACTATGGACGAGTGGCCGCGTCGGCTCCGGACTCGACGCTCGGTTGCCAGCCTGCGATCGCGTTCGCACGTGTGGCCACACGGCGGGCGTAGGGACAACTGTGGACGAGAGCCAGCAGCCCCGTACGGAACATGTCAGCTCACGCTGAGCGGAGACCGAGTTCCCAGCCCAACGGGGTATTGGACGGCCGCGGTCACCGAGCCCATTTTCGCCCTTGGGACTCGCCCCAGCACCGGAGCGAGCACGGCATTCTCGGCGACCAAATCGGCCCAACCCCGAGCATCTTTTGGTGCTCTCCACGGTGCTCTTTTTCTCCGATTTCGACCCCGTGGTGAGCGCTGTGGTGCTATATAACTTTCCGGGATTTGCCGCGATTTTCCGGGATTTGCAACGAAGGTGCCGAAATGGGTAGGCTTTGGGTGAGCCGGGCAGCGGCCCGAAGCTCAAAGACGGGCTAGAGTTGCGTCGCGTAAATGCAAACGCCGCAAGCGTTTATGCTCACGGCGTCTTCAATACAGGACATTTAGACCCAAGTATCCCCGACAGGATTCGCTCTCTGCAACCTTCGGCGCCGGAGGCCAGTGACCAATCGACAACTGTATTCGGCACAAGCAGTCATAAGTCACTGCAGGGGAAGCACTTACTCGTTCACGCGCGAACCAAATGGACTCGCCACGTTTTCCATAGATTACACGATTTAGGCTCTCTTGTCACCAGTTCTCTGACACTTCTCTGACATGGAATGCCCCTGGACGGATAATTTCCGCTGACGTTTGCTGGGTAATTCTTGGTCATGCGGAGCGCCGGGGTGAGCACGTCGCGGGCCGCGGTGAAAAGGCCGAGCGTGCGGAGGGCCTGGGCCTTGTAGAGCATCAGGCCCGCGTGGACGGAGGACTCGTTGTCCACGTCGCCGGCCAGCTGGACGATCTGTTTGGCCAGCCGCTTGTTGTGCGGATACGCTTCCGTGAGCAGCTCGGCGATGGAGAGATTCACGACCACGTCATCCGGCATCTCCCGGCGGAGCTTCTTGAGACAGTCGAGGGCGTCGCGCACGCGGTCCTGAGCCTGGTACGCCTCGGCGAGTCCGAGCAAGACGCCGCGCCGGCAGGGGCGGATGTGGGCTACCACGAACTCGGTGATGGGGAGAGCCAGCTCGACGGTCAGGCCGTATTTGTCGAAG
>JBNJEM010000664.1:0-4381 GCA_051745935.1 Planctomycetota bacterium
AAAACCGGGACCCCAGTCGCTAGGGCCCACCACGCGTGCAAAACCCCCTGCAAATACAGAGTGGATCAGCACGCGATGCCAAAAGGGTGTCAGTTACTACACAAGGCATCGGGTCTACCATCCGCAATTGGGGCGGTTCGTCAGTCGGGATCCGATCGGGCTAAGAGTCGGTATGAACATCTACGAGTATGCCAGTGCCAATCCTGCGAACCACTTGGACGCGTTCGGGTTGGCGTGGTATGACTGGATACCAGGTGTCTCTACTGCGGTGACCTGTTTCGGTTCACATGAAGGTACAAGTATTGCAGATTATGATGCTACTAAGGTAGATCCTCCGTCTAAAGAAGTGTGCTGCTCTGACAAACCTGGTAAAATCGATGACGCGAAGCAAGAGTGCAATAACCAAATCACTGAGTTAGCAGCCGGGTACATGAAGGATGTTGGGTCAAGCTATTTGGGGGTTCATGTCCTACAAGATGTCACGGGGGCCCTCATCGGCCTAGGAGCAATCGCCGCTGGTTCAGGTCCTGTAGGATGGGGGATTTATCTTGCCTTTACCGCGGACGGGCTTATTTATGCTGGTTGTGTTATTGATGCAATCAGTGAGATTAAGGACACTGCCAACTACATGAGAGACAATATTTGCATCTGCTAATGTTTTGATGTGCACGCGAAGACCGGTACCGGAGCGGTCGAGGCAATGACCACCTGTCGAAGCACCTGTGATGCTCGTTTTATGGTGCACTCTGAGCAAGAAATAGTTGCATAAGCTGAGTTAGATTCCAGATTGGCGGTGTTGCGTGGATATCCCAAATCGCCTCCCCATTTCGCCCAGGTTTCCATGTTTGGTAATAGCGTATTTAAGAATTCTGTTTATTGGGGTTTTTCTATCGTCAAAACTAGGTCACGTTTCCTCACAGCGTGCACTATGTGTATCTGCACGGGTGGTCTTTCCTTGGCTGGGGTGTGGTTGCTTGTACGAGTAGTAGAACTGAGAATCGAGGTGGGCGACACGATAATGCCCTTGGAACGTGGAGTGTTTGTGCTCGTCTGCACTGGGATTATTTGCGGAAGTATGATTATCCCGATCATGATGCTAACTGCGATTCGCCGACTCTTCGCTCAGAGAGGAGGGCATTAGTATTAGCGTCCTTTCCATTGCAGATTAGCACAGCGACGTTCGAGCCCAAAATGCCGCACCCGAACGGCGCGGGATTGATTGCGGAAATGCTCAGTCGCCACGGCGCCGCGTTGGAGCTTTACGCGGCCCAGTGGACCGCTGCGCCGTAAGACTGCGTTCAGGAAGCGCTAGTGGAACTGGCGGGTCTCTCGGCAAAGCCCGACAATCCCGGGCCTGGCTCTACCGCGTGGTGCGCGACCGGAAGCCGCCCGACCCGATTGGAGGTGACGGGCCGGCGGCGATGTTGACCGGCGACTCGGGTGTCTTTTTGAAATGGACGAGTCATGGACCACCGGCCGGTGATCCCAGTCGTTTATGGCGTCCGCTTTGGTTCTCGATCCGGAGGAACCTCACCTGTGCGGAGTCTGTGTGCTAGAATGCGTACGGAGGTGACACGATGAGGAAGAACGTTGCTGCCATCTATGCAGACGGTGCGTTTTGCCCCGTAGAGAGCAGTACTCTGTCGCTCAAGGACGGTAGGCGCGTTAGATTGGCTAATCTTCGAGACGACGTACGGCCGTCACCAAAGGTACCCGGAGACGTGACTACGCCTGACACCCCCGGACTCGTTCCCGGCGGCGTGGTGTGGTGACTGACCGGGATATAGGTTGTAGAATGGAGAGATCCGCCGTGGCCCTGGAGAGAAACCGTGTCGTTAGCAGAATTCGAGAGCCAACTGTTGTCGTTGCCAGAATCAGATCGCTTGCACCTCGTCGAGGTCTTGTGGGAGTCGCTTCTGCCCGAGGGAGTGCGGGAGCGGTCTCGCAACTGGGCCGACGAGGCGGAACGCCGGTTGGACGCGGTCCAATCGGGGCGCCTACCCCTTGTCGGTGCTGATCAGGTCCTTCAAGAGCTTCGCGAAAAGACGGGACGATGAACGTTCGTTTCACGTCGGCGGCTTATCGCGAACTGACTGAAGCAGCCGAGTATTACGAAGGAAAGCAACCCGGGCTGGCCTACCGCTTCCTGTCCGAGGTGGAGGCGGCTTTGGAGCGAATCGAGAGATACCCGGAAATGTGGGCGAAAGTATCATCGCGCCTTCGCCGCTGCCTTGTTCATCGGTTCCCGTTTGCCCTGTTCTATCATGCGGCCGCCGAGGAAATCCAGATCGTTGCTGTTGCCGATTTGCGGCGTGATCCGGGACGTTGGGAGCATTTGCTTTGACGTTGGCCTTGGCGTCGTGTGGGGCAGGGCTGCAAGAGCTGCAAGTCCCTTCTTCGGGATTAGCAGAATAACGGTCCCACGTAGCGATGACAGCGCGGGTGGAAGCAGCGTTGGGGAGTCGGGGAGAACGTCCGGAGCGGGTGGCTCATTACTTAAAGGGAAAAAGTAAACGAGCCTCCGATGCCCGTGTGGCGAGTCCAAGCGGGGGGATGTGGGCCAGAGCGGCGTGCCGGGACGGGATCCAGGCGACGTGAGGGGATAATGGCCGAAATGGGTGACGGAACGCGGTCATTTGTGCGGTTTTCCCTATCCATGCGGCCAGACGTCTTCCGTGTGATGTCTCGGGTCGTTTAAAAACATCCATGACGCTCTCCGGTATTGAGACGATCGGGCGCCGGGCGGGCACGTTACGAGGTGGCGCGGGTCGGGTGGCAGGCTGAGCCAGCGCGAGAGACATGGCGATGGCCGACACCCGTCAACGCTCCCAGCAGGGCTCCGCCAGGGTGCGGGCCGCGGTCGGCGTCGGCCGAGGCGCCGTAATCCTGCCACAGATGGTTTACCGCCCGGCCAAACCGGTCGAACCCGTGGCAGGTGCCGGACGTGCCGCCCCACAGGTCCAGGCACCGCGTGTTCAAGTCGCCAACGTTCGCCGGTTCACTTTTCGTTCTCAGGGCGACGCAACGAGTCACTGATCCGCAATTGAGGTGGCACGAGCCGTCTCGTGTCGCGTAGAATACAGATTGGAGGTACTAGCAATGGCGATATTGGAATTGAGCGATCAGCAGGTGGTGGGGTTGGTAAAGCAGTTGCCCCCGGCGCAGAAGCGAGCGGCTTTGTTGACGCTGGCGGAAGATGCGGCTCCGGGCCGTGAGCAGCGAGTCGTCTACGCCGAATCGCAGATCCGACAGCTCTGCGAACAACGCGGGCTGGATTGGGACGCCATCTCGGACGAGGAGCGGGAGGCGCTGATCGACGATCTGGTACACGAGGATCGGGAATGCCGACCGTAGCCGTCTTCGACACGAACGTCCTTTTTTCCGGCCTCGCCTGGAAGGGCAAGCCGTACGAGTGCCTGGAACTGGCGCGGGCGGGAAGCGTCACGGGACTGACGTGCGCCGAAATCCTTGAGGAACTCATGCAGAAGTTGGAGGCGAAGCTGAAGTTCTCTCCCGTACAAGTGGCCGAAACGCTTGCCGACCTTCTTTCGTTCCTCCAACTGGTGCGCATCGGTAAGGAATTGAAGGTGATCGCCGCGGATCCGGATGACGACAAGGTTTTGGAATGTGCGGTGCTCGGCAGCGCAACTCACATCGTAACCGGAGACCGCCGACACCTGCTGCCGCTGGGCAGCTTTCAAGGTATTCGTATTGTGACATCGGCCGAATTCTTCGCTCTGGTGGATGTCCCCTGACGAACCACCCACGGTCGCGAAAGAACGGAATCGCCCGACAACCAGCTGCCGTGCAGCAGACAGAGGCTTGGCTGCTCACGGCCGAAGATGTCGTTGCCGGATACGGCAAGAAGCCGGTTCTGAACGGAGTGGGGGGCGAGGTGGCGCCAGGCGAAATTGTTGGCCTGATCGGTCACAACGGGGCGGACAAGTCGATGTCGCTAAAAGGCCGTATTTGGTCTCTTGCTCTGGGAAGGGTGAGTCTCACTTGACGGCCAACCGCTGGTCTCATCGCGTCCTTTCAGGAATAGCGGATAGCCAGTCCGCGTGACGGTGACAGCGCACGTGGAAGCAGCGTCAGGGAGTCGGGGAGAACGTCCGGAGCGGGGTGGCTCATTACTTAAAGGGAAAAAGTAATCGAGCCTCCGATCCCCGTGTAGCGAGTCCAAGCGGGGGGATGTGGGCCAGAGCGGCGGGCTGGGACGGGATCCAGGCGAGGTGAGAGGATAATGGCCGAAACGGGTGACGGAACGCGGTCATTTTTGTGCTTTTCCCTATCCATGCGGCGAGACGTCTTCCGTGTGATGTCTCGGGTCGTTTCAAAACATCCATGAGGGTCTCCGGTATTGAGACGATCGGGCGCCGGG
>JBNJEM010000665.1:0-4370 GCA_051745935.1 Planctomycetota bacterium
GTCGAAGACCGTATCGGTGCCTGCCACGTAATCGGCTCCCTGTAGGTCGGCGTAGCGATCCATGTGCATGGACAGCCCATCGCGTCCGTAGACGAGATCCACCCGCTTGGCCGCTACCGTGTTGCCGCCCGTCTGCCCCGCCTGCGTGGCCCGAGTCAGCCGGCCCACCTGGTCATACTGATAGCGATTCACATAGTCGTCGGTCGTGCCAAGCTCGACCGACGTGCTTTGCCGCCGGCCAGCGGCATCGTAACCGTGTGTCTGCGTCACGGTGTCCGAGAGCCCACCCAAATCTTGCGTGTTCTCGAGTAGCGTCCCGAAGACACTGTAACTGCTGCCGAGCACCGTGCTGCCGTCATCCACCCCCGCGACCCGCGAGGCTTCATCATACTCGGTTGTAATGGTGGCGACCGCATTCTGCGCGGCGTCCGCGTCCGTGACATTATTGTACCACGTCTCCCCCGTCTGCCGCAACAAATCGTCCCGGCTGTACTCGATGACCCGTCCGTTGCGGTCGATTCGCCGGCTCAGCTGCCCGGCGGCGTCGTACTCGAAGGTGCGCGACAGCGGGTTACTGCTGACCGTGATCGTCTCGCTGATCATGTGACCGTGTGCCCCGTAGGTCCACTGCGTGGTGTTCTCCTCCGGGTCGGTCAGGCCGGTCCGCCGCCCGGCCACGTCGTAGGAAAAATCAGCGTGTCTGCTTTCGTCCTTAAAATCCGATAGTGGAACCAGTTGGCTTTGCTGCTTCTCGTCTTTTTCGACGAACCAATACTCGTTACGGCGAAGCAACAGATTTCAACAGCGGACGCTGCGATGCTTTCAAGTGGTTTGAACTGGAGGAAAATCCAGATTGCCCATTCATGCACCAGTGCCATGCTTACAAGAGACGTACGAGCGAACAATGAAATGGAGGGGTACGATTGACCGCTGGCGCGCTCAACGGCCCCTCATTTCCACGTTATCCCCGGTCGTTATGCCACAAGAATCGAGTCGTTACACATGGCAGAAACGCAGACCGCTGAAGAAATCCGAGCGGAGTGTGTCGCCGCGATGCCGGACCCGCTCGGCGAACGATATTTCGCGCTGCGAAATCAACTTGCATGGCTTCACCTGAAATGGATCAACTTTCGCGGGCTCTTTGCCGACACGCAAGAAACCATTGATCTTCTCAATGAGACGGCCCCTGACTTTTTCGGCAATTTGCAACGCATGATGTGGGAAGATATGATTCTGCATCTATGCCGCCTCACTGATCCGGCGAAATCAGCTGGTAAGGATACACTTACGGTTCGCCGTATCGGCGAATTGATTCCCGATCAACAACTCAAAGAGCGTGTCGTGTCACACGCAGAAAAGGCAAACAACAAGACACAATTCGCGCGTAACTTGCGCAACAGACGGCTTGCTCATCGCGAATTGCCGCCGCTCGCAGGAGAGACACCGGTTCCATTGGCGCATGCGTCGCGTCAGGATGTCGAAGACGCATTGGCGGCGCTACGCCAAACAATGAATTGCGTCGCCGAACATTATCTTGGGGCCACCGTTGGGTATGAACACTCGATTGAGGCACTGGGCGGTGTGGCTTCCTTGCTTTCGCGTCTGAAACTGGGCGTTGATGCACGCCGCGCCGAACTTGACCGTTTGCGTGGTTTGTGAAATGCGGCACAACTAGCCGTTGAACGGAAGCGGCTACACTTCGGGCCGATCAGCGGCTATACTACCCGAAAGGTTCTCGGCGGTTCCGAGTCGTTCCTGTTGCGCCGCCGCCCCGTTAAAAACGTATTGCAATCTATCCTGCCTGCTCCCGTGGCATGTGCGTGGAGTGCCCGATGACTGGCCGACGGGAGCAGGCAGGATAGATTGGGCGTTGAACTGAGCCGGGAAGCGGACGTCCAGCCTTATGCGGATTCCAACCGGCGAGACCACTTACAGGAGGGATAGTCTACCAGATCCCGGTCGCCGGTGCCAAGCGAGAATGTTGGGTGGCCAGTTTCGGCTCCAAGAGAGAACGCCATTTCGGATGCCGATGCATGGGGTGAATGGCCTGATTCTTGACGTCGTCACGCACCTCTGGCGTGGACGCTCGACGCGATGTTGCGGAAGAGCCCAGGAAACGCCCATCCGCCTGGAGTTTCCTGGACCGGTGCCGTCTTTTCAGCAGGTTCGAAGTGCGATGGTCAGTTCGTTCGCACACCTCCCACCCTATTCGTTTCAGCTTGCTATCCATATTCATCAATCGGGTGGGCGTTGGGAGTGCGTGACTGGATGTAATGCATCGGCGAATAGATCGCTGGGTCCGCGTAGATGTGTCGCTCGAAGATCTTCTTCCAACTGGGGCGAGATTGCTGGCCGATGCAGTGCATGGCAACTTCGCAATGGGGACACATCGGCCCCGTAGGCTTCGCGTCGTCGAGACGACCGTCGCTGCTCAGCGGGGCGTCGGCCGCGATCTTCAGCAACTGGCGGCAGCGGTCTAAGTAGTCGGTTCGCTTCCTGCCGTGATACCCACCGTAGGCGCGTGATCGCGTGTAGCCCTTGGGCAAAATGTGCATCGTCCAACGGCGAACGAACTCAGTGCCTTTCAATGGAAACCGCTCTGACCGATTCTTGTTGCCTTTGTCTTTGCTGCGAGCCCAGAAGGTGACGATGCCATCCTCGTCCGAGATCAGTCGTCGGTCCGAGATGGGGCCGCCGGTCATATACCGTGCCAGGTATTTCAGCACATCCGTCGGTCGGCTCTTGCCGTTGGGCGGACCTTCGATGAAAACGTTCCAATCGGTGGCGGTGAGTTCATCGAACCACACTTCTCGCTGCGGCGGATCTTGCAGCCAGAACCACTCGCCCTCCAGCCGTAGTTCGCCCTTGCGGATCAACCGTCGAAGACCGTCCACGTAGTGCTTACGAAAGCTCCGCCCCAACTCGACATTGTCCACCAAGAACGGTTTTCGGCGACGTGATTGCGTCGGGTGACGGCTGGTGATCCAACGCTGACCATCGAGAGAAGGACCGCCGCCGGGAACCAAGGCATGAATATGTGGATGGTGACCCAGCCGTTGGTTTCACGTGTGCAGCACGAGCTGCGCCGCCGGCTGGAATTGCCCGATGTCTCGAAGGGTCTCGTCCAGGGCTCGCCAAGCGGCCCGAAATAGCAAGTCATACAGCAGCCCACGATTGCCGAGAATTAGGCCGGACAACTGATCTGGCAGCGTGAAAACCACTTGAAAGTAGTTGATCTCGGGCAAGATCAACTGCTCGGTCTTCTCCAGCCAATCCGCTCGCCGAGCTCCACCGCACTGTGGGCAGTGGCGATCGACGCACGAATTGTAAACGTTGCACTCCGAATGACATTCTGGACACTTGTAACGACGCCCTTTTAACGTCGCGGTACGGCAGAGCAAGATACGCGAAAGGACATTCTTTGCCTGGTACGCCAAACGCACGCGTTTCAGAAGGCTCGGCGTATAGCTTCGCAGAACGTCGATGACCCGGGGAGTCGGGGGCGAGCTTACCTGCGCCGTCTCTTTCGAGGTTTTCGTCCCGACGTCCTGCGGACCGGTGAGCGTGACTCGTCCGTGGGCGTCTCGCCGGTGTCCTCGCTCATGCGAGGCCGTTCCGCCGTCGGCGTTTCGGGAGCGTCCGGCAAGATCGATTCCGAGAGGCTCGCCTCGGCCCACTTCGGACACTGCCGCACCGGCAGCCAATCGATGGGACTGGGCGAGCGATCGAAGTGTTGCCGTCGCACGTGAAGATAAATCATCGTCGTCACAAAACTGGAGTGCCCCAGTAGCTTGCTGATCGTCAGCAAGTCGACTCCCGCCTCCAACATGCTCGTGGCAAAGCTGTGACGCATCGTGTGCGGCGTGGCCGCCTTGCGGATCCCCGCCTGGGCGATTCCCAGCTTGCACGCCTTCTGAATGGTGGGCGAAGACAGGGGCGTATCCGGTGTCTTGCCAGGGAAAAGATAGTTGTTTGGGCGTTTGATCTTCCAGTACTCGCGGAGTTCGTCGAGTAACCGGGGCGACGCGGGAACGATTCGCTCTTTGCTTCCTTTTCCGGCTCGGATGTGGATTTGCTGCCGAGTTCCGTCGATGTCCGGAATGCGGAGATGGGTCGCTTCCCGAAGCCGTAACCCGGCCGCGTAACAGGTCAGTAGTGCCGCTCGATGTTTCGGATTGTGCATGCATTGGAATAGCCTCGACGCTTCTTCGTCAGAAAGCACCACAGGGAGTTTCTTCGGCCGCTTGCCGAAGGGAATGTGTCGAACCTCACAAGGGCGTTGCAAAGTCACTTCATAGAGGAAGCGTAGCCCACAAACTGCCTGGTTGAACGAACTCCACGAGGCTTTCTTCTCATTGACCAGGAAGAGC